>JAJZXU010000025.1 GCA_021806235.1 Thermoplasmata archaeon
AGAACCCAAACTTTCTAAGGCGCTAATCATATTTGTCACCCAGTATTTTAAAGCAACCAAATCCTTCTGAATTCTTAGAACCCAGTCCAGCATAATATAGAAGTTTCATTACTGCTGCATCTGTTCTTATGGTATACAATCCGTTATATCCTTTTATAAGGGTATCTTTGAAATAAATTATTTTTTCATCCTTTGAATTTTTTATATTATTAGGCGTTATATGAAAGTCGAAATTCGCATTACCTATATTTGCTGCTTTTAATTTAGTTAGTAGATTATTTTTTATGGCCTCACCGAATCTACTATCCCAGGGACTAAAATACGTTTTTTTGTTAATATCGGTTGAATAAACTGTCACAGGTGAAAGCATTTCTATAATGTAATAATTAATATTTCTATAATAAGATTCATCAAAGAATGATGGTTTTAAATCAATAACATTTAACTTTGTACCATTTAAATACATATTATCATCAGTCAACAGATTGTAAGATATTTCGGATACAAGCTCATCATCGTACGATGAAAAGATAAAATTTACAGGCGATTTGAATGATATGGAATCTTTATTTAAGATATAATTACCAAACAATTTCGAAAAAGTCATAAGCTTAATTTTTTTGGCTCCTACCATATAACCATAGTTGTGTAATTGTTCTCTTTTATTTGGATCTAAAATGTGTGAATATATTAAGGCCTGAATGAAATTATTATACCCTATAGGTAATTTTAATTCCCCTTTAAAACTAAAATGAATGTTAATTCTCATTTAATATTAAATACTTTATTATATATAAATTTTAGCACTATAACCTGGTAGAAATCATGTAAATACAATAATATTATTATTTATTATATTATTCGTCTGGAATTTTGCGTTAATCATGTTACTTTTCCTGAATTTATCTTCCTCAATTTATTCATAACACTTCTGGTTGATCTGTATATATTACGTAAGTGATTTTTTTCCAGCTTAAATGAAACAATTACACCAATCACTTTACGGAAATCCATAAACAAAGATTCGGCAAATTCAAAGAATGCCTTTTTCTCTTTTCGCAATGTTTATATTGCTATATATATTTAATTTATATGAAGATTTTTTCCTCTAAGAAACGCTTTATAGCGGGGATGATTGTTGTTATAGTTATCTTTTCAATGATTTCATTTGCAATAGGGCCACTACCTCCATTAGATAAATTACTAAATCCTTCAGGTGGTATTTATTCAATTCCTCCACAATATAAAACTGGAGCAAAATACACAAATATAAGTTATAATGGTAAAACTGCCGAAGTAATAACTTTTCAGGAATCCGATGGTTTTATAGGAATATATAGCACACACAATTGGTCTCTTTATTATGAACAGGGATATTTAGAGGCAAAATATAGACTTGCACAACTGGTTTTCATAAAAAAAGATGCTCGGGGAACTTTATCGCAGCTGGCCGGAAAAAGTGAATTACAGTCCGACATATTCTCCAGGGAATTAATGAATTGCCAGATTGCCAAAAGCGAAGTGCAGAATATTTCAAAATCATCATATACATACATGGCAACAAGTAATTTTGTTGCCGGCATAAATTCGTATATAAACAATTTAAGTTATAAGGATACCCCGTTATTATTTAAATTATTGAATTATAAACCACATGATTTTAATATCACAAATATTTATGCAATTCAACAGACATTTTTATGGCAAAATAGTGCAGGAGGTTTTGACCCTTTATACTTTCAATATGCACTACAGGAAATGCCTGAAAACGTTATAAAAACATTATACCCGGCATATCCTGCGGGAATTCAAAATCCTATTGTCCCCTATTCATGCAATCCTTCAGTATATAATGAAACTGGAGATATAAAAAATCTTTCTCTATACACGCCCTCGGTGAATGTAAGCCTTAATAATATTCAGATAAATGATGCTTCTCCTATATCACTGGAATTTCCTGCTTCGGATAGTTTCAGTAATGATTGGGCAGTGAATGGTATCAGAACTGATAATACATCATCACTTCTGGCAAATGACCCTCATCTTACAACTAGCGTTCCATCGATATGGATTGGATTTCAGCTTGTTTCACCCGGTATGAATGTTATTGGTGTTGTATTCCCGGGTTTTCCAGGCATAATACTGGGACATAATAATTACCTTGCATGGGGTGCTACCAATGGACAGATTCAGGAAACATACTTCTATGCCGAACAAACATCCCCAAACCATCCGGATAGTTATTATTCAAATGGAAATTGGGTTAAATTCAAAGTGGTAAATGAATCTATTCCAGTCAAAGATTCAAAACCTTATAAATTAACACTATATGTGGCGAATAATGGTGTGGTAATAGAAAATGATTCCGGTACAAGAATTGCAATGGACTGGACAGGTTTGAGTCCAACCTATGAGCTTTCATTTTTCCTCCATATAGATAGATCCCATACTGTGAGCCAATTCAAACAAAATCTGACAAAATACTTCAAGGTAGCAATACAGAATTGGGCAGTCGCTGATTCAAAAGGAAATATAGGGATATTTCCATATGGTGAATATCCGGTAATCAAGACAGGTGATCCGAGAGGAATATTAAATGGAACGGGCGAATCAAACTGGGTAGGATTTGTTCCTCTGAAAGATGAACCTTATCTTTATGATCCTGTAAGAGGATTTGTATTTTCTGATAATCAAATAACTGTATCGCCTAATTATCCATACTATATTGGTTGGGATTATGAGTCCGGTTACCGTGCAGATGAGGCACATCATCTTCTTAATACAACATATGGAATAAATACCAAGGATATGGAAAATATACAGCTTACAGTACATGATTACACTACAAATATATTCCTTGACTCGATGCTTAACTCAATAAAAAATGTATATGGAAATACTGCTATATTCAACGAATTAAAATCATGGAATGGTAACATGACAGTAAATTCATCGGCGGCAAGTGTATTCTATTTCTGGGAGCAAAATCTTGTAAATGACACATTTTCACCTTATATGCAAGAATACAACATAAACTCCTCTAAAGGTCTTTATAGTGTATCATTTTTCATAGGTCCAGATTCAATGTACCACGGACCTTTAATTGAGGATCTGGCTAACTGGACCATGCATTATCGTAATTCAAATTACTTCAATAACCCATTGAACGGGAATACAAGAAATTTCAATATAGTATCGCTTGAGGCTTTCAATCAGACAATACATCAACTAACACAAAAATATGGTAGTTTATCTGCCAAATGGAACTGGGGTAATATTCATAAAAGATATCTTACGAGCTTTTTTGGGATTAATCCATTTAATACAGAAACTATACCTGCTGGAGGCGATGGAAACACGATAAATGCAGCTTATGGTATCGTTTCTGATTTTGGTCCTTCTTGGAGATTGGTTGTAAACCTCTCACACCCAGAAAACGCAAGGGGAATATATCCTGGAGGAATATCGGAAAATCCTCTTAGTGGCTATTACTCAAATGAGTTTATTCCCTGGAACAATGATCTATATTACAGATTAATACCCGTTAATATGCCCAAGGAATTTTATTCCGGATACGGTGAATGAAATGAAAAACAAATACTGTGGCTTATATGGAACTGCAATATTGTTACTAACGTCAATTATACTCAGTTATACCGGATTTTGGTATCTCCAACTAATACCTGCTTTAGTAATTGGTTATTTTCTTATAAATACTTTAAAAGTTATTTTTGGCGCTAGTATAATTTCTGTTCTAGGACTATATATTGCATTGTTGCCTTCATATTACACAAGATTAAAGGGAGTTTATTTATCAGCTGAAATATCTGGGATATCTTTCTATCTTCTTATTGGATTGACATTTATAATAATGTTTATAATTACTATTGGGGGATTACTGGTCGGGTCATCATTTAATAGAAATACAGATAATAGCTAAATATCTGGAGAATGATAATATCTCTGAATTATTATGCATTAACGTGATAAGACCTGGATTATATTTATTAGTAATTTTGCAATTTAAAATTATAGTTCTAGAAAAAATTTATGTAATTTCACATAACGATGAAATAATAGATGTCCCGGATGAGGAAAGTATAGAACTCCACAATAAAATATCTGAGGTAACTAAGGATTATAGATCAGATTCCATATATATATTGACCCCACATGGCACAATTATTTCCAGTGGGATTCCAGCAATCAACACAGAAAATTTATATGGAGAATATTAAACGAACTGGTGGCTGTTAATTTCACGACATCGTCAGGCCGACGTTCCGTTTTTCGCGAAGATTTTGGAACCTTAATATCATTAACTTTCTTTGGAAAACAAAAAATAGTATAATCTCTCAGCCACGAATATCTGACAGGGAGAAGCTCATGAGACAGGGGAAGAGTATATGGAATACTGTGGACAGTATGGATATTAAAATAAGCGTTCTGTTTAGTGCAGATCAGGAA
>JAJZXU010000014.1 GCA_021806235.1 Thermoplasmata archaeon
TTTTTAATGTAATCTATTTTTATTCCGGCAATAAATGATATTACTATCTTATTTTTTAAATTGCTTTTTATTTCATCTAAAACCTTATCTATAATATCTGGTTTTACCGTTAATATTATTATATCACCATAATTAGAATTATCAACGTTATTATTAAAAATTTTAAATCTATTATTATTCCATGCCTTTAATTTTTCAAATGAACTGGAACTCAAAGATATTTCAAAGTCATCCTTTATTGCGTCCGCTATTGATTTACCCACTGTTCCTGCACCTATTATTGATACCTTCATGGCATACTAATAGCTAAACAATATATTACTTTTCACACATTTGATGGTGAACATTACTGTAACTTCCAAATGGCTTCAACACCTGTTGAATTGTAGGCTCAATTGCCTTCTCCACGCCGGAATCACTGTAGAATACCTTTATGTCAAATCATAACAATACTCTTGCATTTATCCGGAAATAACCTGCATGATATCCTGTAAAAGTGAGTTACATATATTCATCTTTATAGCATCAGGGTGAATTATTTAAATATAACACGCCCTGGCAATATGTATTTTATTTACTAATGAAACCGTGAGGCACTGGTGGGCTTTATTTTGCTAATTCAACAGCTATAACGTCCTGTTTTATGGATAAAAAGATTTCAATGAGTTTAATAAATTAAAATTTACAGGGTTAATTGTTTCCGATTGCGTACAGATAATTATTAGTATTAAATAATAAAAATTAAAAATATAAAAAAAATTTATATTTCACAGTAATTCATTTAATCTTGAACCCTTATCATATTTCATTAGAACGTAGCCAAATATTAATATAACTAACCAGCCAGCCAGGGATAATGCTCTACCGTATGAATACTGGGAAAAAGCAATATGCCCAACGAGAACTGTTGAATATAAACCTGGTATAGTTGTTAATCCTGATAGGAAGTACAAGAATAGATTCCATATATTATATATCCACGCAATTAAATAATATGATTTTAATCCCATAATAAACAATACACCTAGCAGTATATAAATTGCTGTTTCCGTATCCAGATAAAAAGTAACTCCTGGACTTGCACCTGGAACTGCAAACATATGTGCTGCTGCATCAAAAAGAGCGAAAATTGCTACAAAAAATCTTAAAAAGTGGATTTTATCGTAGTTCTTTGGCAGGTTCTGATACATTACGCTTTCACGTATTTTTCCTTTCCCTACTTCAATGTTTTTCATCTCAATATACCTCAAATTATTATTGCAATATTCTTTATGAAGTATCTGACACGGTTTTATACATATGTGCACATATATACACACATATACACCATATGGTATCCAAGGGTACTGTAATTGTAGATACACTTTTCATATCTACAGCATATTAAATGGTATTTGTACGATTTTTATTGCTTTTTTCAATGTCCATTAACTGCTTCCACTATTCGTTGTGATCTATTGCTGTTGCGTTTTCTATAATTGCCCTGTATTTGTGCATTGCCAGCTGAAACGTTTAATGGAATTCAGAACAGACATGCAGGGAATGTCAGTTATCCACGTTATATACATTTAGATTTTAGTAGATAGCAACAATTAAATAAAACAGTAGAATTTATGCTAAATGGCAAGGTTAAATATTTCCATGAACAATGAAATGGTAAAATATATAGAAAAAAAAGCAGAGGATGAAGGAAAAACTATATCATCTTATATTGCTGAGGCTGTAAAAAGTTATAGCAATATAAAAAATGCAGGACTCCAGAAGGAAGATATGGAATTTATGCTAAAATATGTTAGTATGTTCATATCTATAGGAGTCGTTCCTGTACCTGCCTTTTTGTTAGATGAAATAACTAAAATCTCATTTTCTAAATCCAGTGATACGGTATCAAACGCCTGGTATGAAAGGGGGAAAATTGCTGCCGACATACTTAAAGGATATGCAACAACACTTGAGGAGCTATGGGAAACAATAAAACATTTTAGACCTTTTTTGCCACTAAATATGATAGAACTTAAAATAACCAATAAAAATGTAGAGGTAACAATATCCGGCAGTGGATACAGTATTGAAGCATCAAAATGTACAGCCGAGGGTCTTAGAGGGGTTTTAGAAATTTATGATGTAAAAACTAACAATTATGAAATAGCAAGTGGTTTTGTAAAGGTATACGGTATAAAAAAGTAATCGATCCTTAAACTTTATAATTTTTTATTGACCATCCTAACATGTTTATGTAAATAAATTTTTATTCCTATATGAATTAATGTTATATGAATAATATAGAAATAACCAACTCTAAGGTAAGGAAAATTTTTGATTCCAGAGGCAATGAAGCAATAGAGGCAACAGTATATATTGGTAGTGTTGAGGGCGCATGCTCTGCACCTGCCGGGGCAAGTACTGGCGAAACTGAGGTAATTGCATATCCTGATCATAATATAAATAAAAGTGTAGAATTTTATAATAAAAATGTCAGAAATGCAATAATAGGTTTTAATGCAATGGCACAGAAAAATTTTGATACATTATTGCATGAAATAGATGGTACTGGTAACTTTTCTGCAATGGGAGGCAATTTGGCAACAGCACTGTCCATAGCAAATGCAAAAGCAGTTTCAAAATATTTAAACATGCCACTATACAGGTATGTTGGCGGATTAAACCCTGAAATACCGAGACCTATGGGGAATATAATAGGTGGTGGAAAACATGCAAAAAATGGCACAACAATTCAGGAATTTTTAGTTTCATCACAGGGCAAAACATTTTTTGAATCTGTATACAGTAATATTATGGTACATAGAAGGGTTGGAGAAAAACTATCCGAAAAATTGAAGGGGCAGAGTGTAGGACTTGGCGATGAAAAGGCATGGAGTGCAGATGTTTCTGATGAAGAGGCAATAAATATATTAAAGGATGCTGCGTCCGAAATATCCAGGGAAAATAATATAGAAATACTACTTGGCGTTGATTTTGCATCAGATTCATTCTATGAAAATGGTAAATATGTGTATAAAAAAGGAGACAACTCAAGGGATGAACAGATAGATTTTGCGATTTCAATGAACAGGGAATATGGTTTTTATTTTATAGAAGATCCATTATATGACCGGGATTTTGAAGGTTTTGCAGAAATTACAAAAAAAATAGGAAATAAAGCATTGATTGTGGGCGATGATTTATACACAACAAATCCTGAAAGGATTAAAAAGGGTATAGAGTTAAAATCTACCAATGCAGTTTTAATTAAGGTAAATCAGATCGGTACATTATCCGATACGGTAAATTCCGTTAAACTTGCAACAAAAAATAAAATGGAGACGGTTGTATCGCACAGAAGTGGGGAAACAACGGATGATTTCATAGCACACCTGGCAACTGCATTTAATTCAAAGTTAATAAAAACCGGTACAATAGGCGGTGAAAGGCTGGCTAAATTAAATGAGGTTATAAGAATAGAGGAGGATCTGGTTCAGTAATGTTGAATATTATAGGCCTTGGATTACGTGGAATAAAGAGTTTAACACTGGAACAATTCGATATATTAAAAAATTCCGATATAATATACTTTGAAGTTTATACATCAATTTCCCCTCAAAATACAGTAAACCATCTGAATAAAATCATAAATAAGGATATAATCAGTGCGGATAGAAATTTAATAGAAAACAGTAATGAAATAATTAAAAATGCACATGAAAAAAATATTTCACTGATAGTAACGGGAGATGCATTATCAGCAACAACGCACAATGAAATAAGGGAAGAGGCAATAGAAAATAATGTAGATGTAAGAATTTATGAAAATGCTTCAATAATAACTGCATTTGTATCAAAAACAGGATTGTTTAACTATAAATTTGGACAGATAGTATCTATACCGTATATACATGAAAACTTTTTCCCCCTAAGCGTTTATGATAAAATTTACGTTAATTATGAGAATAAAATGCATACATTATTATTACTGGATTTAAAGGATAATAAAACAATGGACCCATATTATGGCATTCGAATATTGAGGGATATGGAAAATAAAAAAAATAAAAACCTAATAAATGATGATACTAAAATAATTATAGGAATTAAAATAGCCACCGTTGATGAACAGATAATATATACGGATATTAAAACCGCAGTAAAAAATAAAATAAGCGGTTCTCCGGCATCAATAATTTTACCATCAGAATTAAACGACAAGGAAATGGAATTTGTAAATTCATTCTGTAAAATAATATTATAATAAGCATAAAAATAAAATACAATTCTTATATTTATGATAGAATATGATAGATATAAAATTATTAAGATCTGATAAAAAAATATTTTATGATTCCTGCATAGCCAGAGGTTTTGATATAAAAATACTGGATAAATTTTTTGAACTTGATGAAAAATGGAGGGAAAACCTGAAGGTATTGAATAATTTAAAACATGATAAAAATAATATAACTGCTGAAATAGCAAAAAAAGTGAAAAATAATGGGGATATAGCTGATTTAAGGGGTAAGGTTGCATCAATTAATAATAATATAAATAAACTATCGGACGAACAAAAAACTATAGAGGATGAACGTGATAAAATTATTAGATTAATACCGAATCTGCTGGATAAAAATGCACCTGTATGCTCCGGGGATGAAAACAGCCAGTTCATAAGGTATTATGGCATGGCCAGGGTTTATAAGGATGATCTGAAATATTTTAAAAAAAATAGCGGGAACTCCAGTGATTACAAGATATTAGAGGAAAAGCCCGAGGGGCATATGGAGCTGCTGAACGAATATAATTTGGCTGATATTGAAAGAGCAGGCAAAATAGCTGGATCAAGATTCTATTTTTTAAAGAATAGGTTATTTAAATTAGAACTTGCACTGATAAACTATGCTGTTGATTTTTTATCCCAGAGGAATTTCACAGTAATGGAGCCACCGTTTATGATAAATTATTCATCAATGTCTGGGGCCACCGATATTGAAACCTTTAAAGAATCACTGTATAAAATAGAGGGGGATGACCTGTATTTAATAGCAACGTCAGAGCATCCGCTGGTATCAATGCTGTCAAATGAAATTTTAAATATGGATGAACTGCCCATAAGAGTTTCTGGTGTTTCACCCTGCTTTAGAAGGGAGGCTGGGGCACATGGAAAGGATACAAAGGGTATATTCAGGGTACATCAGTTCAACAAAATAGAGCAGTTTGTATTCTGTAAACCTGAAGATTCATGGGATTATTTTGATGAACTGGTAAAAAATGCAGAGGACATTTATAAAAGTTTGGAAATACCATACAGGATCGTAAATATATGCTCAGAGGATCTGGGAAGCCTGGCAGCAAGGAAATATGATATAGAGGCATGGTACCCATCACAGGGCAAATTCAGGGAAATTGTTTCCGCATCAAATGATACAGATTATCAGGCAAGATCACTGAACATAAAATACAGAACAAAGGATGGAAATAAATTTGTAAATACCCTAAACAGTACAGCAGTTGCCACTGAAAGAATCCTGGTGGCAATACTAGAAAATTATCAGAGGGAGAATTATATAGAAATACCAAAGGTACTGGTACCCTACACGGGTTTTGATAAAATAGAGAGGGAGGATTAAATGCAGAGGGACATAAAAAAAAGGACAAATGAACTGGTAAAAATAGCTATCGAGATAGTAATAGGCGTAATATTATCGATATTAATAGGTATATTTCTTAATGCATTTATCACAGCATTTTTACCGGCGTATAAAGCATATAAAGTTTACATAAATGAGGGAGTTTATGCCGCGGTAATACTTATAATAGGTTTTATGGTAACAGGGTCTATAATAAGGTATATAGAGTTTAAACTCTCAACAACAAAGAAGGAATTATATGGCGTATCTCTTATAATAAGAATAGTAATGTACATATTAATACTGGCACTGGTATTATCAGTATTTCATGTAAGTGTAACAGGTTTACTGGCAGGTAGTGCAATAGGCGGTGTGGTTTTAGGTTTAGCAGTTCAAACGGTTGCATCAAACCTGTTATCCGGTATATTTGTAACATCAACAGGGACACTGAAATATGGTGATGTTATAACTATAAATTCATGGGTATGGAGTGTTGAAACAACCGGTAAGATAATAGATATAAAAACATTATTTTCAAAAATGTTAACAAAGGATAATAACATTATAAACATACCTAACGCTGCACTTCTGGGTAGCGGTGTAATAGTAGAATTCAAACAGAAGGATTCAAAATATTTATACCCGGTAAATATTACGGTATCTGCAGATGTACCTGTTAGTAAGATTATTGAATATGCAAAAAATCAAAATAAGGATATAGATATATATTTATCCTCAAAATCGGGAGTTACAAATGTTTTACTTATTATGGTTAAATTTGATGATGTACTTGAAATAAATAAAAAAATATCAGAGGTAAATGAACTCGTGGATAGGGCATACTGGGATACCAGAACAAAGATGCTGCTGGTTGGAAATAATGCATTATACGAATACAACCAGACTGGCAGGATTTATCCCCTGGCTGTTACCCTGAACTCAGATGTACCCGCAGATAAAATTATAGAAAATATAAATAAAGTTGATAATAAACTTAAGGTTTACCTTCTATCAAAAACTGGTGGTACAAATATATTCTCGGCAAACTTTGAATATGGGAAACAGGATGAGGTCATGGATAATATAAACAGGATAAATTTACTGTTCGAAAGTACATATAACAGTATAAAAAATAGTGATGTAAAAAAACAATGAGTGTATTTACAGGAAATTTGTTAGAATTTTTGTATTTTTTGTACAATATTTAATTTTATTGCCATAATATCTTATTATGGTTAGAAAACTTTATATTATATGGTTTTAATTATTAATAATAATGAGTAATATAAATAAGATTGTTGAAATAAAAAATTATTTATCAAATAATTTTGTGGGTAGGGACGATGTGATAAATGGTGTTATGGCCGGTTTAATATCAGGTGAACCAGCACTGTTGATAGGCCCTCCGGGAACAGCAAAAACTTCAATAATAGATACAATGAGCAAATTAATAAATGCAAAGTATTTCTATTATTTATTAACAAAATTTACAGAGCCTGAAGAACTGCTGGGCCCAATAGATATCAATGCATTAAAAAATGGTGAATATAAGAATATAACCAGGGGTAAACTGCCTGATGCGAATATAATATTCCTTGATGAAATATTCAAGGCAAGCTCTGCAATAAGAAATACCTTGTTAGATATAATGCTCAATAAGAGGTTGCCAAATGGGGATAAGATGTTATCTTTAGATATTCTCGGTATATATTCAGCGAGTAATGAAATATCAAATGACGAGGATGATAGGGCATTATATGACAGGTATCCAATAAAGGTATTTCATAAATATATAGAAAAAACCCTCATAAACGATCTGCTGGACCATGGCATAAGTTTAATGGATAATAATAATATTGAAAAACCTTTAATTAATATAAACGAAATAGCATATTTACAGGAAGAATCCGTAAGAAGATTAAAATCTATGAAAAATAATGATAATGAAACTTTAAGTAGGTATATTGATGCATTATTCCAGCTTGAAGAAAACAATGTATTATTAAGTGATAGAAGAAAAATAAAATTATTAAAAATAGCTTCAGCTTTCAGTATATTGATGGATTCAAATAAAATAACTGGAAATGATATTGCAATGGCATTAAGATACAGTGCAGATTATGAGGATGATTTACCTAAAATAGAGGCCGCAATAATAGATTCAAAACTTGAAAACAATGCACAGATGATAAATGATGCATTAACACTTATAGAGGAAACAAAATCATGTATAGAAAACACCGAGGACTCAATAAATAAGAATTTGCCATATAACCAGGTTCTTGATAAATTAACATTATTACAGGTTTATATAAAAAAACTGGAAAAAATGAAAATAGATTTGAGCAGCGATGATAACCCATATCATAGAGATATAGTGGGTAAAATAAATCATTCCCTGGATTATGCGGGATCCAGATATGAAAAATTAAAGGCGAAATAAAATGTCGGATCTGTTAAATGAATATTACAATGAAAATAAGAGTAATATAGAGGGCATAGATTCGCTGGGTAAAATATACAAAACAACCAGGGAGAGAATAGTAAAACATATAAATGTTGATAATAGCATTAAAGAAAATATGAAAACTGCGGCCGCAGATCTTTATTTTTTATATTATTCATCGCTTTCATACATAAAGGATAAAAAGAATAATAATGAATTCCTTGAAAATGTCAGGAATAATATGATAAAACTTGTAAAAACCGATGAATTCAAAAAGGAAAAGGTATCTTCAGGCTTAAATGATAAACTATCAATGCTCTACAGTATAAATTTTATAAAACAGTTAAATGAAAACGTCAAAAAAAATAGGGAAAAAAACCAGAATTCTGACAATGAAAAAATGAATGAAATGGTAAACGATGCCATGGCCAGTGCATCAAAAAAAATGGAAACTGCCGATAAAATAGAAAAATTAATGAAAACAAACAGGCCAGGAGGCAGATCTGCCAGCAGGGATGATATACCACTGGAGAAATTGATTGACCTTACAGATAAAGTATTGACGGTTGAAAATGCAGAAAACATTATATCAACAGCGAACAAATTATTTGATATAATGCCAAAATTTACAAAAAAAATGAAAACCCGGTCCAACACGGGTGAGCTTGGTGGTTATTATAAAACATTGCATATATCAAATGTTTTATCCAGAGAACTGGCAATGCCCGATGAAATATTTTACTCGAAAATAATAAACGGATTTACCGGCAAAGAAAAAATGCTTTTAAGCGAGGGGGCATATTATGTATTGCTGGATAAAAGCGGAAGCATGTATGAAGGTGATAAAACAGTGTGGTCAAGATCAGTTGCACTGGCATTATTCAAAATTGCCACAATGAAAAACAGGAAATACTTCCTGAGATTCTTTGATAATAAGCCACACGAATTAATGGATAAGCCCTATGAAATAGTAAATGCAATATTAACGGTAGAGGCAAATAAGGGTACATATATTGAGGGGGCTCTTGAAACATCAATAAGCGATTTAAAAAATACAAAATTATCCTTTAGAACAAATACAGTAATAGTTATTACCGATGGGGAGGATAAGATAAACATGGACAGCATTTTAAAACACCTGTCAAAACTTGATATAAACATAATAAGCGTAATGATAAATGGATATAACGAGGGACTTAAAAAAATAAGCAATAAATATTTAAATGCAAAATTAAATGAGGATGGTGCATTGAGATTATTGAATATAGCAAAATCATTTTAATTTTTTTAATACACTTAATGCATCTATAAATGCATTTAATCCAGCTGCAACTTCCGGGTACCTGCATTAATTTAAATTTGTCGTACTGAGGGGTTTTTATGGATAATAAAAATTTATAAATAAAAACAAATATGAATTATAAATACAGTTCCAATGTCCACAGTATATATTATAGGATCTGGTCCAGGTGACCCGGAATTGTTAACGTTAAAGGCACATAATTTAATAAAAAAGGCGGATGTTATTATATATGACCACTTAATTAATCCATATATACTGAATCTTTTAAAAAATACATGTATAAGGATATATGTCGGTAAAATACCATATAAAAAAAGGGTAGATCAGGAAGAAATAAATAAATTACTGGTAAAATACTCATTGGAGTATAATACTGTTGTACGGCTAAAGGGTGGAGACCCATTTTTATTTGGAAGGGGTGGTGAGGAAATAGAGGAATTAATAAAAAATAATATAAACTATGAGGTGGTGCCAGGTGTCTCATCTCTGCTTGCTGTTCCTGCATATTCCGGTATACCACTAACGCATAGGGGTATCAATCATGGCATTATTGTAACAACAGGCAATAACGTTGAAAATATGAACATACCAGATTGCAAATATTTTAACTGCGATTCCTATACGTTGATAATTTTTATGGGATCGCACAATATAAATGAAATAATAAAAAAATTATTATTATCTGGATATAATAAAAGCACAAAAATAGCCTTAATCAGGAATGGCACGTACAATTACCAGAAAACTATTATAGGGACACTGGAAAATTTTAATTATGACTATGATAATTCACCATCACTGATAGTTGTAGGAAATGTGGTTAAGTACCATGAATATTTTGACTATTTTGAGAAACGGAAATATTCGGGAAAAATTCTGACAGCTTTTTATGAAACAACAGAGGTAGATACAGAGGAATTTGAAAATAATGGTTTAACGGTGTTTAAAATAAGAACAGCTGATATAAGCACAAATAAAATTGACCCGGAAATATTTAAAAACAGAAACATTGTTATAAATGGATTTTACATAAAATATCTTATAGAATTGTTCAAAATAAACAAATTTGATATGAGGAATGTAAAGAACATTATAACAGATAATTATGGCATAGATTATTTAAAAGGATATTTGATATTCAATGCCAGCAATATAAATGGATATAATGCTGGTGATGATGATATTATAATAGGTTTTAACAGTGAAAATTTGAAATTAATAAATAAAAAAAATATAGAGATTAACAGTTATATAAAGGAACACATAGAGAGGTCTGATTATATTCTGTTCATGGATGATTCGTACAAAATAATGGATGATGTGGGAGATGTTATAAAGGATAAGGAAATTCTTATAAACGAAGATATAAAAAAAATTTTTAACCATATGGGGGGAAATAATTGAATAAAATTAATATTATTGGAATAAATCCGGGCAAAAAATTTAATGATGATGAATTATATTGCATTAATAATAGTGATGTAATATTCTCGGGTAGAAGAAATATTAATTTATTAAATAATATAAATAAAAATAAAATAGAAATAAAAAATATGGATAGTTTTTTAGATGGATTGCGGAAATATTTTAATGATAATAAAATAATAACAGTAATAGTCTCTGGTGATCCATTATTTTACAGTATAGGCAAATTAATAGTAAATAATTTTGACAGGAAATTTATAGATGTAATCCCCGGCGTGGGTACACTGCAGATAGCAATGGCTAAAATAAAAGAAGATTATAATAATATAGATGTAATAAGCCTGCATGGGCGGTCCATAAAAGGCCTGGCACAGAGGATAAGGTTTCATAATAAAATATTCCTATTCACGGATAAAATAAATACTCCATCATACATTGCAAAATATTTAATCGATTTCAATTTAAATAATTTTATTGCCTATGTGTTTGAAAATCTGGGCTATGAAAATGAAAGAATAGGAAAATATAATTTAAATGATTTAATAAATATGGAGTTCAGCGATTTAAATGTAATTTTATTAAAAAAATGCAGGGATAATATAATAAATCTGGATGATGAAAATTTTACTAAAAAAAATAATAACATTACAAAAAAGGAGGTAAGAAGTATAGATATTTCTGATATGAATATTAAAAATGGAGATACTGTATGGGATATTGGATCAGGCACCGGATCTATATCAATAGAAACGTCATTTATTGACGGAAATGGAAGAATATATTCAATTGAAAAGGATGTTGCATCATGCAGTAACATAATAGAAAATATGAAAAGGTTTTCAGCAGATTTAAATGTTATAAATGGGGAAGCCCCAGCTGTATTGCAGGATATAGGTGATGACCCGGATGTAGTTTTCATAGGAGGATCCTCATCAAAAATTGAGGGTATAATAGAATACTCATACAGAAGGTTAAAGACCAGTGGTATTATGGTAGTAAACACCACGACCGTGGAAAATATGGTCAGAGCATATAACAAAATGAGGGGAATCAATATGAATGTGGATATAAAACAGGTGAATATATCCAGAAGCAGGGATATAAATAACCTAACAAGATTCGTGCCACTGGATCAGATATATATATTAAAGGGCGTTAAAAATGAGTGATTTTACAGTTATAGGTCTCGGTCCGGGTGATCCGGAATTAATAACACTGAAAGGTTATAAAAAATTAATGAATTCCGATATAATATTTTACCCTGAAACCTCATTAAAAATTGCGGAGAAGATATTAACGCATTATAATATAGATAAAAATAAATTTTACTCATTAAATTTTCCAATAGGGTCAAAAAACATTGATAAAATAGGGAGGGATTATGCCCTGTTAATTAAAAAATATTTAGATAGTGGAAAGAATGTTGTCTATGCAGTTGAAGGAGAACCTTTACTATACAGTACATTTATAGATATAATGAAATATATCGACTTTGATTTTAATGTTATCCCGGGAATAAGTTCAATAAACGGTTTATCCGCACAGTTGAAACTGATATTATCAACAAAGAATGAAACGCTGTTAATAATACCTGCTGTTGATGATTATGACTATATGAAATCAAAAATATTATCCGCGGATAATATAGTCCTATTAAAGATAACAAGGTCAAGGGAAACAGTAAAAAGAATAATAAATGAGTTAAACATCAAAAATTATTATATAATGAGCTATGTATCAATGGACAACCAGAAAATTTATTATAACGTTGATGATATAAAGGATTACATGACTGTAATGGTGATAAAACGATACACATAATAGGTGCAGGTCCGGGTGACCCGGAATTAATAACACTGAAAGCGTATAAAATAATTGAAAATACAGATGTAATACTGTATGCAGATTCCCTGGTAAATGATGATATTTTAAAAAATTCAAAGGCAGAAAAAATTATTAAAACCTCAAATTTGAATATAAATGAGATAACATCAATAATAAAGGAATACTATAATAAAAATTATGATATATCAAGATTGCACAGTGGAGACCCATCAATATATGGTGCAATAAATGATGAAATTCTATTTTTTGAAGAGAATAATATGGATTATGAAATAATACCTGGAATAAGCTCCGTTTTTGCAGCTGCGGCAAAATTAAAAATTGAATTAACTTCCCCAGGAACAACACAGACAGTTATATTAACAAGGGTGCCCAGAAGAACAGAAAAATTCGAGAATGAGGATCTATCAGTAATAGCAAAACACAAAACATCCCTGGCAATATTTTTAAGTGCATCAAATGCCTCAGAGGTAAAGAAGAAACTATTAAGTGCAGGGTATTCAAAAGATGATAAAATAATAATTGCATACAGGGTTTCATGGCCGGATGAGAAAATAATATTTACAGATATTGAGAACCTTGAGAATTCAATATTTGTTAACAGAATAAACAGACAGGCATTATTATTAATAGGTGGCAATATCTCATATTCGTCTGATAAAAAATCCTTTTTATATAATCCTGAATTTACACATTTATTCAGAAAGTCACCCAAATAATATATTATTTAATCTTTCACAGTTATTTCCTATTGTGTTTATCCTGTTTTTTATAAGTTCCCTTGTTATAGCATTTGTTTCCTCACTTGACTCTGGCAATTCCTTCACAAGGTTTTTTATATAATCTGATTCCATCAGTTTGCAGAACAGTTTATCAAATAATGTATTTTCTATTAAATCATTACCGTCCAACCTGAGTGATAACAGTTGAATTTTGTTATTTTCCAGGTCTATAAATATACCGTATAATTTTTTCATAACGTTTGTTATTAGATTTTTATCTATATTACCTATTAAATTTTTATCGGACATTAGGTCTAAAACACCACTGATATCCGAATAATATACTGATTTTATAGAATCATCTATTGAATATTCAAATTTAAATGATTTATTATCATCCCTGAATTCAGCTATCATACTGCCGTCCGATAATTCTGCCTTATATAATGAATACATATCTAACTTTTCATACAGTATTTCACCATTATCCGAAAACTTAGTTGGAATTTTAATTCCCGGTGTCAGTGTTAGAAAATATGGATTCTGTGCAAATGTTAAATCCTTATTCTCCAGTAAAAACTCATATTCAACATTTAATACACATCTGTATGAGGCTATCGATAAAAGTGAGTTGCTGTCATTACTTATTTTTATTGATTTATTCAGTATCTTTAATGGATTGTTAATTAAAAATGATTTCATGTTTTCAATAGCATATTTTATATCATTCTCTATTTTTTTTGTAATATCTGTTATTAATGATACTGTTTCGTTTGACATTAAGGAGAAAAATTGATCAATTGATGTTGCCATATAATTATCTATCTGTTCCCTGTATGGTAAGAAATCCCTGTATTCCTTACTATAATTATTCGTTAATTCAGCTATTCTGGATTTTAACAGTTCTATATCTGATTTTTCCTCCCCTAGTTTTTCATTTAAACTGTTTATCTGAATTTTTTTAGATTTTATATCATTTATATATGAAACAGAATCAACAAGATATGTAAAAATATTGTTTAATAAATTTAAATCATGTTCATCCATAATTACTTATTATTTCATTCTATTTAATCATTATAACTATGAATTCATATAGGAAATGAAAAAATTGTAAAAATTTTAGGGTGAATAATTTTTTTATGCAGTAGAGCAAATATTTCTGTATGAATGAGATTTTGTAAGATAAAATTTATAATTGCCTGTAAAATATGGCTTCGATTTATAATGAAAGGTAAAGTTGTGATACTTGGAGGGGGCATTGCGGGCATATCTGCAAAACTGGTTAACAGGGATGCTGTACTCATAGATAAAAGCAGATATATGATAATGGCACCACGCCTGATAGATGTCGTATCTGGCTATCCTGAGGAACATGCAATGATAAATAGGAATGCCGATATAATTGATAATATAAAAAATGTTGATTTTAAAAATAAAAGCATAATACTGGATAATAACACAGTAGAATATGAAAAATTAATTATAGCCCTGGGCCCATCACAGAATTATTCATTTATAAATGGCAGTGAATATGTATACGGGTTATCATCTCTTGAAGGTGCCGTAAAAATACGTGAAAAATTAAAAACCGCTAAGGATGTGGTCATAATAGGTGGTGGATACCTGGGTGTTGAAATAGCAGGTGCGATTAAAAATAAAAATATAACAGTAATAGAACGGGCTGAAAAACTGTTGACAGGCTTACCTGAAAACTTTTCCACGCATGCTGAAAAGATTTTAAGAGAGAAACATGTAAAAATAATATATGGTTCAACTGTAAAATCTGTAGGTAAAGATAGTGTAATTACTTCAGATAATGAATATAACTCCGATCTGACATTATTTGCAGGTGGACTAACAGGCAATAAAATTATAGGTAATTTTGATATAACAAACAAAAATCTGAAAATAGTTGTTGATAAATATTTAAAATCGGTGGATTATGAAGATGTCTATGCCTGTGGCGATTCGATGTTTATTGAAAATAAGGCAAATATACCAATGTCGGCTATAATAGCAAGATCATCAGGCATAACTGCAATGCATAATGCCCTTGGTTATAGGAGGGAATTCAGAAACAACAACTGCGTAAATGTTATAGAAATAGGAAATAATTATTTTGGAACTCTAAATAATTCATTTATAAATGGCAGTACTGCAAAATTTCTGAAAAAGGCTGCAATAGCTTTAAGTGTAAACTATGCGGGATCAATATAATATATGTAACCAGAGATTTAAAATGCATTAAAAGGCTATATATAAGTTTTTAACCAATCTAAACTTTGAGGTATTGCAAAACGTGATTTTATAATTTATTTCCACTTAAAAAAATATATAATTCATTAAAAAGAGATTTAACAAAATATTTAATAAGAATAAAAGCAATATGTAACGTATGAAAACAACAATTTCGCATATAAAAGCAGATATTGGTAGTTTGCCAGGTCATACAATAGTATATCAGCCCGTAGTGGACGCTGTTGACAACTATGTAAAGAATAATTCAAACGGTTTGATTTCGGATTATAGAATATCACATATTGGTGATGATATACAGATAACAATGGTGCATACAAAAGGTGCCGATAACCCGGAAGTACATGAACTTGCATGGAATGCTTTTAAGGCCGGTACAGAGGTGGCGAAAAAAGTAGGTTTGTATGGAGCAGGGCAGGATTTATTAAAGGATGCATTTTCTGGTAATATAAAGGGTATGGGGCCAGGGGTTGCTGAATTAGAAATAACACCAAGGAAGGCAGAACCATTTATAGTATACATGATGGACAAGACAGAACCGGGATCATTTAATTATCCGATATATAAAATGTTTGGAGACCCATTCAATACACCCGGACTTGTAATAGATCCGAATATGCATATGGGATTTAAATTCGAGGTCTGGGATATCTACAATGGTAAAAGGGTGTATTTATCATTGCCAGAGGATACATATGACCTGCTGGCATTAATAGGTTCAAAGGGAAAATACGTTATAAAAAGGGTATTTACAAAGAAAGAGCATACAAAACTGCCGGATGAAAATGTTGCGGTTATAACAACAGATAAATTATCATTCATAGCCGGGGAATATGTAGGCAAGGATGACCCTGCAGGAATAGTAAGAATACAGTCGGGATTACCTGCAAGCGGTGAGGCTCTGGAACCATTTGCAAATTCATATCTGGTATCTGGATGGATGAGGGGTTCATTCAATGGACCTATGATGCCTGTGGGTGAAAAAGATTCAAAAATGGCAAGATTCGATGGCCCACCGAAGGTCAGAGCTCTTGGTTTTGTGATGAAAGATGGAAGATTAAATGGGCCTGTAGACCTGTTCGATGATGTGGCATTTGACTTTGCAAGGAATGAGGCACTGCAGATGGCAAATTATATAAGAAAAATGGGCGTATTCGAGCCACATAGATTGCCTGATGAGGACATGGAATATACAGCACTGCCCAGAATACTGGAAAAACTGGCACCCAAATTCGAAAAAATAAATGAAAAAGGTGCAAAATCCGAAATTAAGATAGAAAGGTAAAAATTATAATTTTTAATTTTGTCTGGCATAATAAAAATTTTTTACTTTTGTTATTTTAGTATTAAAATATTTTAAAACGAATTCAACTCATTTAATTTTGTGGTTCCTGTATTGATTTTCCCGCTCTGGTATTATGGCATTTAATATGGGAATACCATAAAAATTCTGTTTATTATATTATCTGGATTTTTAACTGCGGTTTCAATTAAATGTTAAATAACAAAGTTAAAATATGCTTTAAAGATAAGGAAAAAGTGATTTTATGCCTTTCGCAGAAGCAATAGAGAGAAGATTAAATAGAAAAATATGCATGAGATGCTATGCAAGAAATTCGATATATGCAACAAAATGCAGGAAATGTGGTTATACTGGATTAAGAGTTAAATCAAAGGAGAGAAAGAGTGCAAAATGATGGTTTAAAAGCTGGAGTTCTCCGCGTGGAAGGAACAAATAACGAGGAGGAGGCTTTTTTATCATTAAAAAGGTCAGGATTTGATCCTGATTATGTGCACATAAGTGAACTGGGTACTAAAAAAAATATAAACGATTACGATTTAATTTTTATTCCCGGTGGTTTTTCTGTAGGAGATTATATAAGGGCAGGTGCTTTATTTGCCGCAAGATTAAGGCCATTTATGAAAGATATAAACAGGTTTATAGATTCTGGCAAACTTTTAATCGGTGTATGCAACGGTTTTCAGGTTTTAAGTGAACTGGGATTGCTGCCTGATACGGATAAGAAAAAAAATAGAACAATGGCACTTGCAATAAATGATTCCAATAGATTTGAATGCAGGTACACATATATAAAATATAGTTCAAAAAATAAAGTTTTTAAAAAATATTTTGATAATAAGATTTTTCAGGTGCCTGTAGCGCATCTTGAGGGAAAGGTAACATTCAATAATGAAAATACATTGGATGAAGTATTAAATAATGATCAGATACTTTTCAAATATACGGATATAAGTGGTAATAATTCTGAATACCCGTGGAACCCTAATGGCTCTATTATGGATATTGCATCACTGTCAAATAAATACGGAAATGTAATAGGATTAATGCCACATCCGGAGCGTGTTTATTATAATTACCAGTTGATGAATGATAACATTTACCATGAAAATGGTACTGGTGAATACTTCTTTAAATCGCTATATAATTATACAAAAGATCTGGTTTTCTGATATAATAATACAAAAAATTACAGTAGTATGGTTTTTCTGTAAATATTACTTTGCACCCTAAAGTAAATATCATTAATTATTTAAATAATTAACGTATAGTTTAAATTTCTATTAATTATGTTAACTACTTATAACACCCTTCACCATTTAACGTTTCATCTAAATATTTTTATAATACAGCGTAACAAAGAAATGCGAGTTTTCCAGCATAACTGCATAAGTCCAGAGGACAGGGGTGCTGGAAAATAATGAACAGGAATGAAATCTCTTCTGCAAGAAGGGCTCGATGCGTATAGGGTTCCCGACCCGGGGTAAAACGCAGGCAAAACAGGTCATGCTTTGAAATCGACAGAAACGTGATTTTATATAATAAAGCAATCTCCGAACCGGAAGGGGACGGGGTAGATGCCTTAGGGTTAAGGCAACGAAGTTTAAGCTCTTCATAAAAGATGATAACTTCCAAAGATGAATGTTAACATGGTTAACAGAAATCATAACCTGATTCCTCAACCTGTACATTATCTTTTATTACTTAACATCATAAAAATAAATAAAAATTTTTGTGTAAACCCGTTAAACAAATGAGAGCTATACATTATATATGCTGTTTTAGAACACTAAATGATCGACATACTGTATATAATAAAATACACAAATAAATTTTTATATTATACTGTAATCAAATTATGATAATTATGTTACAACAATTTATTAACAGGAAATATGAATTGAATTTTTTAAATAACAAATATACGGAAAATAAATCTCAATTAATAATAATTTATGGAAGACGGAGGGTCGGCAAAACTGAACTTATAAAGGAATTTATAAATAAGAAGAAGGCAGTATACCACCTATGTACTGAAGATAGTCTACTGGAAAATGTCAATTACCTAAAATTAGAATTTTATAATATTACCGGTAAATCATATTTTTTAAACCTGGATGTGGATTTATTTACGTTGTTCAAATATTTTATAGAGGAAATAAAAAACGAAAAAATCATAATAGTATTCGATGAAATACCATATTTAATATCAATAAGCAAGGGAGTTTTATCGGTATTCCAGAAAATATACGATGAATTAATAATAAATTCCAATTTATTTATCATTTTTTCTGGGTCAAGTATCAGTATGATGGAAAATGAAATTTTAAATTTTAAATCACCACTTTATGGTAGAAGAACCGGAAGTATTGAAATAACTGGTTTTGATATAAATCTAATATCGCATTTTTATAATAATAATTTTGAAGATATTGTAAAGATAGACTCAATATTCGGAAATATACCATTTTATCTATCATTGATCGATAAAAGTAAAAGTATTGAATGGAATATAAAAAATAAGATATTCACAAAAGGTGAAATTCTATACGAGGAGCCCAAGATACTTTTAAAGGAGGAATTCCGCGAACCAAGAGTTTATGAATTAATATTAAAGAAAATTTCTGAAGGATATAATACATACGGTAAATTGCAGAATTCATTGCATATCGACTCTGGAAATATATCGAAATATTTAGAAACACTCATATCAAGCAGGTTTATTAGATATGTTATTCCCTTAAATCAGAAAAGACGCGGTATTTATGAAGTTAATGACTATTTTTTAAATTTTTATTATAAATTTGTATACCCAAATATATCAGATTTGGAGATCGGAAATATAAATACTGTTTATAATAGAATTGATAGAGATTTAAATACGTTTTATGGGCATACGTTTGAGAGAATTGTATTAAACATGATTTCAAAACATATTATACCAGTGCCCATTGAAAATTTTCATATAAGCAAATTCTGGCATAAGGATATTGAAATTGATGGAGTCGCAATAAACGATGAAAATGGTGTTGTGTTTATCGAGATAAAGTTTTCATCCGATGTTGATGGTATAAAAATATTCAAGGACTTAAAATATAAATCTATGAATGTTAATATAAAAAGGAATGGGGAATTTTTCATGGTTATAGCAAAGTCGTTTAAAACAAAAAGTGATGAATGTATCAATATAGATTTTGATGATATAGGAAAAATAATAAAAAAGTTAAATAAATCCTAAATTGCTATATTTTGATGTTATATTATAAATTTTTTATAAAAAATATGTTTTACATTGTCTGCTAAACCTCAGGATATTCAGGCTCATCTATACATTAATTACTATAGGAGGCATATTCTGAATTTTGTTTAACACTCTATCAACCTTATCTGAAGGCCATATTTTAAATGTTATACGGCAGTGTTCACAATTGTTGTATTTTCATTTATAGTGATTATTATGTTTCCTATTTTATAGGATTGGTACAATAGGTATAAGTTTAAAAAAAAGATATAAAAATTAACAAAATTATGTGTGGTTATTTCATGACTTATGTGGTTAAAAATTAGTTAGAATGGAATAACTATTTTGGTTCCCATTGATTTTATTATTACATTGGTGAAAAGATGTTCTATTCCCGCAATAAATTGAATTCTTGTGAGTATATTATATAAATCAGACTGGTCCTTTGAATACCCCCCCAATATTAAATCATATTCACCGGTTATCATGTCGACAGAGTATATTTCTTTTATTTTCATTATCTTTTTAGCTATTGTTTCAGAATTGTTTGCATTAATAACTCTTACCATGGTCCTGTATATTTTATATGAATTTGCAAATTTAACCTTTATACTGGGATATTATGTGTTAACGTTTGCCCCTACACTGGACTATGTTTCCGGCTTAAATGTACCGGATTATTACAGCTATTTATATATAATATTAATTTCAATTCCCGCATTCTATGTAGTTTACCGTGGAATTAAACTATCATATAGGTCACAGATGGTTGCCAATATTATGCAAATTATATTTGTTATTTCTATATCTATAATCATAATTTTATCTTCTCCAAGAATTGGTTTTGCTCCATTTACTGCCTATAATATAGGTATAAAGGGTGTTTTTTTAGGCTTTATTACAGGTAGCTATCTTTCGTTTGCCGGTTTTGGGTCTATAGTACCTCTGGGTGAGGAGGCTAAGGCTCCACATAAATCAATAGGTACTTCTGTTATGCTAATAATATTAATAATGGGAGGTATATACCTACTGGGTTCATACGCTATGGTAGCCGGATGGGGAATTAATTCTATAGCCACATTTAGCCAGAGCATATATCCTGGCTTTATTATTGTATCAAAATATGGAAAAATGCCTAATTACATTTTCTTCATATTAAACTTCTTTGTGGTATATCCACTATTTGTTACCATGGCTACGGCATTATCAAGAAATATATATGCCATGGCAAAGGATGGAATCTTACCATTGAATTTTTCAAAAACCCACGAAAAGTATAAATCACCACATATAGCAGTATTATATATAGTAATAATATTTTCAATTGTATCATTCGTATCATCAATTATATTTTATTATTATGAAATGGGATTTTTCAATGGATTCTTCTATGATTTTCTATTTTTTGCATCACTCAGCACAATTATTACATTAATTATGCATATGTTTGTAAACTTCTCGTTGTATTCAAAGTTTAAATTTGAAAAATCATATAACATAGGAAAAATATTAACGCATATTGTACTGCCCACAATATCAACTATCATAACTATACTGGCAGTATACTATGCAATAATTTCACTGACATTCCCCGTTATCTATGCTCCCATTATAATATTAATATACTCTTTATTAATCATTATAATATATATGGTATTCAGGAAAAACAACATATCTATAAATGTTGAGGGGGATATATATGAATAAAGAAGATATACGCAATTTATTTTATAACCTTGATAATATTAACCATTTGGCGGCGTGTTCGAAATCACCGCTACTGAAAAATGTTGACCATGCCATGCAGGAATATTTGGACGATGTTAAAAATCTTGGAAATCCATGGGATTTGTGGTCATCAAAGGTTGAAGAGCCCAGGCATCTTTTTGCCAGATTAATAAATGCTAATGATGATGAAATTGCCATATTATATTCTGTTTCATCCTGCCTGAATGCACTTATGAGTTCATTTAACTTTGGCAATAAAAATAGTATAATTACTTCGGATTTAGAATATCCAACAACAAATTTCATATTAAATGCATATAGAAAATATGGTTTAACCGTAAAAACCATAAGGAATACTGGTGGTATAATTAACACCGGAGAATATTCCAATTATATCGATAATAATACATTAATGATGACTGCAACACATGTTTCGTCCCTAAATGGATTTAAGCAGGATGTTGGCGAAATAGCAAAAATAGCACATAAAAATTCAGCGTATATATACGTTGATGATTACCAATCACTGGGAGCATTGAATATGGATGTCAGGTCATACAGAATTGATTTTCTTGCCTCCGGTAACCTTAAATGGCTTCTTGGAACCTCGGGCATAGCCTTTTTATATGTTAATAAAAGTATAGCAAATGAACTTGAACCAACCAATATCGGCTGGTTCTCACAGAAGAATCCATTTGAATTTGGATCAGAAAAACTGGATTATGCAGACGGTGCCAGGAGATTTGAAAATGGAACATGGTCCATACCATCGGTATATGCGGCCATAGAGGGCATGAAAACAATAATAAAATATAAAAAATATATAGAGGAGGAAAATAAAAAACTCTTTGATTACACCATGGAATTGCTGGAACACTATAACATGAAAACCATAACATCACAGCATGGGGCTAATATCGTATCTATTGATATTAAAAATCCTGCTGGGGCCGAGAAAATGCTTAAAAGCAAATATAAAATTATCACATCAGCCCGCGGGAATTCATTGAGGATAGCTCCGCATTTTTACAATACCTATAATGAAATTGAAAATGCTATTAGGGTCATTAAAGATAATTTTCAATGATGTAAATTTTAAGGGCAATTAACAGGGAAATAGTAAGTTTGAGAAATTAAATAATGCCATAAGGGGATTGGATATTATTCATTCATAAAGTGGTAATGATACCGTTACAGTAGTGAAAGCATACATGATTTATTATCATGGCGATAATACTAATTATATGCAATGGCATACAGGAAAAATAGCAGTAAAATGAGGATATATAGGTTATAATGGTTTATACAGAGGAAGTAATAACTGGATACTATAAATTTAGTTTTCTGGTTTTAATTTTATGTTATGCCTTTTTATAACCTCATTAAGAAGCAATTCAACATTTTTCTTATATTCATCCAGGGTTGAATCGTTTACAATCATATAATCCGCCAGTGAAATTACCTTACCTATTCCCCATGATAGTTCTCTGGAATCTCTGTCCTCAAAACCGGTATGATCATGAAGATCATCTTCCCTGTTTCTTTTTATTATTCTGTCAAGCCTGTCATCAGCATTCGCGAAAACAGCAATAACAAATACATTTTTATAATAATCTTTAAAATATAATAATTCTTCATAATTCCTTAGCCCATCAACTATTGTTATATCCGGGTCTTTTATATATGCTGATGTTCTTTTTGCCCATATGTCCATACCGTAATTATTTCTTTCCTTTGTTGCAAATGTACCTATTGTCCTGTCAGTTAATTCAATATTATTTTCATTTGCATATTTCTTTACAGTATTCCCCATATGCACATCTAAAAAGCCAAATTCTTTAGCTACCTTGACAAATTCATCCTTGCCCGATCCGGGCATACCTGTAATTATTAACATAATTATCCAAAAAGAAATCCCATACCATCCTGGGAATTATTTTCTTCGTTTTTTACCTTTTTATAGACTTCATCCGCTTTTTTCCCCGGCAATTCTTTTAATTCATTTTCCTTTAAATCACGTATCCTTGCAAATATATCAGGTGAGCCTTCAATTATTACTATAAATTTTGAATTGTAACCATAGTTTGATCCGTCCTTATATGTTATGCTCTGTCTGCCTATTATGTCATCTGCCAGTAATTTATCAATTATATTCCTGTTTTCCTTGCTCAATTCATATACCTTAAACATTAAATGTATATTGTTATTTATTTATTAAATATTTTTAAAAGTGGTCTTCGGAATCCTTATAGTTATTCACATATTCATCAAAATTTGTTCTGAGTTTTGACTGCTTAACAATCTTTGATCCCTGAAAGTTTGAAAACATTGGATCCTCCATTATATAATTTTTAATGGTTGTAATTGAACCCATGACACGTATAAATTTGGTTCTCCCATATCTTCCCAGAGATCTTGTATTTGTTGTTAATAATCCTATATCCTCCAGATCCGATAGTAGATCCGAAATCCTTCTCATTGTCAGTGGTTGAAATCCAAGTTCGTTGCATATATTTCTATAATTATCATATATTTCCCCTGTAACGGATAAATCCATGTCCGTTTCCTGTGTTAATGTTGCACTCAGTAATACCATCTTTGAATGAATGGGCAATGTTTTAATTGATTCCTTTAAAACGTTCATTTCAAATCTATCTCTGGCCCTGTAAACATCCTCTGCAAGTACTGTATCCTTTTCCTCACGCAATGCAGAATCTATTGCAATTCTTAATAAATCTATGGATTTTCTTGCATCGCCATGTTCCTGTGCACCCAGTGCTGCACATAAATTTATCGCAGAATCCTCTATAAATTCCCTTTTAATTATTCCATTTATCCTTGAATTTAATATATCCCGTAGTTCAACTGCATTATATGGCGGGAATATTATACTTTCCTGGTTTAATCTGCTCTGGACTCTTGCATCCAGTTTTGTTACAAATGATGCATCGTTTGTAATGCCTATAATCGAACTGTTTGAATCTGATATTGATTTTAATATTACGTACAGTGCATCACTGCCATTTTTCTGGACAAGTTTATCAATTTCATCCATGATAACAAGGGTAT
Organism: Thermoplasmata archaeon; assembly: GCA_021806235.1. Taxonomy (GTDB): domain Archaea; phylum Thermoplasmatota; class Thermoplasmata; order Thermoplasmatales; family Thermoplasmataceae; genus Ferroplasma. The sequence goes on from JAJZXU010000014.1 coordinate 24,957, forward strand.
ACCTGTTTGATTTGTTTAATCTTTTAATCAGTTCAAAATAGATTTTATCCAGTGGCAATCCCATTGGTGGAAGCTGCTCTTCGCCTGAAATTATTGAATTTGCCATATAAACAAGTATGGAATACTGTGACTCGTATATCTCACAGTTTACATATATAATATTTAAATCGCCTGAAACTGCCTCGGATAATAAATTTGTAACATATATTGCCGATGAGGTTTTGCCTGAACCGGATTTGCCATATAGCAAAATGTTTGATGATATCCCACCATTTGTTACTGAACTTAAAATCTTTACAATGGCATCTATCTGAATTTCCCTGTGTGGAAAGCTATCTGGTATGTATGAACTACTTAATTTTTTTAGATCACCTATGACGTAATCCTTAGTTTTGTTGTATTTTATAAAAGGGTTGTCCATATATATCAGTAAGTATTCTATATAGTTTAACTATACAAAAATATTTTTTAACCGACTTTATTACTTACTATTTGACCGATAAATTAATTAATAGCAAAAGGTATTACCGGGGAATTGATGTATTTTTTTAACATGCCAACCAGGTACATAGAGCCTGTGACAAGGATGCATGAACTATTTTTTATTGCATAATTATATGCCTCTATAGGGTCATTGATAACCGTTATAGTTTTAAATAAATCCTTTACATATTTCCTTATTTCATATGGATCCAGTGCCCTTCCTGGTTCATCCGGCTTTGTCAGTACAATATCATCAGATAGTTTACTCATTATTGATAGGTATGAAAAGAAATCCTTATCAGATAACATGCCTATTACTAATAGGGGTTTTTTATTTACTATTTGATTAAATGATTTTACCAGGGCATTTGCAGCCGGTGGATTGTGTGATGAGTCCATTATTATTAATGGATCTGTGTTTACAACCTCAAAACGTGCAGGCCATCTCGATTCATTTATGCCCCTTTCAATATCCTTTTTATCTATTTTATTTTCATTTAACAGTTCTATAGCACTTACTGACGCTTCTATATTTTTTATCTGGAATAACCCAGAATTAACTGCATTTATATTATATTCATTATATTCTGTCTTTAACGTAAATGATAAATTTAATGTGTCATATTTTAAATCCGAGATCTTACAGTAATCATCTATTAAAATCAATTTTGAATTTCTTATATCCGATAATTTTTTTATTTCCTTTACAACCTCTGGCTTATTATCTAACAGTACAACAGGTTTATTTTCCTTTATTATGCCTCCTTTTTCATATGCTATTGAGGTTAATGAACAACCCAGTCTCTGATAATGTTCATAACCAATCTGGCCTATAATGCTAACTTCGGGATTTAATATATTGGTTGAATCCAGTCTTCCTCCCAACCCCACTTCTATGGCTCCATAATCAGCTTTTTTATCCGAGAAATATTTAAACGCCATTACCGTTGTTGTTTCAAAAAATGTGGGATTTCTTTTTTTAATGCCCAGTTCCTCTATGTATTTTCTATTTTCATTTATAAAACTGGCTATATAATCATTGCTTATCATTTCCTTATTAAATATAAACCTCTCATTGAAATCAATTAAATGTGGTGAGGTATATAATCCTGTATCATATTTCTGCCTTAATATATTGTATGTATATGATGAAATTGAACCCTTGCCATTTGTACCTGCTACATGTATATTTTTAAAATTTTTTTCCGGATTGCCCAGATGGTTTGCAAACTCCCTTGTGGCTTCAAGGTCCAATTTTATGCCCTCCCTTTTCAAACTGTATAAATAATCTAAAGTTTCTTCAATCATTGATAGTTAATGCCAATCAAATATTTATATTGCTATATTTTTCATACGAATCGATCCAGTAGTTTAACTCATACAGTAAACCATATTTAAATATATTTTTCTGTAGATTATTAATGCCAGATTTATTTAATATCTTAAAGTATAATCCCGTTATATCCCTGTATTTATCATTTTTATAAAAATCAAACCAGAATTTATATTTACTGTTTACATCATCTATGTTTTCGGCTATAAATTCATATGACCACTGGCATGCAAACATTGAATACATGCCATTTATATCATTATCCATTGACCAGCGCAGTAGATGGTTTACATACGAATATGTTGTATAATTTACCATATTTTCATTTATATTTTCTTTTTTTAGGTTGAATTGTTTTAACATGTTAATATGGAATAATGGCTCATCATCACCTATTAACTTATATAAATCCTTTATTTCATCATTTTCTGTTATTTTTTTAATGCTTGAACCTGCCATTTTATAATATTTTAAATATACATCATCCTGAATCAGGTAATATCCAAAGCGATCGTCTATAAGTTCTCCTGATGCCATTTCCCTTACAAAATCGGTATTTAATATTTTACCCGATATGCCTTTTATTTCATCTGAATTTATAAAATCTGTTATATTCATGGTTAATAAGATATATTTATATTATTTATTTTTTATGGATATTCTTTATAGGCTCCATCTTCTATACCGTTCTCTGAACATATGTCCTTATATAAATCAACTGCCCCCGTTTTTACGGCATTATTATTTTCGGTTTTATATAAACCGAATCTGTACTTAAACCCATGTGCCCACTCATAGTTATCCATTAATGACCAGTGATAATACCCTATTATATCTATTATATCTATTATATCTATTCTATCATTTTCTATTGCCTTATGCAGTTCAATAATGTGGCCTCTAATAAAATCCGGTCTGAGTTTATCATCCGAATCTGCAACACCGTTTTCCATTATTATTAACGGTTTTCTATACCTGTTGAATATAATATTTGAAACCTTTCTTATGCCTTCAGGATATATATCCCAGTAATTATCCGAACATTTATTACATGGTAAAAATGTATATCTTAATCTGGTATCAACATCATCATTATTTACATATCTTACCATTACTCTACTGTAATAGTCTATGCCTATAAAATCCGTTCCGGAAAACTCATATGGCCTTGACTCGTCAAATAATCCTGATAGGGAGTTGTCAAAATTTCCATACAGGGCGGAATCCAGGTATAATTCATTAAATAAATAATTAACATAATTGCTTATAAAAATATTATTTTCCTCATTCTTTTCAGGTTCGAAATACGGTGATGCTATGTTAATGCCAGCATATGCATTTTTATTTATACTTTTTATTGTTTTATATGCTATATTATGTGCATATGCCAGATTCCTTAAAACCCTGATTGTATAACCATAATTCGATAATCCTGGAGGAAAGTTTTCCAGGTTGCCATATAAATAACCATTTATGGCTATAATATTTGGTTCATTTAATGTATGCCATATAGCTATATATTCACTGAATTTTTTATAAACAAAATATGTATATTTTGCAAATTCCAGAACTGTATTTTTATTGAGCCAGCCAGTCTTATCTGTTTTATTAATATCCCTGTTGCACTGAATTGGGTCATGCAACCATAAGGGCAAAGGTCAGTGATATAATGTCAGTAATATTTTGATATTTTTAGATTTTATATAATTAAAAATTTCTCTGTAATGGCTAACGGCTTCATTATCTGCTATTTCATTTAATTCATTAAAAGTATTATTATTAAATTCAACATCGTAAATATCATCCCTATCATTTTTCTTATAATTTACCTTAATATTTTCCGTTGAATTTTTAAATATTCTTGACCAGTCAATGCTTAATCTTATTGAATTATTATTCATATACAGTATTTTATCTATATATTCCCTATATTTATCCCAGAAATTCGGACCATCCTCAGGCAGATCGCCGCTTACATAATTCATTTTTTTAGTAAATTCATCATGTGTCCATAAATACCAGTCGCTATTTTCGGATATGGATTCCCGGCTATGCCCCATTTCTGTTTGAAATGCACTTATAGATGTACCAAATAAAAAATTATTTTTAAATTTTCTTAGCATTGTATATTAATTACATTGGCTATTTAAATTTTGATATCCTTAGCAGATTCTTTTTTCTCACCGAGAATTGAAATATACGCGGATTCCAGGTCTGAACCATATGTACTGTATGAAAGCACAGGGCATATTTTGATTGCCTCATTTAATATATCTGCACGTTCGTTATCATCACCTGAATATTTTAAAACTACAGTTTTATCCTTTATGTTTATTATTTCGTGGTTTAATGATTCAACAGATTTTTTAATATTATCATCCACATTTTTAATAAATTCCACCGATACAGCATTTGTGTTGAATTCCTTTGATATTATATCGATATTGCCCTGCTTTAATATTTTGCCATTATTTATAAATATTACATCATCGCAAGTTTCGGCTACTTCAGATAATATATGCGATGAGAAGAATACCAGTTTATCCTTTTTAAGTTTCAGTATGAAATCCCTGAATATTTTTCTTTCGAATGGGTCCAGACCGGTTGTGGGTTCATCTAAAATTACTATAGATGGGTCAGGAATTAAAACAGATGCAAAAACTGCCCTCTGCCTCTGGCCTTTGGATAACTGGCCCATCTTTGATGTTAATGGCGGCAACTTCAATGCCTCGGCAAATTCATCTATTTCAGAATTTATTGTCTTTTTATCTATACCTCTTAATTCGCCTATAAACCGTAATGATTCCTTTACGGTTAAATATGGATACGGTGTTGGCGTTTCGATCATAGACCCGACACTGTATAGGGCTTTCTTTGGATTTTTTGTTACGTTTATGCCGTTTAATTCAATTACACCTTTTGAAGGCCTTATTAAATTTGTCATTGCCTTTAATGTTGTTGTTTTGCCGGCACCATTAGGACCTAAATAACCTATGGCACCGTGATCGTTGAAATCAAATGATATGCTGTCCAGTGCCTTAAATTTACCATAATTTTTTGATACATTTTTAAATGATATTTCCATATTTACCCCTCTATTTTTGCCTCCTTGTATAGATTAATATAGCCAATACCCCAGATATTACCAGATATGCCAATAATACATATATTCCCTGTGGAACTGACGGTAAGAATGTATAAATTGTTGCACCATGTGCACCAAAACCACCATGCGTAACAACTTTTGTAGGATAGTTATTATCAAAGACAAGATAAACAATTTCCCCAACAAAATAAATGCTGAATAATGGGTCTATACCGGCTATACTACCCACAACCACATCCATTATACTGAAACCGAGAACAAATATTAATATGGATACAACTATTCCATTTGATGGATTCTTAAATATGCCTGAAAATAGTGCAGAAAACGCTATGCCTGCAGCTATAAATAAGACTAAAATGCCTATACTGTTCAGTATCAAATGTGAAACTGTACCATAGAGATATAGTGATGCACCGATTGCTACAAAAAAGTAGATAAATATTACAATAAATGCAGCTATTATTGCAGCAATAAACCTACCTAAAAATAAAACCGATCTCCTTACTGGCTGAACCAGCGTGTAATATGCTGCATCTGTTCCCATATCTGCCGATATTAAATCACCGCCAAAGAATGCTGCGATTAATAATGTGAACAGCACTGTAAATGGTGATAAATACTGGTAGAAAAATGAAACAGAATCTGCAGCCTTTAATGAGCTGTACTCATTATGGAACATTAAGGTCGTCACAATTATTGAAATTATAAGTGAGAATATTGCAAGTCCTATAAACCGCCTTGTTCTTATATATGCAAGAAACTGATACTTCAGTGATACTTTAAACTGATTGAAATCACTGTCATTCTCCCGGCGGGCACCCAATGTATTTGCTTCCATGCTGTTTTATTGCATTATAATATTTAAATGTTTATTAAAGAATAGTTTATTAAGAAAATATTACAATTGAGAAGTATTATCATCAAATTTTTATTCCTTAATGTTATTATTTATAATGAAATCCTATATATATAACTTATCTACAATTGATTATAATACATGCACAGTTTTCCAGAAAAGATTGAATAATTTGAGAAATGATGGTGAAATATCTGATTCCTTTATATTCCCCGAGCATGATGATGTTTACACTGCCGGTATACACTATAAGGGTGATTTAAATAATATAATAAAAACCGAAAGGGGAGGGTATGTAACATATCATGGCAGGGGACAGCTAATAGCATACTATATAGTAAATTTAAAGGACAGGAAAATGAATGCACTTGATTTAATCAAATTAATCCAGAGTTCCGTTATTGAGCTCCTGAAAACTTATAATATTGATGGCTATCCACTATATGATGAAAAAACAGGTGTATGGCATGGCGATAAAAAAATAGCCTCTATAGGCATTGCAGTAAACAGATTTTCAACATATCATGGAATGGCCTTAAATATTTCTACAGATTTAAAAAAGTTTAATTTTATAAATCCATGTAATTTCTCACCGGATATAATGACGTCTATGGAAAAAATTAAAGGCCAGAAATATGATTTAAATGAGGTAAAGAAGAGGTTTATTGAAATTACCTTAAAAAAATTTGATATAACTGATTATGTAATAAAAAATAATATTATTTAAAATTTTCAATATATTCCTGTGTGGCCGTTATTCCTGTTCCGTATTTTATTTTCCTTCCAAACTTATTTAATGCCCTTTCTATAACTGCTACTGTTGATATTGCATCGTTTTCATTAATCCAGCCCATATGCCCTATCCTGATATATTTGCCGGCATATTCAGGTATAATTCCCGTGGCCATTTCTATTCCACTGTTTAAGCACTCATTCAGGAAATTATTCATATCTATATTATTCAGCATCATTGCAGTTACAGTATTGCTGTAATATTTTTCATCTGCCATTATATTTAGATCCATTGCATTTAAGCCGGATCTAATTGCACCTGAAACTATTTTGTGTCTTTTTATTCTCTTTTCCATTGTTTCATCCCTTATTAAATCAAATGACTTTTCCAGGGAGAAAATTAAATGTATGGGTAAGGTTGTATAATAACCCGATTTATTGTTTTCAAAGTTATTCATTATATTTTTCCATTGTTTTAAATTTGTATAAAAGCCGGATAATGAATCATCTGACATATATGATAATGCATTTTCAGATAATACTAACAGTGACGCACCTGGAGGTGTTGCCAGAGCCTTCTGGCTTGCAGTTAAGCATACGTCAATATTCCAGTCATGAACACGTAATTCTTCAGCTCCGGCACCTGCAACAGCATCAACAACTATTAAATCCGTTTTATCCCTGATTTTTTTTGCCATTTCCTTTACTGGGAATTTAACACCGGTACTTGTTTCAACCTGCGTCATGGTTACCATTTTATAATGTTTTTTATCTAATTCCTCCATAATTTTATCTTCATTTACGATTTTTCCGGGTTCTGATCTTAACAGTGTACAGTTGATTTTATATCTATCTAATATTGCTTTCCAGCGATCTCCAAAAACCCCTGAGCTTATTACCAGAACGTTATCGTCCTCTTTTAATAATGAGGTCATGCTTTCCATACCAAGGGTTCCACTTCCGGGTAATATAAATGGTTGATAGCCCTCAGCATTCATCACATATTTTAATCCATCCAGAGAATTTTTCATTGCCGGTATAAATTCCGGTGAGGCAAATCCTGTATTGTTTCTTACTCCAGCCAGTAGAACGTCCATATCTATCATTGTGGGGCCAACGTGCATCAATAATTTTCTGTTCATATTAAATAAGAGTATATTATGGAATATAAATTTATTTCATTGTTTAATTCGATATAATGGGAGAGAGAATGGATGTACTCGGAGCGGCATTTCTCTGGGGAACAATGGGAGTGGTTATAAATTTCTTATACATGCTTGGTGGCAATTCATTTTCCATGGTACTGTTTATGTCAGTATTTGGATTGGTCTTTTTGCTGTTCTATAGGGATTTTAAAAAATTATTAAATTTTAGGTTGCTTTTGCTTGGCACCATAAATGCAGTTTTTATTGAGGTCTTTGCCGGTTCAATAACAATTGCGGGAGCACCCCTTATGGCTGTACTGCTGTATACATCCATAATATTTGTTATACTGTTTTCCTTTTTCCTTATAAGGGAAAATATTACAAAAATAAAGTTATTATCGGCATTACTGATAATCTCTGGTTTATACCTAACATATTTAGGAACGGTGAAGTTTTATTTTATAATTTTAGGGTTATTATCCGGTTTAACATATGGATTATTAATATCTTTTTCAAAAAAGTTGCAGTTTTCTGGAGTTGATAATAATAGCATTATAGCCGCAGGGGTTGTATGGTCAATACCGTTGATAGTTCTGGTATCATTTTTTGTTAATATTGATTATAATATATATTCAATTTCAGGGGGCTTATATATTGCAATATTTGCTGAAATAATTCCATTTTATCTATTTTACAGGGGCATGAAGAAAATGGATTCCTCACTGGCAATGATGATCTCATCAATGGAACCTGTTTTTACCATTATACTGGCATTTTTTATATTAAACGAAACATTGACAACTGTTCAATTTATAGGTGCATTTGTAATCATAACAGGTATAATAATTTCAGACATAAAAATTAAGAAATAAAGTATTTATTGGATAAATTAATATAAAAAATATGAAGGAATTTACAACGTTTCATTGCATGGTATCTGATAAGGATGAAGATTTTGACAGTGATATACAGATGTATTTTGTGAAGGAATATGAACTGGCAAGCATAACATCAAACCTGATAAAACTTGATGCAGAATTTTCAGATAATTATAAAAAAATTGTTAATTACATAAAGTCATTAGAAAATTTTATAATAATGGGAGAAAAAGCTGAAGACCCCCAGTTTTTAAAAAAATTGCCACAGGAAAAGGGCTGGAAGGATGATTATAGTATTATATTAAGCGATAACAGGTCTGCGAAGGTTGCATTCAGGGCCTGCACAAAGGTAATAGAGGTACTGTATTATTATAGAAAATTATCAAGAGAGGAAGATTACAAAAACAGATTCAGCACAGAAAATTTTGAGGCTCTGTTATTACTGAGAGATATATTTTATAAAAGGTCTTCCGATCTGATAAAAAATTAATTTTATAATCAATATGAAATGTAATATGAATAGAACCGTTCTAATTGCAGATAATTGCCATGGCCACAGAACATAGTTTATAAAAACTATAATTTTAATAATTTGTTTATCCTGTCCTTTAAAAACATATTGTTTGTTATATCATTGATGTATCCAATAAAGCCCTCTATTATTAGTCTCTCAGATTCTTTTTCGTTTAATCCTCTGGAACGTAAATAGAATACCTGTTCCGGATCTAAACTTGATATTGATGAGGAATGCTTTGATTTTGTATCGTTGTTTTTTATTAATAATGCAGGTTTTGAATTGCCTTTACCGTTTTCAGACATTAAAAGAATTGCTGATCCATAAAACCCGGTGGACTTTATACCTTCAGGCTCAATATCAATATTACCACGATGCATTGTTGAACTATGGTCAAATACAACGCCCTTTATATTTATGTCACAGTTAGAATATTTGCCGTACTGTAAACTTGAATCCCAGATATCCATTTCCTGTAAGCCCTTTGATACATTTATGCCGTACGATTTCATTGTTGTGCTATCATACATTTTACTTTCATGATTATAAAATACCTTTCTGGAACCTATGTTTACATCTATTATTTTTATTTCAGAATTTCTGTATAATGTTGGCCTTACATATGTTAAATTTGTTATGTCATTTCCTTCATTCTGTACATAATTATATGTAACCCTTGAATTTTCTTCACAGAATAAATATATATTCCTTCCATGTACACCTTTGCCACCATTCTCCTTCTCATATATATCTGTAATTTCAACGTTTGAATTTCTGCCAATAATTATCACGTTTTTAAATGTAAATGATGAATTTGAATCCTGCAATGATTCTATTTTTAATTCCGCCGTGGTATCATCCGGTACATATATGAAATACCCATTTTCATATGAAAAATTTATTAAATATTCCCGGTTATATTCCCCGAATTCACCATCAACATACTTATCAAATAATTCCCTTTTTTCAGTAAATGCATTATCCATATTTGATATATATACATCTTTTCTCTTATTTTTTATTTTGAATTCTGAATCCGTGACAATTAAATCAAAATCGCTATCTATTTTTTCATCCTTTTTTACACTTATAGATAATTCTCCATATGCCATCCTTTCAAGTTCGTCTTCAGTTATATGCACATATTCCTTACGGTCAGGGCTTTCCTTATATGGCGGGTCCGGGTATTTAAGATAGTAAATATATGCCTGTTTCCTGTATTCTATATCAAATTGCTTAAATCTCTCATTTAATGTGCCCAGATAATCTTCAATCATTAATATCACCAAAAATTAAAAAATATTTATCCTACAGCACCCATCTTTGACATTTCCAGCTTTACTAGCCTGTTCATCTCAACGGCAAATTCCATAGGTATCTCCTTCATAATATCGTCCATGAATCCAAGGACTATCATTGATGATGCCTCATCCTCACTTAATCCCCTGGATCTCAGATATGTCAGTTCCTCGGTTCCAATTTTTCCAACTGTTGCCTCGTGGCTGAATGTTGCTGTGGGTTCATATATCTCATCGTATGGGTATGTATAGTTCTTTGAATCATTGTTTATCAATAATGCATCACACTGTACATGGCTTTTTGCGTTTTTTGCACCCTCATTCATTCTTACCAGTCCACGGTATGCCGTTAACCCATCATCCAGGCTTATAGATTTTGATACAATCCTTGATGTTGTGTCCGGTGCCATATGTATTGCCTTTCCACCCGCATCCTTAAATGTGCCCTTTGTTGCCAGTGTTATCTGTAGATTAGATGTTGATGCTCCTCTCCCACGGAGATATGATGATGGATATATCATCGTTACCTTTGATCCGAGTTCACCGGTGACCCAGTCCATATGTGCACCTTCATCTACCCATGCCCTTTTCACAGGTAAATTATATACACTGTCGGACCAGTTCTGTACACTTGTATATTTTACATCTGAGTGTTTTCTGGCATATATTTCAACTATTGCGGTATGCAATGAACTTGTATTGTATTTCGGGGCAGTGCAGTTATGTACAGCGAAACCTTTCACGAGGTATGAATCGTCTGTTTCCACCTCTAAATTATAGACTATATCATTGTATTCTTCTCTCTCAATTTTTTTAATGGGTACGTAATAATAGTTATCTTTATGCCTTACCCTGCTGAATTTTATATTTTTAGTATATTCTATTATATACTGTTCCTTACTGTTAATTCCATTCCCGTTAGTGTGGCCTTTTGATGCTTTTCTTATCGTGATGCCGGCAAATATACTGCTCCTTGATAACATTTCCTGTACCTGGAATGCTAACATTTTACTAGCTGTTAAGAGCCTTACCGCCCTTGAGCTGCCCTTCCTGGTGTATATGTTGCCATCACCCTTTCTGTAATATTCCAGTAATAGCATCTGCTTTTCAGGTGGAAGTTTCATAATTTTACCTGAAAATACCTTCTGGTCAGCATATTTGCCCGCATTGTCCGAGCATATGTCAATTAGTTTCTTTGAATGTGTTGATACTGTATAATATTTATCAGGTACTCTGGATATATCTACCTGTTCTCCTAGGGCCTTTATTATTCCATATAATTCATATGCAATTTCCTTACCGGAATTACAGAACGAGAATGATAATTGAGATGTACCCAATGATACGGACCCTCTGGCTGTATATAAACCCAGGATCTTCAGTATATTGCCATCCATAGATGGGTCATCAACTGTTTCTTTTGGTGATACATATACCATAAAATCGCCAGTGCTTAATTCATCAACCCTGCGGTATTCTGGAGTTGCTTTCATCAATTTCTCTGTGGATATTTCGTATTTACCATTTCTAATTCTCGATGCAACACCCTCATTCTTAATACTCAATAGTGGATGTTCGGATGTGGCCCTGAAGGCGTTTCCAGCAGATAACGGTGTAATTTTATACATATATCCATTGTATGGATGTACATATTTCCTTGCTATTTTTCTCTTGTTTCCTGTATTAGATATAACCTCATCATTAGTGTATAAATCGTATATCTCCGTGAATTTATCACCCTGGCTTACCAGTTCATCTTCAGGCAGGCAACCCTCTATATAGTGAACTTTAGCGCCCTCATCAGCTATTACTATTGTGTGTTCAAACTGCCCGCTCTGTTCACCGTTTAACCTGAAATATGTCTGCAATGGCATATCTATTGTAACGTTTTTCGGTACATATAAGAATGAACCCCCGGACCATACTGCACCGTTCAGGGCTGCAAATTTATTATCACTCGGTGGTATTGCCTTACAATAGTATTCCTTTACTAAATCAGGATATTTCTGTACTGCTGTATCCAGATCTGTAAATATAACACCCTTATCTTCCCATTCCTTTCTCAGGCTACCGTAAACACCCTCACTATCATATTGTGCCACAGATCCTGCTAAATACTTCTGCTCCATCTGGGGTATACCTAATTTATTGAATGTTTCCTTTATCTGGTCTGGCACATCATCCCAGTTTTTTGCCTTTGACTCACCTGGTTTTGTATAGTATGTAAGCTCATCAAAGTTTATCTCTGATAAATCCGGGCCCCACGTTGGCATTGGCTTTGAGAAAAATATATCCAGTGCCTTTAACCTCATTCTTTTCATCCATTCAGGCTCTTTTTTAATTTCTGATATTTCCTCAACTATTTTACCGTTTAAACCTTTACCTGTTGAATAAACCGGATTGATTTTATCATAAAATTCAAAATCCGATTTTTTGCTATGCTTTAAACTTTCGGTTAATTTTTCTATTTCCTCATCCTTACTGTAATCTTCCATATCTATCACCCCGTTATCCAATCATATCCTTCATCCTCTATCCTATCGGATGTACTCTTATCGCCATTCATCACTATTTTCCCATCCTTCAATACGTGAACAAATTCAGGTTTTATGTCCTTTAGTATCCTCTGATAATGGGTTATAATTAAAAATCCAACATTCTGATTGTGCATTTTTTTGATCTCTGCAGAAACGAGTTTTAATGCATCAACATCCAGGCCGGAATCGATTTCATCCAGTATTACAATCTTTGGTTTCAGCACAACCATCTGCAATATTTCAAATCTCTTTCTTTCCCCTCCAGAGAAACCATCGTTTATTGACCTTGATATAAATGATTCGTCCATATCAACATCTTTCATTACAGCTTTTACCATATTGAAGAAATCCTTCAATGGCATTTTTTCTTCAGGATATAAATTATTATATGCCATTCTTAAAAATGATGAGATTTTTACACCACTTATCGAAATAGGGCTCTGAAATGCAAGGAATAAACCGAGTTTTGCCCGGTCCTCTGGGGCAGCGTTTGTTATATCCCTGCTGTTGATTAATATTTTTCCTGATGTAATTTTATAATTTGGATGACCTATTAATACCTCACCCAGAGTACTTTTACCTGCACCGTTTGGACCCATCAGGGCATGAATTTCTCCAGACTTTACGGTCAGGTTTATGCCCTTCAGTATTTCCTTATCTTCAACGTTTGCTTTTAAATTTTTAATTTCAAGTACTGTTTCACTCATTAATGTATTATTACAAATTCATATTTAAACATTTTATTATGTTTAAAGTAACTAAAATACTATAAGTATTTATATTAAAAGATAATATATAAGTGATAACATGGAAGAAGTTGTAAACGATTATCTTGGTACCAATAAAAGTTCGATATTAAATTCACTATTATACGAGGATAAAACACTTGATGAACTGTCAGTTATACTGGAAATAAATAAAAATGCTGTGAGAGAGCATATAAATTACCTTGAAAATAAAAATCTTGTTTCATCATATTTTTTAAGGGTAAAAACTGGAAGACCGAAGAAATACTATAAATTAACAGAGAGGGGAATGCAAATATTTCCAAAACAGTATATTAACTTCTCATCATTATTATTAAAGGAAATAGAAAGTGAATTCGGAACTGCAAAGCTTAACAATATACTTGTAAAAATTGCGGATAGGATGGTACATGATATAGACTCAGATAACATGTCATTAAATTTATTATCAAGGGAAGAAAAGATTGAAAAATTGAAAAGCTATGTAAACATACTGAATAAACTCGGGTATTATGCAAAAATGGAAATAGATGGGGACTGTGTAAAAATAATAAGGCATAACTGCATATTTTATGAGCTTGCAAAAAATAATAAAGAACTTGTATGTGGATCCCTGGAAAAATCAATAATAGATGATACCCTGAATAATAATTTTACACTGCTTGAGAATTTCCCTGACGGGGACAGTAAATGTGTTGTTGAAATTAAATTATAACAATTTATCAAAACTGGCAATATTTTTATTTTTTAAAAAATTGTATAAAACCAACGCATTGCTATGTTCTTCATCCTTTGTTGCATACAGTAGGGTGATATTATATTTCCCGGATAGATTTATTATTTCATTGACATATTTACTGTTTTCAAGTTCATTGTTATAGCGTTTTTTGAATTCTTCCCACCTATCGGCATTATGGCTATACCATTCCCTCAGGTCTTTTGACGGCGCAATTTCCTTTAACCAGATATCTATATTATCCCTTTTTATGCCACGTGGCCACAAGCCATCTATCAGAATTTTTTTATAATCTGCATCGGTATTTTTATCATAGACCCTTTTTATTCTGATCACAGATAATATTATATGATGGTTTTATAAATATATTTCTATAATTTGTAACTGGAATTTACCGGTATACACAATGCGGGATCATTATAAATTCCGGAATTACCGGGATTTTAGCACAGTGAGCGAGAGGCCCCCCATGAAAGCCCGATGGCCCAAATTAAATTTATAAAGAGTTAGACAATAGTGTGATGACTTTCCTAAAAACCCTTCTTTGGCTCCTTTGGGTCAGATATCTCCTTTATGTTTTTGTACACACGTTTGATCCCTGAATCTATGAATTCCTGACTCTACGGTATGAATCTTTATTCATGTCATGACAATCAAATTCTCTGATCACATCAGAAAATGAGGTTATTAGGAAACGTCTGATATGGAACTAACATATTTTAATGAAAATTGCCATACCACACAGGAAAGTTAATGCAGGTTCAGATTTAAACTTGTTTCTCTTCCCTGTTACATGCACCTTGATCCGGGAAATCAGGGGATGGGGAGTTATATTACGGAATACTTCTACTTGCCTCCATGACAAACAGCTATTTTGGGGGGCATCACAATTAACGGGTGTTTTGGGTCACTCATAACAGTAAACTCATTTGCAACTGGCAGTGATGCAATCAATCTTTACTAAGAAAACAAAGTCTCGGGGGGTAATTTTTGATCTACTGTTTAGTCGTGGGAGGATGTCACGTCACGGAACATAACTGTATATAAATGGGAAGGATAATTTTAAAAAAGTATATAATAAATTATGCAAAGTTACAGTGCATCATTTTTATTCTAAAAATTATTATAAGTGATCGCCAGATTCCATGAAAACAAACTTAAAGTTTACACTTTTGTTAAGGGACTTGTTTAACATGTTTCTTATAGAATTTAGATTTTCGGTATATAACACCGCAATAAAACTGGAATTATTATTTGTAAAAACGGGCAAATTCCACTTTTTTAACATTCCATAAGAAACGTTCATTTTTTCTCTTATCTGCTGTACAATTTTATTAAAGGTTTTACCATTTTTATTTGTAAAATTACCTTTTAATTCTATCATGTATATCAAAAATTTTTTCTTCTGGTCATCTTCTTTTATTACAACAAAATCACATCTGGGTTTTTTACCTGCTTTAATTTCCAAATCTTCCATATCCCTTTCAATTTCATAATTAATTATCATCATAGAGTTGCCGAAAATGGGTGCATAAATGCCATTTTCACACATCACGCATTTACCATTTTTTATTGTTATCTGGGTAGTCAATAGCATCACTCTGTTTTATTGTTTATTTTTATTGCCCAGTTAGCAACAAGATCGTCAAAATCAGTCATTGATTTTATTTCATTTCCTATTTCATCCATATTTATTTTTTTAATGCTCCTGTTTCCAGCTAAATAATTAAAACTTACATTGAAATTTTTTATATTTTTTATTAGCATTTCAGCAAATTTGTTATGATAATCATTAAGCTTTTTAATATTAAAAATATATTTCAGGAATAATTTCATATCATCAATTGAGGGCTCGAAATATTGCATTAAATATATACTGTTTATTATATAACTGCTATGTGTTGTAATAATTATTTTATGCCCTAACTTTGCAAGCGCAATTATAAGCAAACCCATCAAAAATTGTGCCTGTATATGTAGCTGGGTTTCTGGTTCTTCTATAAATATAAGGGATTTGCCATCTATAGCGTTTATAGGCAATAATAATCCGGACACTTCCTGTACCATAGCAGATGCCATATTAATATCCACTTTAACATGATTTTTTGCATCGCTGTATATAAGCTGACCTAAATTATTAATTGAAATATCACCATTTATAAATATTTTAAAAAATGTAGTTATATCGCCATTTAAATGATTTTGCTTTAAATTGCTTACACCAGTACGATAATAGGCTAGATAGCTATTTATCAACGTTGCCATTTCGTTACGCCGGTTGTGATATAAACCCGGCCTTATATCTAAAGCCGTATTATTGATTAATACCGATCTGCCATACGGTATAAAAATAGAATCGGAAACACCTAATTTATTTTTAATATTGTTTATAAAAATATTTATTGTTGTGTTAAGATAATTCTCAAATTTTTTATTTACATAGCCTTTGATCAGGTAATTATATAATGTGTTCTGGAAATCTATATAGTTTTCATATGTCCTGTCAAGTTTATCTAATAAGGCTGTTATATCCTTTATATCAGTTTTTTCATTTTTATGCATATTCCTTGAAATTGAAATAAATGAATTATCATATTTTGTTGTTATATCTATGGATGCATCTACTTTTATATTAAATGTGGATTTATTGGTGCTTCTTTCCATTACAGTTAAATTATCTTTTAATTTAATACTTATACTTCTAAGGGAATTTATTATTTGTATAGAGGTAATAGACTTTATGGAACCTCTTATGGAGAGGTAAAATGGCTCAAGGGAAATATTTACTGGTGAACTGCCTTTGAGTTTAAACTCGGATTCAACATCGTCTATTGAAAAATTATCTATTATGTTATCAAAATTATCTATTCTAACCGATGTTTTATTTTCTTCATATGAAACTACACTTGAATACCATATCTTATCATACTTGTTTATAATCTGTTTTATGTTATCATTAATGTTAATATTAAAATTAAGCCTCAATGGTATATTAAAAGTACCATCGTTGTATGTAACATTAACATTATATCTTTCTGAAATAGTTTTTATTATAATGTTTATGATCTCGTCATTTGAAATTGATTTTTCATTTAATATGTATGATATTGAAATAATAGCTTTTATTGAATTTTTTTCTTCTTTGCCAATCTTTTCATTTATGTTATATACCTTATTTATGTCTTCCATAAAGTAATTTATAAAATCCTTATCTATTTCAGCATTGAGAAAACGTGTAACTGAAAATAATGACCTTAATGTATAGGATTTTCCTGCACCAGGCAATCCGTATAATACCGTAATATTATCGATGTCTATTTTTGCATCGGTAATTGGACCTATGTTTTTTATTTCTGCACCTATTTTTGACATTATTTCCTAATGTTGATTATAAAAATATATAATTAGTTTTTGCTTTAATTTAAATTAAAAAATTTAAAGTTTGTTAAAATAATCAGCTATTCCTGATATACCGGCCTTTATTGTTTCTTCCGACGCTGCATATGATATTCTGAAATGCTTTTCTGCACCGAATGGGTCACCGGGAGTAACAATAACATTTTCTCTATCCAGTAAATCCATAGCCAGATCATCAGATTTCTTATCAGCATTGTATTCTGGAAATACATAAAATGCCCCCTCTGGCTCATACAATGATAGACCATCTATTTCCTTAAGCATGGATACTGCTATATCCCTCCTTTTGCTGAATTTATTTTTCATTTCAATAACACTTTTTTCATCGTCCAGGGCCTTTAATGCCGCATACTGTGATATTGAAGGTGCACATGTTAATGTCTGTTGCTGAACCTTATTTGATGCCTTTATGATTTCTTCGGGTGCCACCATATACCCGATTCTCCATCCTGTCATTGCATAGCTCTTGGAAAAACCACTGATGGTTATGGTTCTTTCCTCCATTTCCTTGATGCTCCCGGGCGAAAACATTTTTCCCTTATAAATCAAATCCTCATATATTTCATCGGAAATTAAATATAAATTATTTTCAATAATAAAATCAGATAGTTCCCTTAAAGATTTTTCTGAGTAAACCTTGCCTGTAGGATTTACCGGATTATTTAACATAAATACCTTTGTTTTTGGTGAAACGTATTTTCTCATTAAATCCGGATCAAATTCATAGTTGTTATCGGTTTCAGCTATTACATTTTTTCCCCCATTTATTTTTACTATATCTGGATATGATACATAATACGGTGAGGGCAGTAAAACCTCATCACCCTCATCTATTATAGAATACAATGCAAGATTCAGGGAAAATTTTGTGGGAGTAACAAGAACATTTTTTGCTTCTGTATCGATGTTATTCTTTTTCTTCATTTTCTCGGCTATTTTTTTTCTCAATTCCATTATACCTGCAGAGGGCGTATAATGGGTTTTACCCTCAAGTGCCTCCTTATATGCATAATCGATAATTTCCTTGGGTGTTGTGAAATCCGGCTCACCAATGCCGAAATTATATATTGTTTTGCCCTGTGCCTTCAATTCAGCTGCCTTGTTTGACATACTTACAGTTGCAGATTCGTTAATTTTATTTACCCTTGAGGATACCATTATCTGTGATTAATTATTAATTTATAACGTTTATTATTAAAAATATGGACGAGTGACAAATTATCAAAATGCTGTGTAAAAAATTATTTAGCAGAATAAATTAAAAAGATAATATTTTAGGTGTGTTTTAATTATTTGTGATTTTTTCATTCAGTTTATCTCTGACTATGAGTAATAATATGCCCGGTACTATACCACCGAATATTAGTGCCAGTATTCCAAGAACAACACTGTTTTCCTTATATACCTGTTTATAATTCCCACTATTCAGGTATATTAATACCATAAATATTCTCAAAATGAT
This sequence comes from Thermoplasmata archaeon, assembly GCA_021806235.1. Classification (GTDB taxonomy): domain Archaea; phylum Thermoplasmatota; class Thermoplasmata; order Thermoplasmatales; family Thermoplasmataceae; genus Ferroplasma. The sequence goes on from JAJZXU010000014.1 coordinate 44,203, forward strand.
ATATATATCTACTAACATTATAAATGATGTTAAGTATATCAATTCATATACACCGGAAAAAATTGATATTGCCGGTGCTAGTTTTGAGGTACTGATAAGATTTGCCGTTACAATAATAGTGTATATCTTATAAACTAAATATATAATAGATATTATAAACGCTATTAATATAATTATTGACTCGTTTCTTATTGTTAATTTATCAGGAATGCTGTAATTATATTCGCTTAAGCTTTCAACGCTTTCTTTTTCATTGTCTATAATTATTTTGTAATATTTTTTTTCATCATTAAATGTAAATTTTGTTATTATAATCCATTTATCTTCTTCCAAATCCTGTGATTCTATCACAACATCATTAACATTGAATTTATTTTTTATTTCGGATCTTGCAATTTCAATTATATTATTTAATTTAATAATATTATCATAATTAACATCTCTGTATTTATCTGCCGTGATATAATAAATTTCAATAAACAGGGGTATTAAAAAGAAAACTAATGACAAAAACGATGAAATCATTAATAAAACTATAAAATGTATATAAAACAGTACTTTCCATTTTTTATTGAAGTTTTTACCATAAAAGGTTAAAAAAATACTTGGAAATGCAACCGCCAAAAACGCTAAGAAGATAAAAAATATCTGGCTTAGACTTATATAATGATTTACATATATAATAAAAATTATAGTAAATATGAAGGTTATGAAAGCAATAACCGTATTTATTAAGGGCCATCTATTTATTTTATTATATTTCATTTTTATCACCCTAATTAACTTACTATGTACTGCATTACACATTTGTAACCTGAGAAATCACCATTAAATAAAGTGCTGCTGCTATATAATTTTGGAGAATTGTATATAGTATTATGTATATAGGTTACTGTTGTTCCACTTGAATATGCATGTATGTTGATTTCAGGATAAGCTAACCATGTACAGCTATAAGACCCTGCAAAAATGCCATAAAAACATGCATTGCCATATGCACTTACCTCAGTATCCTGACTATTCTCGGATGCATTTATAGATTTATATCCAAGCCACCAGTTATGAGGGGATGATTCTGCTTTTGCACACATTAAATATGAATATGAACCTGAGTTGAAATTAGTTACCAAAAGACATGTGCTGGCATACCCGGGATATCCAAACTGTAAGGATTTAATCTGCATTTTATAATATATAGTATTCGTACTATAAACTATATTATTGGGTACATATGATGTGTTTGATATATATGGTATTAACCTAACTGTATTGTTGTTTTCTATGGAAATATATGCTATGAAATAATATTTATAGTTATTAATTGAAACTTTGTATTCAAATATGCCATTATTGAAACTGTTATATAAATTATTAGATGCGGTTACTGCTGGTTTTGTTGTATTAGTTTGCCGCGTTTCATTCCTCATAGCTGACATTCCTGTCATAGTAATCATAATAAATATAATTACTATGCTTAATAATATTTTGATTTTTTTATACAGAGTATACAAATATTTGTGCAATGTTAGACCTTAACACGCGTAGGAAATTAATACACAATTCCTGCTGATCCCCGGTGTTTTTGTGACTACATAGAGTTTTTCAAGTTCCTCTGGATCAACATTATCATCGGCTTTTACGATTGCCTGCCCATCTCTTAGCGATACATATACCTCCTCAACACCTATGCAACCGTCACATGTCATTCCGTGACATCCTCCCACGACTAAAGCCGTGGGCTTCCTGTTTCATCGACAGTGCCTCTTTCATGTATTCCAGAGGTCTTACTCCATCTCCCGCCACCATTTTTGGGTGGTTTATCAGGCTTCAAATCCCCACTGCCCGTGGGTACTCAAGTATGTAAGTACTTATTCATTTATATATGTTCGCTTTCATCCCACCCATAAATGGGGTGGGTTTTCTCGCTCACTGTGATAAATCCTTAATTCCGTATTTTTTGCCATAATATTACATTGAATGGCGGCATTAGTGTTGATAAGCAAATAAAAATTTACATTAATTTTAACATATTAATAGTTGCGTGTTTATTCCTTTTGAAAAATCTTATATAATATTTTGACGTATCGTATCCATGGATGATGTAATAGTAAGAATAGGTGGTGCTGCAGGTGACGGAGTGCAATCTGCGGGTTTAATATTAACAAAAACATTTTCAAGAAATGGTTTATACGTGAGCACATACAATTATTACCAGAGCCTTATACGTGGTGGTCAGGGCTGGTATCAGATAAGAACATCAGAAGAGGTTGTGAAAAACCAGGGTTCCGGCTTGGATGTGTTAATAGCACTGAATGAGGATGCATTAAACAGGCATACAGATGAAAATATAAATGAAGGCGGTGCGTCTCCATTAAGCGGCATAGCAATTTTTGATGGCGTAATGATAACAAACTACAATAAAAATAGTAATGTAAAATATTGCCCGGTTCCATTAAGAGACATAGCACTGAAATATGACAAGAACCCGCTATTAAAAAATACAGTGGCATTGGGGGCAACAATAGCATCTTTGGGTGTTGGCTTTAATGCATTTGCCAATGTGATAAGGGAGGTCTTCGGCAAAAAGGGGAAAATAGCTGAATTAAATGTAAACGCTGCCAAAGAAGGTTATGATTATTTCATGGATAATTATTCTGTATATAAAAAAGTAAAAACAATAAAAAGAAAAATGTATGCAAGTACTGGTGGCGATGCTGTTGGGTTTGGTGGAATAAATGCAGGCATGCAAATGTATTTTGCATACCCCATGACACCTGCGTCATCGGTAATGCAATTCTTTTCCACACATGCAAAAAAATATAATATATTTGTAAAGGTAACTGAGGATGAAATATCCGCAATAAATGCTGCTATAGGTGCAAATTATGCGGGTGTTAGGACAATGACAGGTAGTTCCGGTGGTGGCTTTGCACTGATGACAGAAGGAGTGGGATTATCAGCTATGACTGAAGTACCACTGGTGGTCTATGAAGCACAGAGACCGGGACCCTCTACAGGTTTGCCAACAAAAACCGAGCAGGGTGATTTAAACCAGGTTATTGGAGCAGGCCAGGGTGATTTTCCAAGGATAGTGCTGGCACCGGGAAACATTACGGATGCTTTTAACCTTACAAAAGAGGCATTTAACCTTGCTTATAAATACCAGTTACCTGTGTTTATTATGTCTGATCTGTATCTTGCTGAGCATGTTGAAACTTTATTAAACATAGATCTTGATTATATAATGGATAATGGTTTAATGGCTAAGGATAATGAAGAAAACTATAAAAGGTATGAATTTACTGATAGCGGTATATCAAAAAGGGCTGTTCCGGGGCAGAAAGGATTAATGCATAACGAAGATTCCGATGAACATGATGAATATGGCAATGTTGTCAGTGATCAGGTAACTGACCCAAAAATAAGGATGCTTTCTGTTGAAAAAAGAATGAGAAAAATTGAGGATTATATAAAAAATATGCCACCGACAAGAACATATAAAATAGAAGAGGCGGATTATTTAGTAGTACAGTGGGGATCAACACGTGGGGCTGTTGAAGAAGTCATAGATAAACTCAGAGGAGAGGATATTAAAATAGGAGCAGTAGAAATAGACCACATATTCCCATTAAACCCGGATATTAAAAACTATCTGAAAAATAAAAAGAGAATAATAGTTGTGGAAAACAATTATTCCGGCCAATTAAATAAACTGTTAAAATCCGAATTTCTTATAAATACTGATTTTATAGGAAAATATGATGGAGAAGCATTTTATCCAGATGAACTTAAAAATAGTATTGAGGGAAAGATAAATGAGAAATATGAAAAAATAAAAATAAGGGGTGAATAAATTGTTATCTGTGGAATCATATAAGGGGAAAGTAGCACCTGACTGGTGCCCGGGCTGTGGAAATTTCGCACAGTTAAGAGCTATATCGGCAGCACTGGCAGAATTAAATATAGAGCCGGAAAATGCGGTTATAACTTCTGGAATAGGATGTTCCAGTAATATGCCAGAATTTATCAATGCTTATGGATACCATGGCTTACATGGAAGGTTAGTGCCGGTGGCTGCAGGTATAAAATGGGCAAATCCTGATTTAACCGTAATAGGATACGGTGGTGACGGTGATGGTTATTTTGAGGGTACACAGCATTTATACCATTTTGCAAAGAGAAATGTTGATATAACGTATATGGTATCCGACAATCAGGTATTTGGCCTAACAACAGGCCAAGCATCTCCAACAACTCCAATAGGGAGAAAAACAAAAAATACGCCAGACGGCAATATAGAGCCACCGTTCAACCCATTGCAATACGTACTAACGGCAGGGGCGTCATTTGTTGCCAGGGGATTTTCTGGTGATATAAAAACTCTAACAGAAATAACAAAGGAAGCAATAAAACACAAGGGCTTTTCATTTATTGATGTATTAAGTCCATGCCCTACATATAACAAATTTAATGGCTATGATTTTTACCGTAAAACATTTTACAGATTAGAAAATAATAATAAAGAGGATTTTTATGAAGCGTATAAACACGCATCCGAATGGGGAGATCAACCACATAGCATACCAACGGGCATATTTTATGAGGTTAATAAAACAAGATATGAGGATGCTGATGAAGTTTTATCTAAGGGTTCATTGAAAAAGACAGCACCGTATAAATTAACTGAAGATGACCTGACAGAATTTTATTAAATTTAATTTTTTATATATATTTTAGCCATTCCATTACCGGGTCATCTTCATCTTCTAACTCAATTTCTGTTTTATTTTCACTACTTACCGTTACAAATCTATAAAAGTATACCTTATCATTTATGACCTTACCATGCATTATATGCTCAACCTGCTCCCCATTGGGGAAATGTTCAACCTGTTCAGGTAAAAATGGTATAAAATGTAATTCTATTAAATCATTTTGCTCTATAATGCCAAATGCAGAGTTTTTCATTACATATGCTTTTAATTTTCCTATTCCTATTGATGGTTTATCTTCTATCATTAAATAATGAATTATAGATCTGTATATAATTATTATTAGAATGATTTTAGCATTATTACACACCAAAAAAATGTTACCCGTTTCATATCCGGCAAGAGGTATAGTGCTCCTCGATAGTGTACACAAATTGCTGTAAATTTAAAAAGGTCCTGCACATTCAGAATTGAAAGGTGAGAAAAATGCAGGACCAAATAGATATAATAAAAGGAATGGTAAATAGTTATCTAAATGACAGTAAGGAAGGAAAGAAACAGTTAGTAGAGTGGTTTCTAAATTCAGTAATGGAGGAGGAAGCAAATATACAGGTAAATTCATTGCCATACTGGAGAAAGGATGATAGAAAAGGCTACAGGAATGGTTCAAGGAAAAGAACATTAAAAACATCAGATGGTGAATTGGAACTAAAGAAGCCACAGATAAGGGAATTCCCTTTTCAAACTAAGGTATTTGAGAAATATTCAGGGGTTGAAAAGGCACTGGATTCAGTTATATTGGAATCATATATACAGGGAGTATCAACCATGGATGTAATGAATGTAGTCAGATCATTGGGAGTGGAAAATATATCAGCAACATATGTTTCATCATTAGCATCTGAACCTGGCATAAATGTAAAATCATTTATGGAAAAAACAATAGATAAGGAAATTAAATTCCTGTACATAGATGCTACATATTTCAAAGTCAGGGAAGAAGGAACATATAGAAATAAGGCACTGTATGTATGCATTGGAATAGATAATGAAGGAATGGAGGAAATATTATCATGCAGATTGTATGATTCAGAAACAGAAATAGAATGGGAAATATTCTTTGATGACCTTAAGGAAAGAGGTTTGAAAGGTGTAGAAATGGTAATATCCGATGGCCATAAGGGAATACAGGGAGCTGTAGAGAGATCTTTCTTAGGTGCATCATGGCAGTACTGCCATATCCACTTTATGAGGAACTTAAACAAACTAATACCAAAGAAGAAGCAATTATCTATAATGCAGATAGTAAAACAGGCATTGGAGAATGAAACACTTTTGCCATATGTACAGGATATCCTTGTTAAGGAGGGATTGAACAAAGCATCAGACATGTTTGACAGATATTACCCTTCATTATACAATTATAAGGCATATAATGAAGCAAACCATAGAATATTAAAGACTGCTAATGTAATTGAGAGGCTAAATTTAGAATTTAAGAGGAGAACTAAGAAGATAGCTGCATTCCCATCTGAGCAATCACTTCTAAGGCTTGCTGTAATCATAATGATGGACATTAATGAGGAATGGCTAACAGGAAGGAAATATATAAATATGGAGGTAGATTAAGGTTGTATAGGACCTTTTTAAATTTACAGCAAATTCAATACACTATCAATATTCTTTTAATGCGTACAGTTTTATAAGTCAATATATTCTATTACAAATCCATAGAATGCATTTATATGTTAATATTTTTAATTATAGTAAAAGTTATTATTTCATTTTTAATGATTGTATTGAATTGAAGGAGATACAGATAACAAAGAATGTTTTCATTTCGGATTTATACTGCGTATATCTAAAGGATATCTCGGCAGTTGTTATCTCGGATTTGCACCTGGGCTTCGAAGAGGAAATGAATCTCCATGGTTTGTTTTTACCGAAATTACAGAGAAACCATATAGAAAATATGGTTGATAATATTCTTGATACATATTCTCCGGATAAATTAATAATAAATGGGGATTTCAAACAGGAATTCTCAAGAAATCTGCCACAGGAATGGGATGATGTAAATCATTTTATAGACAGGTATAAAAAAGAAACAGAATTGATATTTGTAAGGGGCAATCATGATAATTATCTAATGACAATATTGAAATCAAATAAAATAGATATGTACGACTATTATGAAACGGATAATTACTATATTTATCACGGTGACAGGGACAGATCATTAAAAAAACTTACAATACTCGGGCATGAGCACCCATCCATAGTCCTGAGGGATGAGATAGGCAGCGTATTTAAAATACCTGCATTTGTTTTCAATAATGATTACAGGGTTTTAATAACGCCAGCAATGAGTTTCTTTTCGTCCGGAACGGATGTTTCAGAATCACTCTTAAGTGATGAACATTTTACACCTGTATTAAAGAATGTATCGAATAAATTCAGGGCATATGGCATTACAGAGGATTTTGGATTGCTGGATTTCGGTTATATAACAGATATTTCACAGCATGTTTAATTCTATTTTTTATAATCTCTTCTGTCGTAACCGTTGTAAATTGCCCTGGGTCTTATTAATCTCTCCTGTTTTTCAACGTATTCTATTATATGTGCCAGTATTCCTGATACCCTGGATAAGCCAAATAATGTTGTAAACATATCTACTGGAAATCCGATTGCATTGAAAACTATTCCAGAGTAAAAATCGGTATTTGTGTATATGCCCTTCGGGCTAAATGTTTTGACTCCAAGGGCTTCCAGTCTTTTTGCTATCTCCAGTATATTTTTCTGATCCGGAGCTGTACTTAATTTATCCGCATACTTTTTAAAACTTGTTAATCTTGGATCATATGTTCTATAAACCCTGTGACCTAACCCAATTAATCTTTTTTTATCATCTATTATATTTTTATTAAACCATGGCTCCACATTTTCTGGAGTTTTTATCTCCAAAAATTGTTTATATGCTCCTTCGGCAGCTCCACCATGCAATGGTCCCCGCAATGCGGCTATTGCGGATACCAGAGATGAATACATATCTGATAATGTTGAGGCTGTCACAAGGGCCGATGTAGTTGAAGCGGGTATCTCATGGTCCATATACAGTATTAATGCAGAATCCATGGCATTTATCTTATCATCATCTATTTTATCAAAACATGCCCTTAGAAATGTTGATGCATAATTTTTATCTGGAACCGGGTCTATTATATCCCTGCCGGATTTCAATCTGTATATATTTGCAACTATTGATAACACATTGCCCAGAATTTCCGGAATTATTTCCATATCATTTTTTTCACTGTACTTATAATTTGATTCCACAGAGGACCTTGCCGATAAAACGGTCTGGAGTATACCTAAAGAGTCGGCTTTTTCGGGTAGTTCTTTTAAAATATTCTTCATATAATCTGGCAGCTTCAAATTTTTATTTATCTGGTTTTTAAAATTTTGCAATTCACTTTCATCCGGCAATTCACCAAAAAGCATCAGGTATGATACCTCTTCAAATGAAGATTTCTCTGCCAGTTCATTTATATCATAGCCGCGATAGCGCATTATACCCTTATTTCCATCTATGTATGTCAATGCAGTGTATTTTATATAAACGTTTTCAAGTCCTGGGCTTACTTCTGTCATAGATAAGTAATACGTTATAGTTATAAAAAGTTTGGATATATAACTCTATGGTCTGATGCTTTTTGTGCCAGTATCAACAGGTACGTTAAGATAGTGCATTTTTAGACAATAGGCATTTGCCATTGCATTATTTATTAACTTGATATTATCATTAATTTTCATAAACAATAATTATTATATAGAATTTAAATATTATATAAATAAGCATATATTAATATAAATTTATAATTATTTTTTATCCATAATATTTTTATCAAAGTTGTTATAAAAATCGTAGTTTATAACATCATACTGTTCTTTCCTTGTCATCATATTGCTGATAATGTTCCCCTGTGTACCCTCATTTTTTATTGCATCCAGTGCATCATCCATTGCCTTTGCTGCTGCCCTAAATAATGTTACCGGAAATATTACAAATTTATAGCCAAATTCTTCAAATGTTTTTGCTTTTATAAATGGTGTTTTCCCGAATTCCGTCATATTTGCGAGCAGAGGAAAATCAATTTTGTCCGAAAAATATTTAAATTCTGATTCATCCGTTAAAGCTTCGGGAAATATTACATCCGCACCTTCTTTAATATATAATTCCGCTCTATTTATTGCATCTTCAATTCCATTTACTGCCCTGGAATCCGTCCTTGCTATGATCAATGCATTATTCCTTGCCCTGGTTGCAGCCCTGATTTTTTCGACCATGTTCTGTTTTGAAACTATTTCCTTGCCATCTAAATGACCACATCTTTTTGGAGATATCTGGTCTTCTATCTGTACTGCCGATGCACCTGCTTCTTCCAGTAATTTCACAGTTCTGTAAACATTTAATGTTTCACCAAAACCCGTATCAGCATCAACTATTATAGGTATATCTGTAATTTCATGTATTTTTCTTACCATATCTGTTAATTCTGTTAGGGTTATTACACCTAAATCAGGTAATCCATAGGATGCTGTTAACCCACCACCGGATAAATAAACGGCATTAAATCCCTTCCTTTTTGCTAACAATGCTGAAAATGGATTATAAACACCTGGAACTACATTAAATTTATTTTTTAATAAATCAGACAAGATTATTCACCTCCATATTCTCCATTGACCATAAATTCTTTAAAACATCGGTCATGCCGGTCAATCTTACAAATTTTGTTTCAACCTCACGGTCTGTCATGGGATTTAAATAATGGCCCTTGGGTATCGTGACCTCACTTTCATAGGTTTTATTATTTGATTTTATTGATATTTTTATAGGCAATTTTTCCGGGTATTGTTCTGTATATTCCTTATCTTCAATAACCTTTATTTTTTTCATAATGCCCGATACCATACTGTTTTTTATATCGTTATAGTTATTTACCCAGAAATCCTTATTTAATATAGTAGATGCTATTATAAATGGCAGGCTATGATCGGCGGTTTCCTTATTCTGTGGCTCCCATTTTTCTCCATCCGCTAAAATTGATACTGCAGCCTCATATGTATAAACATTTATTTCGTCTATGGCGTGTATATCTATTTCATTTGCTAATTTTAATGCTGCGGTAACAGCAGCCTGTGCATGGTATTCCACGGGATATTTCTTTATATAAGTTCTCAGTATGCCGTCCGTTGTCGTTTTATCAATTTTTGAAAAATCCATATCCGGTGCTATTATATTTTTAAAACCAAGTTTGCCAGAAATTGGCTCATTTGTGGATGTAAAACCATATAATGATGATAGAGCAGCAAATACAGAATTCCTTGCAGAATTTGCTGCAGCTCCGGCTTTCCACATTGATAAATCACCTACCCTGGTCTGCCTTAATGCAACATGCGGTATCAGCGATATTGAAATTGTGTTTATTATTTTATCATTATCGAAATCCATTAGCTTTGATAGTGCAGCCGCCATTGCTATTTCTGTGAAATTGACATGATCGTAGCCCTTTTTCCTCAACGATGTTGAATCACATAACCTTGTTCCTATTTCATATCCTACTGCAGCTGCGGTTATTAAGTCCCTGCCTGTTTTATTGAATAATGTGGATAATGATATTAATGGACCAAACATATCGCTTGGATGTAATGGCTCCAGCGATAAATATGTATCATTAAAATCCATGTATCTTATAATTAATGAATTCATAAATGCGGAGAAATCCGGTGATGCCTTATCAAATCCAATAATCTTTGAATTGCCTGGATATAGCCCTATCATTTTTTTTATTTTATTTGCAGGTTCGGAATTCAGTGATGAATAGGCTACGCCCAGTGCATCAATAAATCGTCTTTTAACCTCATGTTTTACCTTATCGTCAAGATCTTCATATTTTACACTGAAAATATAATTTGCTATGCTTTCTTCAATTTTCATAATTATGTCATAACATATTATAATATATTGTTTATTATTATTACATTGATAGAAATTATATATTCTCAATATTTAATATTGTGTACATAATAATGTTTTTATATAACATTGTATTCGTTTAATTAATTATGGGTAGCAAAAGCAATAAAAACAGGAAAACTAACAATAATAAGGGTACTACTAAAAAGAGTAATAAGGTTACTAAGGGAACTGAATTAAAGAAGATAGTAAAGAATAAAAATTTTAAATGGGCAGTTATATTTTCCGTTATAATTGTGGTAATAGTTGTAATTGCCGCGGTATATCCGTATATAGCACCTTTCAGTGCACCGTCTTCAATTAAACCCGGTAAATATTATGAAATTTCAAACAAAGACCTTTTAAATAATGGATCTTCTGCAGTATTCTTCATTTCCTGGTATGGATGCCCTATTGGAGCTACAGATTCCTGGCCATTATATCTAACTATGAATAAAACCACAGATATTTCCAGCCACGTAAGATACAATACAGCCGACCCTACCGATATCTATGGAAATGGTTCAGTGGGGCAACCGGGGCTTTTGTTCAATGGGAACTTTACCTTTAAGAACAACGGCACAGTATTTTCCTTCCATCCATTATACATGTTCAATAAAACAATGACTGGCACTGTTAAAAATAAAACTATACCCGAAACCCTTGTATCATATGGACTGTCATTGATTAACAGCACATATCCTTCAAACGTGGCAAAGATGTTCAACAAATATGCAACAAGCATCACGTTTAGCGGGCACCTGACCACTACATTTATAATAACAGGTCCCCATGGCACATATATATTTAACACATTTATGTATCAACCAGGAAATGAGCTTGGAACTGGAACGTGGAGCTCAACACATAATACATACAGGCCTTTTACGCCACAGTATGTAATGTCAAATTTAAAAACTGACAGTAGCATAGATGGTGCCGCATCAACATTCTCATCCTATCTTGGAAAGGCAAAATAAGTTTAAGGCTACCCTGTCCTGATTTTCCCCTGATGGTGAACCCGACTGCTTTGGGTGGAATGGGGTAAAAAATGCTGATGCTGTCCTGCTCTCATAATTTTCTTCCTTTAACTTCCTGAGGGAAAGATATAGTCAAAGCGCCCTGTGAATACAATTAAATACGCATATAAGAGTACATTTTTTAATGGCACAAGTGTAAGAAGATAGGAAAAATCCAACATCTATGGTAATAACGGGATCTAAAAGAGCGTATATTTTAAATGCCTTTGTGTACGACCCAACAAGCAGCTGGCATGCAAGTTCACCGCAAAGTGTTATGGCAGGTATGAGTGAATCAACTACAATAACAGCTCCAGCAAGTAAATTCAGTGGACATCTAAACAAGGTAGGATAAATAATATATTTTAATAAAATATTAACTCCGATGAAAAAATTATATTTAATAGGCATAGGTCCGGGGGATATCGATAACCTGACGTATCTGGCAGTTAAAAAAATAAATGAATGCGATATAATAATAGGTTATAAAGAATATTTAAGGTTAATAAAAGAAATTTTAATAGATAAAAATATTGAGGAATCCGATGTGGCTGATGAGTTGGAAAGGGCAAACCATGCAATAGACTACGCACTTGAGGGTAAAACAACCGGTGTAATATCAAGCGGTGATTCCGGAATATATGGAATGGCAGGATTAATCCTTGAGATAATTGCAAAGCATAATTATGATATAGATCCTGAAATAATACCGGGAATAACAGCAATAAATTCTGCTGCTTCCCTGGCTGGTGTACCGTTAATGAATGATTTCTGCTCAATAAGTTTAAGCAATAAGTTAACACCGGAAAATATAATTCTGGAAAGAGTTGAAAACGCAGCCAGAGGGGATTTTGTCATGGGCTTATATAATCCCGTAAGTAGAAAAAGAACTGAATTAATAAAGGAAACCAGAAATATATTATTAAAATATAGAAACATTAACACTCCTGTAGCCATCGTAAGAAATGCATATAGAAAAGATCAGGAAATCAAAATATCAAATTTAAATGATTTCCTTGACAGCTATATCGATATGTTTTCAATAATAATTATCGGCAATTCAAAATCCTATATATATAAAAATTATATAATAACGCCAAGAAATTATAATATAAAATACAATCTGTAATTTCAAAAATTATTTAAATATAATAGAAATAAATGTTATGTGCTTGCATTATTAAATAATGGATTAATAAAAATGGAATATGATAACAGGATAATATTAATGGATTCTAAGTCGGATATGATATATTACACACGGGGAAATAAAACATACAGGAGAACCTTGATGAATGATGTTATTGAGATAAAAATTGATAGTAATATAAGGAAAATTAGATATTTAGATAAAGATGAAAAGGTAAACGTTGTAAATAATTTTTATCACGATGTAAAATTATTATCCGGAAAATATGAATTTTTAAATGAACATATAAAGAATTATAATTATTTATATGGAAGATCAATGGATTTAATAAAAATTTACAATGAAAGAATACCGATAGTACCACCAGATCAATATTTTTCATTATATTTAAGAATATCATATGGATGTCCATGGAATAAATGTACCTTCTGCAATTTATATAAAAATGAAAAATATAACATAATAGATTTTCCCTCACTGAAGGATCAGATCAATAACCTGAAATTGTATTTCGGTGATTCAATAAAATCAAGAAAGGGCATATTTCTGGGGGATGCCAATTCGATAAATATAAAAAATAATATTTTAATTAAATATATAAAATACATTAACGATAATTTTAATTTGCCGTTATATGCATTTTCCGACGCATTTACAACACCCTTCAATGATAATGATTTTGATTTATTAAAGAAATATAATATGAAAAGAATATACATTGGCATAGAAAGCGGTAATGGGCAGATACTGAAAATGCTGAACAAAAAAATGGACCCGGATATAGCTATAAAATTCATAAATAATATAAAAAAACATAATATAAATATTGGATTGATAATAATGTCCGGTTTTGGCAATTCTAACCATGTAAATGATACCATAAATTTTATTAAAAATATAGATTTAAGCAGGGGTGATATTGTATATATTTCTCCTTTAAAGGAATACAATGATTTCAGTAAAATAATAATAGAAAATAATATTGATGATTCCATCGAGGTAAAAAATAACCAGTTTATGGAATTAAAGGAAAATATATCTGAATTATATAATATACCGGTGGTTTTATACGATATAAATGAGGCATTATACTGAATTAATACATGCCGGATCCCCAGCAAATATATCATTATAATATGAATATGCCCTTGACCTTGAACCCCCACATTTATCATTCCATGTGCATGAACCACATGGTTCTTTGAAATTTGTAGGTATTCTTAATTTTTTAAGTATTGCATTATTTCTGTATATATTTACAATATCATTGTCTCTTATACTGTCAATGGACACAGGCAAAAACCCCGATGGATAAACCTCACCATTTTGTCCTACGAAAATTATGCCCTTGCCATCCCTTGTTTCAGAACTTTTCAGGTATAAGTTTTTAGTTTCCGGTTCACCAAGTAGATTCACTGTTTTGTTGACAAGTTTATCATATAAATTCCCATGATAGTTTTCATTGCTCTCATCTATTATTCTTCTTAATGCTGGAGATTCAACCGTCCTGATAATCATACTGTAATGCATGGCAAACAATAGCCAGTGATTTATATCTTCATATTCATACGGTGTTAAATCCTCTGCATCAATTGCCCTGCCTGTCTGAATTAAAAAGAAAACCTCCCATATATTTATGTGGTTATCAATTAATAATTTTAATATATCGGGTAGATCCATTATATTCCTTTTCATGGCAACGGTATTTATCTGCAATTTCATTTTCTTATCCGCAATTTTTTTCATTAAGTCTGTGGTTTTATCATAAACTCCATTGCCACGGAGCCAGTCATGCATTCCCCTATTGCCATCTAATGATAATGATATTGATAACACCTTATGTTCCCTGAAAAAATTTAATCTCTCATCCGTTAAGAATGATGTTGCTGCGGGACTTACGGATACTGGTATACCATTATCGTTTGCTGTTTCAATAATTTTTTCTATGCCGTTTTTTCTCATAACATCTCCACCGGTTAATATCAAAACAGGATATGGTTTTCCAAAATTTTTAATCGATTTCACAAAATTTATGCTTTCCTCATATGAAAGTTCATCTTCCAGCGGTGATTCCATTGCAGAGGCCCTACAATGTTTACATGTCAGTCCACATGCCTTCGTTGTTTCCCAGAATATTAATATGGGTTTTTCATTATAGTTTATCACAGTTAATTATATTTGTATAATATAAAATGTATTAATAAAAATAGAAAATATTCAACAGAATAATCAGGTATAAATATTTAATAATTTTTTAATATTTCAGGGAAAGAATCTAAATAAAAATGGTTTGTATTAAAATGTCCGGCATCGTATTCCTTAAAGAAATGGTTTACATTATTCTCTATTAAATAATTATTTAATATATTCATGCCTATATCTATTTTAAATTCATCCTTAAAACCCGTTTGAAGTATTACTTTCTTATTTTTTATGTTATTTAATTTATTTTTTATAACATTTACAGGGTCTATTGATAACCAGTTGTTCCATATTTCACTTTTTATTGTGCCATCATATATATTAAATGGTAAATCAATATCGTTACCCCTGGAATAAAATGCGGACATTGCAATTATATTAAATGCTGTGATTTCATCGGTGTTATGCAGATATTTGCTGTCAAATTCGGAAATGAAGTCATTTAAATTTTTATTTTTCAGTACCCTATATGTAACCGGGAAATCCGGTAAATATGAATACTCAAAGTATGAATCTCCGGAAATATCAATAAAACCGGAAAATATATCGGGATGATTTATAGTTAGTGTGAATGACCCAAAGCCACCGGAAGATTTTCCGAATAAATATAAAGCCCTATCACCATATAAATTTTTAATATAGTTTACTAAATCTGTTGAAATAAAATTCTCATAATTTCCCACAGTTTTTGAATTTGTATACTGGTTCCCGTGGAAATGTGTCATTGTATCAGGCAATATAATTATAAAACCATATTTTTTTGATATTACATCCAGCATTGTTAAAAAATCCAGTGATGTATAGTTTCTATTCAGGAAACTATATGATGTGCCGAAAAAACCGGCTAAACCTATCATTACCGGTGTTTTATCAGTAATATTATTTTCTATTATTGTTATATTCCTTTCATATGGGTCCTTCAATGCATTATTTTTTAATGAATTTGCTATTATCTTATCGTGTTTTATCTGATACATATTTCATAAATAAAACCATGTATTAATAATATTATTATTAAACAGATGAAAATCTTAATATATGGAGTATTACATTATTTAGTATGGGACCCATAGATTATTTCAAAAATAAGACTGTAACAGTCTATCTTTTTGATGATGAAAATGATTTTCTAACAGGGATTTTGAAGGATTATGATGACAATGGTTTGCTATTAAAAATAAAGGATTGCGATAAGAGCATAAACAATAAAATGGTATGGCTTTCTCTCGATAATATTGAATCCATATATGAAGGAAATACAGAAAAGGAAAATGTACTGGAATTAAAGATAAAAAAGAGGAGGAGTAAGAAATAATCTTTATTTATATTTTAATAATTATCCTGTATCGAGTTCTTATAAAGCAGATATAGGGTAGATAAAAATTTATAAATGTTTAAAAATGTAATTAAAATACATAGCTAAATTTACATGTTAAATGGAAAAATATTAGTAAAAACATCGTATTAATTTGTTACAGTACAATAATAAAAATAGGTAAATTGTATCGGAGTGTGAAATGCAGGTAAAATATTTTACAGAGGATAAAAGTTGCTATTTAAAAGGTATAGTTAACAGCGATATAAAGTTCAGAATAATTAAAAGAGAAGTAATAGGTGATAATTTAAATGAAATCGTTGAAATATACAACAATGATGAGAACTTAGTAAAAGAATTACTTAATTCCATTGCAGTAATGGATGCAGAGATTTTATATAGAAATAATAAAGTATTAATATTAAAAGTAAAATTGAGAGAATGCAAAACATTCACAATGATAAGAGAGCATTATAATAAAAAGAATATAAATGAGGAGAAAATTGAAAACAATTATAATATCTGGAATTTCGATCTAGATAATGTGCATGAAATACTCGGTGTGAAAAAAAAATTTATTGAGATAACTGGAAATGGCGTATATGCCAAAATAGTTAAAAACCCTAATAAGGATATAAAATTATTACCGATACTAAGAGATGCCTATGATTTAGGTTATTTCGATGTACCCAAGAAGGTTAATTTAATGGAATTGTCAAAAATACTTGATATAACTCCTACAAAATTAAATTTAATAATCAGAAAGATATTAAAGAATTTTCTTAAAGAAAATCTAAAAAAATGAGTTTATACGGTAATTTAAGGAGATGCAGTATAACGAGGTGGAATTTTTGGCCTGCGGATAAAGTGTTGTTTAACCCGCCCGTAATATTCTGTATGTGGTATAAGGTTATGATTTCGGGTAATTATGATTTTATCACAGTGAGCGAGAAAACCCACCCCATTTATGGGTGGGATGAAAGCGAACATATATAAATGAATAAGTACTTACATACTTGAGTACCCACGGGCAGTGGGGATTTGAAGCCTGATAAACCACCCAAAAATGGTGGCGGGAGATGGAGTAAGACCTCTGGAATACATGAAAGAGGCACTGTCGATGAAACAGGAAGCCCACGGCTTTAGTCGTGGGAGGATGTCACCTGGGAGGCATATGGTCGAATGAGAATCAAAAACATTCCATGCAATAGCTTCTTTTTTATGTATAAGAAATAGTAGGAATTTGTTTCCTCTAAAAATGTATTTTAAATTTAATTATAATTATAACATAATATATTAATTATACAATCTTATTTTTATATTATAAAAAGCGGATCAGGAGTATATAAACCAGATGATAATTGCAGGTGTTAAGGCAAATAGGAATCTGAAGTTTTATGGATACGCCCCGAGCGGGATTTGAACCCACGTCACAGGCTCGACAGGCCTGTATGATAGGCCGCTACACTATCGGGGCATATTATACCTTCTTCATAATTGTATTGTTTTATATAAACATTTTTTATTTTATATTGAATTACTATCTCTTATTTGCCCTGTATATATTGTATAAAAACCATATAAAGAAAAAGGTCAGCAAAATTCCAGATACTATATTAAATAACAGTCTTAGTAATAATGAGTGGAATTTTATTGAATATATAAGCAATATAATATCTATTGTTATCATGCTTATAAGTAAAAGTATAAATTTTGATTTTAAGAAGCTTCTATATCTATTATTTTCTTCGTATAATCTATGAATTTCGTGATCTATATTATCCATTATTTGTATAGAACAACGTTTAATAAATTTTTTTCTATTTTAACCTTATGTTACAATTTAGTAAAAAATTATTTATTTATATACGCTCCTCTAAATCAGTTCATTTATATAATAAAATACAATTATAGAGTGTGGTTCAATGGTAGATATCAATTTACTCACATGGAATTATAAAGATACCCCAGATACTTTTGATAGTATGATAAAGTATGATTATTCATATTTTGAGGATTTAATGCAGAATAATAATATAAAACATTACGTTATATTGATCACATGTAATAGAATTGAGATATATTTTGAGGGAAATGAGATATATAATAGTTATAATGCATTGCCTCTTGGATATCCGGAATCCATAGAGCATTTATTTTATGTTTCATCTGGACTTGAATCAATGTCAATAGGGGAAAACGATATTTTAAGACAGATAAAAGATTCACTGGATTTATCAAAAAATAGGGGACATACAAATAAATTTTTATACTTCACATTTCAAAAGGCATTGAGCATTGGGAAGGATGTGAGGACAAAAACTAATATATCAAAGGGTAAAACATCATTATCAACAATATCCCTGGATATATTAAATAAAAAATATGATATAAATAATAAAAAACTATTAGTTATAGGAACTGGCAAGATGGCAGTTGCATTATTAAACTATTTAAAGGGATCAAATATTAAAACAACAGTAGCAGGTAGAAATAAGGATCACGCAGAGGAGCTTGCAATAAAATACGGGGCATTTTATTCTGGTTTATCTGATATCAAATCACTGATAAAAAACAATGATATAATAATTACAGTTACATCATCAAAAAATCATATAATAAAAAAAGAAGACCTGGATGAGATAGATGGCGATAAAATCTTAATAGACCTGTCAAATCCCGCAAATATAGAAAAAATGAATAAAAATAATATAGACCTGTATGACCTTGATTCAATATACAGCATTTCAAAGATAACCGGTGAAGAACGAAAAAACGAAATAAGAAAGGTTAAAAAAATAATAGATGATGAACTGGTTCTGTATCAGCAGAAAATAAATGAAATGAAATCCGATGATATAATAAGCACATTTTATAAATTTGCAGAAAGTATAAAGGAGGAAGAAATGGATGAGTTAGAAAGAAAAGTAGATTTAAACGATGAACAGTTAAAAACAATAAATATAATGATGAATTCATTTACAAATAAAATTCTGGCTCCGTATACAAATTCCGTAAAGACATTCATAAAAAACAATAATAAATATGCCTATATATTGCAGGAATATGATAAAATGCTTGAAAAATTATTAAAAAATAATGATAAAATTAAAATAAAACAGAAAAACTAATTAAAATGTATAAAAAATTTTAGTAGAGGAAATAGTAGAAAAATGGGTAATATAATGGTGCATAATCCCCCCCATATGCAATTAATCCGTAATCATTGTACGGTATTGTGCCATTGAAATTATACCAGAAATTGCCTCCCTGATAACGTGTGTGGATTATACTGCCAGACAGGGTAAACCCATTGAAATAATGAACAATATACGCCGGTTGTTTTGATATGTTCCAGTGATTCATGTATACAGCGGAAGTTCCAGAGTATATTGAATAGTTGGGGCTATACGCTGTTATTTCAACGTTAAAGTAATTATTGTATATCGTATCACCGGAACTGTATTCGGCTATTCCAAGTGGGGCTCCCCATATATCTGTAGCATTGTAAAATGTGCTATTATATGTCTGTGGAGCATTTATGAGATAATTTCCCCATACAGTTATGTTAGGGCTATTATATGCAAGGATGCCACTGTCCATTACATTAAATACGTTTGAATCAACAAGTATTTTTGTGGAATTCCATATTAAAATATTGGCTACCGGGAATCCGGATAAAGTGTATGGGAAATAACCCGATATATTAT
Organism: Thermoplasmata archaeon; assembly: GCA_021806235.1. Taxonomy (GTDB): domain Archaea; phylum Thermoplasmatota; class Thermoplasmata; order Thermoplasmatales; family Thermoplasmataceae; genus Ferroplasma. Next base: position 64,333 of record JAJZXU010000014.1, read on the forward strand.
TTGATTTCCATACGGTTATGTTTGATGCATTATATATTTCATAATTTAAGAAATTGTATGATGGCAATCCATAGAATGATAAAAATGCAGTATATGCAGGATTATTATAATTTATAAACATTGATGGCATTTTATACATTACAGTACTTGCATTTGTATTCATTATCAGTACTCCTGAAAATACAGGAAAAGCAAAATCATTGAATTCTTCAAATAGCGTGTTTATAGATCTTTTCTGGGAATTGAATAAAACATACGGATTATTCACCGTACCATTACCGTACATAGAAATGTTTTTTAACTGTGAATTGTCAAATGCGTATAATGGAGTGTATATTCCTCTATGCATATTATATTTTAAATAAGCATTATTGCCCGGTTTAAAGAATTCATTATTATGATAACTCATTAATGCTTCCGCAGAATATTGATTATAAGGCAACGTGAAGTTATAAGTTCCGTTTAATGATAGTGGAGACCATGCAGCACTATTTGTATTAAAATTATTCCCCTCCGAAACAAACATAAATGCATTTGATGGGGATATTTTACCCTTATAATCGTGCATTACATTATTTCCCGATATGTTCCACATTCCGTATATAAATGAGGGGCCTGGAGTTAAATATGCAGTTGAATGATGCCATGCAACAGAAACACCCTGTGAGGTTTCTCCAGTTTCAGACGCAACATCATATGCAGAAGGAACATTGTGATATTTACCTGATTTTCTGTACATTAAATTCATTGTTGCGTTTATATTGTACATGGATGTTGTGCTTCCACCACCAGGACCACCAACCATTATCTCAAAGTCGTATGGTATGTAACCCGTTGGAGTTATCTGTGTCCCACTTGCGAGATATTCTGGACTTTTTGATACAAAACTTGCTGGCTGATAATACGTTGAATTAAATAATACCCTATCATATGACCCGGATATTACCTTATTATTAGAGGTTATTGAATAATTGAAATAAACAGCGCTATCACGGTTAATTACAGTTGAATTTAAATAAAGGTTGAGGGTAAATGGATGCGTAACATTTATTGTAGGCCCCACATCATAATAAAAAACAGGTGCATCCAGATGGCCATCATAAGAATGAAATACATTATTACTTATAGCCACCGAAGGTGAGGAGAAATTCCATATATTGTCAAGGAATGTTAACTGTTGCGTCCTCGCAGAATAAAATGCAACGTTCTGTGTCCAGAAATTATAACTGGAATTGCCAAACAGCGTAACGTTTGTAAGAACTGAATTTAACTGAAATGTGACACTATTCGGGCCATCGTTTAGTAAGTAGAAATCGCTCATATTATTTATATGAATTGATGCCATAACACTTTTTGTTGTTACATTGTATCCAGTTAAATGGCCTGAAGTGTTTTTTGTACCGTAAAAACCTATTCCCATAGGTGCAGGAGCGGAATTATACGATGGTGCTATAACATTATTCACCTTCTTTACATCCGTATGGTATGTTGGGAAACTTGCATATTTCAGTGGTATTCCCTTTGATTTTATCTGATTTTCCATGTTCAAAAGCTTTGAGCTATTACCGGTATTTACGTGGTTGTTGTTAATATTTACAGGCGAGGCCTGTGCTGTTATCGTTGAAAAGGCTATTGCTATAAAAATCATACTTACCAGTACAACCAATAATTTCTTCATAAAAATATAATCTAAAACGATATAAAAGTTTTATGTTATTATGTATACAAATGTCCGGTAATAAACATTTGCATAAGTTGTTATTAAACATACCATGCATAAATGCAGTATTGCTTAAATTAATCTATTTTTAAGTAATATTATAACTATGAACGAAAAATTAGAGGAAGCTGTGGCGGGTTTAAGATGTGTAAATAAACCGGTAAAATCAATATCCAAAACACTGGATAATTGACACAGAACCATTTATAGATGAATTAATAAAAAATAGAAAAGCAAAAAAGAAACCGGCAACTGATGAAATGCTAAAACTTGTAAAAATGGATGTAAACGATATACTGACAAGTGAAAAAATTCTTGATTATATTGCAATAAAAAGGTCTGATTACTATGATAGATTTATGGACTGTGCAACATCCTCCCACGGCTATACAGTAGATCAAAATTTATAAACTGACAGACAATTGTGTGGCATGAAACCAACAAATCTAATAAGAATTGCTGTGCCACACAGTGAAGTTAATGCGAGGTCATGGATAAACTTTTTCCCGTCACGGGACAGAGCTTTGGGATTCGGGAATTCAGGGGGTGAGGATACTGCTTTTAACACACTGCTTCTTGCCTGCATGGCAAACAGCTATGTTGAGGGGTCTTCACAGTTGACAGGCATTTCAGGCCAGACCGTAAGGAACCACCTCAGGGATAAGGATCCTGACATGCTAATCCTGGTTAACAGTGACTTAATTGCAACACTGAGAGTGATGGGGCTGTTAAAGAAACCCCTTATGATCGCCATGGACTGGCATGATGAGATGTATTACGGTAATATTGACACAGAGGGTGTAATAGGCACAAAGAACAGCAGGGATACAAACTATGCATATGAATATGCCACTGTGTCCATAGTAATGAAGGGGCTAAGGTTTGCTATAGCCACAATACCTGTTAAGGAGGGATCAGTACTGAATATGGTAAGGGCTGCCATACATATTGTTAATAACCCTGGCATAAAGATAAGGGTGCTTCTCATGGATGGTGGTTTCTTCTCCATAGATGCAATAAATTACCTTATATCTAATAATATCAATTTTATCATGCATGTGCCAAAGATGGGGAAAGGATCCGCTGAAATTGATAAACTCTACACAACAAAGAGCCACAATAGAAAAAAGAAGGATCAGGCAACATCCAGGTTTGTCACCATATATGGTAAAGACAAAAAGGGAGAAATGGTGCTCTATGCATTTGCCACCAATACTACACTTCCACCAATTTGCATATTCAGGATATTCAAAAAAAGATGGGGGATTGAAACTGGCTATAGAATGATAAGGAAATTCCTTGCAAAAACAACATCAAGGAGGTATACCATAAGGTTGCTGTATTTCTACCTTGCAGTACTGCTGTACAACTTCTGGGTACTGCTGAACCTTAGAGCACACAGGAGGATCATTGCCGATGTATTGAAGGCAATGGTAACATCAATTCTCGTTACAGTAAATCCATTCTCAACCAATCTCTATCTGGAAAATAAAACCTCAGGAGGTGAATTTTGATCTACTGAAATGGTGTGGGTTTTCTCGCTCACTGTGATAAAATTGATGAAATGTTAAAAAATCAAAAATAAAAGAATAAAAATTATTCAATATCATTAAATTCAGAGTTTTCTATTATTCCCTCATCCTTTACTTTATTCATAGCCTTCATTATAGCCATCCCTATACCAACAACTACTAGGTTCAAGATAAGTGCAAGTATTCCTACGTACAGGAAATCAAGATTTTTATAAAGTGATGTTTTAAAATCAAGTTGAAACAGTGCAATAAGTGTTGTTGAAAGCCCAACCAACCATCCGATGCCCACAGGATATTTGTTTAACTTTCTTGTAAACAGGGCCAGATATACAGCTGGAAGTGTCTGCATAATTATTGCACCACCAATTGTCTGAAGGTATATAATTTCCCCCGATGCTGCTGGGACCAGTGAAAATGCAAGGGCGGCTATGATTACGACCATGACAAGCCCCCTTGAAAGATTGGTCTGTGTTTTTTCAGAGGCATTTGGATTTATATATTCCAAATATACATTCCTTGTTAACAGGTTTGCCGAGGCTAGTGCCATAATGGAGGCGGGTACTATACTTCCCACAACTACAGCAGCAAAGGCAAAAGCCGTAAATGTTGAAGGAAATATGTTCATGACGAGTTTTGGCAGTGCTTCGCTACTAATTGCTGGGACTTTATTATAATAGGCAACTGCCATGATACCGATCAATGCAACAAACATAAGCAGTATATTATAAATTGGAAGAAGTGAGGCATTTCTTCTTATGGTTTTAGAATCTTTTGCGCCCAGTGTTCCTGTAATTGCATGAGGATATAAGAATAGGGCAAGTGCCGAGCCAAGTGCCAGGCTTGAATACCCCACTGCTATAACGGGATTTATACTAAGTGGGTAATATCCTGGTACCGCCGATGCCTTAGAAAATATATGGCCGAAACCACCCATCCGTATGGGTATGTATACTATTATTACAATAACAGCAACCCATATAATTGCATCCTTTATTATTGCAGTAAGGGCGGGCCCTCTTAGACCACTCACGAAAGTAAATCCAGCTACCAGTATAAATGCTATTATAAGGCTTACTGTAATCGGAAGGGAAAGTGCACCAAGCACATATTTTATTCCGGTTATCTGGAGTGCAATATAGGGAAGCTCAGCCAGTACCCCTGTTAGGGCTATAAGCATTGCAAGGAATCTTGATGAAAAACGATCTTTAACAAAATCTGCTGCTGTAATATACGACCTTCTTTTTGAAACATTCCATAACCTTGGCATAGTTCCATATACTATTGGATAAATCATAATTCCATACGCTATTGCAAACATTGCAAAAGCTCCACCACCAGGACCTGCAGTTGCTGCAGCCCCTGGAACAGCTATAAGCGTATATGCTGTATAAACATCACCACCAAGAAGGAACCACATTACAACAGTACCAAATCTCCTGCCACCTACGCTCCATTCTTCATGGGCCCCCATATTTTCAGGTTTTCTCCAGAAATATGCCATGTATCCTGCAAAGAGTACAATAATAACAATCGCAAAGAACAAAGCAAGATCAAGATCTGAGAACATTAATGCGTCACCCCTTTCTTCTTTTCAGCATTTTCTATGCTATACACACTAAACGTCAATGCGGCTGCTATGAATATCCATACCAACTGGTACCAGTAAAAGAAAGGAAATCCACCCAGTTCGGGCTTAACCCTCATATATATCCCTATACCCAGTACCATAAAAAAGTATGGTATTGCTAATACTATGAATTTTAATAACCAATTCATATGAGAACATATGATACTATCATATAAAGATTTCTATATCTAATATTATATAATACTATTAAAAATTATTATAATAATGGAATTTGTGATTTTTATATAAATGACTTTGCATAATCATAATCCTAAAATAGAAAATATTAAATCATATAAAAAATTCACAGTCATGATAAACTTAAACATTATATAAATAGAAAATTAATATAATAAAATAAAATAAAAATTGTGTATGGCTACAGGATATTTATTATAAAATTTAACTAAATATTTATTAATTCTATTTTATTATCTGATTGTGAAAGATATATATATGGATAAAATAAACGAAATAAAAGGCTTTTTGACCGGCAATATACAGGATAAATACGCTGTTTTAGGTATAAGTTCTGGCATAGACAGCTCTTTAGTACTTACAATACTATCATTATCCATTAATAAGAATAAGGTTAAAGCAATATTTATGCCGGATAAATTTACAAAGGAGGATGATTATAATGATATAAAATTATTATCCGAATTTGCCGGTATAAAGATTGAAACCGTAAACATAGAAAATATATTTCTCTCATACAAAAATACATTGAAAACAGACAATATTAAAATTGAGGGGAATATTAGGTCAAGAATAAGGGCCAATATATTATATTATTATGCAAATAAATTAAATGGTTTAGTAATAGGAACTACAAATAGAACAGAATATTTACTCGGATACTATACAAAATACGGTGATGGAGCCTGCGATATAGAACCTATAGAAAATCTGTACAAAACAGATGTCAGGGAAATGTCAAAAGAATTAAATTTACCGGAATCAATAATAAATAAAAAACCATCTGCAGGACTATGGGAGAACCAGTACGATGAAGACGAATTCAAAATGACATATGATGAACTGGATTCAATTTTAAAAAATATTTTTGATAGGAATATAATTAATAATGGTTATGAAAAGGTGATTGAAACATATATAAAATCCATGCACAAAAGGGAAATGCCAAAGTCGATGAGGTAAAATGATAATTTCTGAAATAACATATGAGTATTACGAGATAAGCTTTATTTTAATATTAGCAGCTTTTTCTATCCCCATTTCACGAAAAGCCTCAATTGTATATATACCTGTATTGATAGTACTTGGATTAATTTTTGGCCCAATTTTTGGCTTTGTAAATCACAGTTTCGCAATATATCTCCTATCATCATTCGGTACTGTAGGCCTTGGACTCCTTGGACTGGTAATTATACTCTATTTCGAATCTCATAATATAAACCCCAGAATTCTAAGAAAGTATTTATATAAAATTGCCTCACTGGATACAATAGGTATGGTAATAACTGCAGTGGGTGCCGGGTTATTCTTTTCAATGATGACAGGCGCACCGTTTATCATAGGCTTTATTTTTGGTGCCATAATATCTCCAACAGACCCTGCATCGTTGATACCTACATTCAAAAAATTGAACATAAGGGATGACGTATCCGGAACATTGATAGGGGAAAGTCTTTTCAATGATCCTCTGGGAATAATACTGCTGAGTATAGGAATTGCCATAGTGGCACCAGGTGTTTCATACTCTTCCTTTTTTATGCTATTATCCTCACATATAGGCGTAATACTGGGATCTATATCATTTTTGATACTGGAAATAGCCATACCTGCAACAATAGGAATAACTCTTGGATTCTTTATTATTATATTAAATAAATATTTCAATTTTGAAAACCTGCTTGTAGTATTAACACTGGGGGTTATACTGTTTGAATTTACATCCATGGAGGCTACAGGAATAACACCTTTCCCCGCAATTATTTCCACAGGCGCAATAATAGGGAATTATTCTGACAAAAGTATATTCTGGGCCAGGGAAAAAAATTTCAATGAAAATTTATCTTTTATGGCAGAATCAATAATATTTATACTCATGGGAAGTATATTAACAAGAACTCAACTATTAAATTATGTGATATTTGGTTTTATAATATCATTGCTTGTTATATTTATAATAAGGCCTGTGGCAGTATTCATTTCAATAGGAATAGCAAATATAGGCAAAAATGTGATAAAATTTGATAATAAAACAAAAGTTTTCATGTCACTAGTTGGTCCCAGAGGCATTGTGCCTGTTGTATTATCAACTATTCCATTTGTTATAGGTACAGTAAATCACGTACCGTTATTAATAGAATATGGAACAATAATATATGCTTCGGTATCATTTGTGGTGTTAATATCAATAATATTACAGACGGCTTATGTCCCATATATAGGTAGATACCTGTTTAGAGAGAAAAATGAGTAACAGTATGAGATTTATACGGTATACAGTGATAAATACTTAAAATCATGGATCGGTGTTTGAGCTGGGGGCTCCATCTGGAAGCTATATCAGAACGTTTATGTCAACCAGCATTGTCATTTACTGCTCTCCTTTCATCCTTTTCTTATTTCATTGTCTACATCCGGCGATGAAAGGTTATTTTTAACCCTAAACGTAATTCTCTTTCCACGTTTCCCCGCATCAGTTTTCCTGTTTCTAAGGCGCTGGTTAATGATCTTTGATATGTTCTTGGTACTACCATACTTTCCTATAGATTCCTTAACAATTTCTGCATAGATTTCATCACCCAGGTTCACCGTGGTCTTAACCATATTATAGTATTCTAATGCCATACAAACGTTTTGCGATAGAACATTTCTTTTAATTTCAATGAACACATAAAAATATATAACTAATAATTATTATAAATGTTAATATTGATTATTTCAAAGTCAGTATATCAAAATGCACACCAGATGTGTAATATAAATATATATTCTTTTGTAGCCCTTTCAAACTTAATTTTTAGTTCTTTCTGCATGTTAATTCCACCTCCTGAGTGCCATTAAAATTCATTAATAAGTTAATGTATTGAAATATAAACGTCCTTTTTTGCATACATTAGTAATACTGCATTACATTAAAGCTAACTATAATAAAATTTATACGTTATATTGCAATGATGGTTTAGGGCTCATAGATCAGCGGTAGATCGCTTCCTTGGCATGGAAGAGGGCAGGGGTTCAAATCCCCTTGAGTCCATACTATTTACCACTGTATTCCGGGTATAAAATGATGGTAATATTTTTTTTATGCTGTTAGAGACCTTATTAATTAAGAGCCTTACAGGACTTCATTAACAATAGAATTTAATATAAAAATTATATAACGAATTATGAGAATCTACACGTATAATGAATTTTTAAATGATTTCACCGCTAATAAACTGGATTTTATATATTTAATAAAAACATCCGGTATGGCATATACAGGAACTATAAGGTCCGTTTCAAAAACTGAAATAATAATGGATTTGCCGTTAAAATTTTATATTAATAATAACCCCATGCATACACCCTCAGTAATAAATAAGGATGAAATTAATGAAATAAAGGAGGTACCATTATCTGGAAACATAGAAATAATAACAAAAAAGGAGGGAATTAAAAATGGTAAAATACAGGAAATTTTTGATAACCGTATAACAATAAAAAATAATGAGCTAATTACGGTTTATTTTCAGGATTTTGAGGATATAACTTAATCACCTGACTTTTTAGGTCTTTTTGATCACACATCCATTATTTTCTTTTGCATTGCTGATTCAGTAACAAGTTTCTCCCACTTGAATCCACTCTTTCCATCCTTCAGGTATACCCTGTATCCTGTCCTGATCATATCAAGTGCATCTGATCCTGAAATATTGTTCTTTTCCATGATAAAACCAATGTCACTCATTTATTTCACCTTAATATTATTTGTATATTTAACGTATATAAATATTTTTATTTTTATATTATGTAACTATGTATTCCCTTATATTTTACAATATTTTTTTATATGTTGCAAATTCACATATATTATCGTGTGAATATAACAATTTACCATGTTTTTGTATATAATCATGCACTTCGACATTTTGTACAGGATTGTGCAATGCTATAATCCAATCATCGAACTGTTCTAAAAATTGTGGAGTATATGCCCATTCAATGCCTTCTATGTCTGATTTTAATGTTGTTAAATGGTATTTTTCAATAACATTATTAAGTTCAACAAGAGCATTATTAAGCGTTAATTTCATTCGTATTGAAATATATTTTGCATGAAAAAAGTATTGCTGTACCATAGAATAGCCAACTACAAGATTAGCTCCATGTAAAATAAAATATAATGGTGTAGTGCCATAATCTGACCCCATATCAAGTACGTTTTTATTACTAACGTCAAGTTGAGAATAATATTTGTCACATTCATCATAATATTGTGAATGTTTTAAAGTTAATAAATTTAATTTTCTTAGCATTACGTCTTTAAAATGTGGATAATCATACAATGCATAATAGCCCATTAATTTTACGTCTTTTAACAAGTTTTTCACATTTTTACCTCTGCACCGGTATCTTTCAGTGTTTTTATTTCATCATGGATACCATTATCTCCATTTATGCCATATGGTCTGCCACCAACAATTATTTTAACATCTATCTTTCTTTTAACTGCACCGGAAATACCTTCTAGAATTTTTGGATCATCAATTAAATAAGAATTTATATATAAAAATTTGTTACTGTTTCTAATAAATTTCATTATAGTGTGTGACATAATATAGTATCCTTATTGACCTACAAATTTATTTATCCAGCTTTCACAGAATGTCTTCTTTTTTGACAGGCAGATGAAATTCGATTTAACGGTCTCGACCATCATGTCCT
>JAJZXU010000028.1 GCA_021806235.1 Thermoplasmata archaeon
TCAGGACATGATGGTCGAGACCGTTAAATCGAATTTCATCTGCCTGTCAAAAAAGAAGACATTCTGTGAAAGCTGGATAAATAAATTTGTAGGTCAATAAGGATACTATATTATGTCACACACTATATATCTATAATCAATTTACAGGCATGGCACCTTTCATAACTGTACCGGAAAATTACAGGGTGATGGAATTCAAAAATTTAATTGATGCAGCCATTATTGACCGGCCCAATAGATTTATTGTAAGAACAGAGCTAAATAATAATATCATTAATGTGCACTTACACGACCCCGGGAGGCTGGAGGAATTAATTTATGGCGGAAACCATATGCTAATAAGGGAGGCAAAGGGCAAAAAAACTAGTTATTCAGTTACTTTTATCAGGGACGGGGATGTTTATACATTTAACGATGCCAGATTTCACTCAGAAATTGCCTCAAAATTCATAAAGGATGGCTATAGAAAGGAAGTTAAGGTAAATGATAGCAGAATAGATTTCAGGTATAATAATTCATTTATTGAAGTTAAATCATGCACACTGGTTGAAGATGGCATAGCAAAATTCCCGGACGCAAAAACAGTAAGGGGCAGAAAACATCTGATGGCATTAATGGATTTAATCAAAGGCAACTATAAATCGTATGTCCTGTTTTTGATTTTTAATGAAAATGCATGTTGCTTTTTGCCAAACAGTGAAAGGGATCCGGAATTCTCAAAAACGTTTTATGAGGCATATAATTATGGTGTTAAATTTAAATTTCTGGTATTTTACTATAAGAATGGTTCAATATACTTTAAAAATGAGATAAAACTATGTAAGGGTTAAAAAATTTTATATCTGAAAATGAAATAGAAGTAAATGGAATTATCTAAATTAGATGATAAACCATTTATTGAAACTGTGGCAAAAAGGTTACTGAGAATTAAGGCAATATCGCCGGAATCTGGAGGTAGTGGAGAATCGGAAAAAGCAGATGAAATAATTAAGATTCTGGATGAATTGGGTTATGGTTATAAAAGATATGATATTATCGATAATAAAAATGTAAAAAGGTCAAATATAACAGTGAAAATAGGAAATTTTGAAAAAACCCTGTGGATTATTTCACATATTGATACAGTTCCTGAAGGCGATGTAAATTTATGGAATTACAATCCATTTGAGGCCACAGTAATAGATAATAAAATCTATGGCCGTGGATCAGCGGATAACGGACAGTCAATATTTATGGACTTACTGTTATTAAAAACCCTGGATAAGAGCAGATTAAAAATAAATCTGGGCATAGCCTTTGTATCAGATGAAGAAACAGGCAATAATTATGGAATAAGGTATTTACTGGATAAAAATGTTTTTAATAATGATGATCTAATCATTGTGCCAGATGCAGGTTCACAGGATGGACTGATGATAGAAACGGCAGAAAAAAGCATTTTGCAGTTAAAATTTACAGTTAAGGGATCGCAGGGCCATGCAAGCATGCCAGAATATTCAGTAAATGCCTTCAGGGATTCTTCAAAATTTGTTGATATGCTGGATTTTAACCTGCATGAGAAATATTATGGAAAAAACAATTTATTCATACCGCCATATTCAACATTTGAACCAACAAAGCACGAAAAGAATATAGATAATATAAATACCATTCCGGGCACCGATATTTTTTATCTTGATTGCAGGGTGTTGCCAGAGTATAATTTAGGTGAGATTAAGAACCACATAAATGATCTCATAAACAAATTTGAATTAACAAATAAATCAAAGATAAGTTATGAGGTTATGGATGAAATAAATTCTCCACAACCCACCGATGATAATTCAAGCGTAATAAAAAAATTAAAACTGGCAATAAGAAATATAAGGGGTAAAGATGCAGTGACAGTTGGAATAGGTGGTGAAACCTTTGCATCGTTTTTCAGGGAAAGAAATATCCCCGCTGCGGTGTGGTCAACTACGGTAATAGAAAGTGCACATATGCCAGATGAATACTGCCTGATAACTGATATACTGGACGATTTAAAAATTTTCGAGTATATTATATATAATTAATTATCAGTGAAATTATACGTTAAGAGCCGTATATTTATTATTATCTTTGTTAATGTTTCGTATACGTAATATTTATTAATAAAGCTTTGATAAGCCCCCAATGAATAATACAGGTACTCCAAGCAGGAGAGATATAAACATAACAATAGCTTTAATGTCATTTTCAGGGTTATTAATTATATACGTTGAAACAATGATAGTCCCGGCAATACCTGTGTTCATTAAATTTTTTCACTCAAAATATGATGATGTTTCATGGATTTTAACTGCATATATTATAAGTGGTACTGTATCAGCTGCAATATTTGGAAAGATTGCCGATGTTGTAGGCAAGAAAAAAATATTTTTGCTTTTAGGCATAATATACACCATTGCAGTATTATTCGGCGGGTTTGCAACAACACTTAATGAACTGATAGCTATAAGGGCTGTGCAGGGACTTGGCTTTGGAATGATACCCATAGCCTTTGCAATAATCAACGATGTTGTTCCAAGGGAAAGGTTAGCTTTGGCCCAGGGTATTATGAGCGCAACGTTTGCAATCGGTTCAGGGATAGGGCTTGTGCTGGGTGCATATATAACCGAAACACTGGGCTGGCAGTATGATTTTCACACAGCAATACCTGTTGCGGTTATACTGCTTGTATTAACATATGTATTTTTAAAGGATTATTCACATACACATAGGGAAAAAATTGATTATGCCGGTGTAGCCTTACTTGGAATACCCTTAGTAACATTTATATTCGCATTATCTGAGGGCCAGAAATATGGATGGATTTCAAAACTAATAATATCACTGTTTATATTTTCATTCATAATGTTCTCTGTGTTTACATACTTTGAATCACATTATAAATATGCATTTATAAATATGAAGCTATTAAAGGTAAGAAATGTTATACTTGCAAATATAATTGGGTTATTTGCAATGTCAGCAATGTACTTTCTTTTCTTTACTGTTCCAACGTTACTGCAGGATCCGGCTCCCGCGGGTTTTGGCAAAACCGTGTTTGATTCTGGATTGGTTTTATTTCCGGCAACTGTAATGAATATGGTTTTTGCACCGGTAGCGGCAAGGGTAATAAGGAAAAAAGGACCAAAACCTGCATTACTGATAGGATTAACCGTTGATTTTATAGGTTTCGTTCTGTTATTTTCATTCAGATCAAACATACCTGAAATATTATTTGATACCATGTTTGTCGGTGCCGGGATATCAATGATGCTGGTGGGAATAATTAACGTACTGCTAACATCGACACCGAGGGAACATGCTGGTGAGGCCACTGGAATTAACACAGTTTTCAGGGATATCGGGATGTCCATTGCACCTGCAGTTGGAGGAGCTTTAGAAACAATGTATACAGTTCCTGTTGTTGTGGGCCATGCAGATGTCCACGGGGCAATAGTAAATATAACAGCCAAATTTCCAGATTCAACTGCTTATAATTATATATATCTGATCGGTGTAATATTCGTAATATTCGGATTTATATTTACATTACTTATCAAAAAACCGGATAAGAACTCAAATGAATTATGAATTTTATAAAAACTTTTATATATAAAATAAACTTAATCCTCTATGACAGATAGTTACACGCTAAATAGGAATTATCTCAGTGGATTCAGGTTAATATGGCAGGCTATGGGAACATTATCAATTGCTGCTGATGCAGCTTATCTATTAATAGGTGTTGTTGAATATTCTCTGGGTGCCACACCACTGGCCTTATTATTGGGGGTTTTCGCATATTTGCTTATAATGAATACCGGTTATCAATTTTCAAAAAATGTTAATTCTGCAGGGTCATATTATACATTTGCCGGCAAAGGCCTCGGTGGGATAATAGCCACATTTCAGGCATGGAATATGGCGTTTTACGGTATTTTAGGTTATGGTAGTTTTGGCTTTCTCGGTTTAGCATCATTTATAACCCTAATAGATCCAGCATATTCAAGTTTTATGTACTGGGTTCCAGTAGCTTTTGTGGCTGCACTGATATCATTTTTATTTACTCACAGGGGAATGAAATTATCAACGGATTACCAGATAGCCGGAGGTTTAATAGAGGTATTAGTACTGGTAATAGGATCCATTGCTATAATAATAAATGCTGGAAAATTCAACACACTGAGCGTTTTTACAACAAAGTATATAGGTAATATATCGCAGCTGTTTTTTGCAATGATCTATTCAATGATATTATATTTTGGAACAACAGTATCAATAACTGCAATGGGAGAGGAGGCAAAAAGTCCCGAGAAAACTATAAAAAAAGCCCTGATTGGAACTGTTATAATATCAGGATTAACATTACTTCTGGTTTCATATGCATTTACTATAGGCTGGGGTCCAGCAAACATGGCATCATTTGCAACCTCACCGGACCCGGGATTAATATTATTTAAGCATATAAATTATATACTTTATATATTACTGATAATGGTTACGGTAAACAGTTTCATGGGATATAATATCTCTGTAAGCAATGCTGATTCAAGGATATTCTATAGCTTTGCAAGGGATGGCATACTATTCCTGCCGGCATCTGTTAAAAAAGTACATAAAAAATACAAAACACCATCAAACTCTGCACTTATAATCTTTATATTATCATTTGTCATTGCAGTAATATTTGGTTTAAAATTTGGCCCTGTTGCCGGTGGCTTAATAATGTTACTGATGAATGCCTATGCAGCCTATATGGAACATATTATCGCATCAATAAGTTTGCCATTCCTTATGCACAGAATTAAAAAACTAAAGATTATAGAACACATAATAATACCTGTGGTTGGAATAATAATTCTTGTAATAATTATGCTGGGCACATTAATAACACCTGAAAAATATCCCTATAACATAGCCGTTTACTTTGGCATTTCATGGATTTTAATATCTGGATTGCTGACATTAATAGAATACAGAATACATCCAGAAAATGTTATAAATGCAGGAAATATATCAATAGAAACTATGGACAATGAGGTAAAATAATTATATTTTAATTTATAAAATCATATCCTCTATTTTTGATAATCTATATTTTCCCGAATATGTATTTATTACCTTCTTACCACCATACAGTGTTGTAGCCTTATCATGTTTATACCTTGAGGCAACAACCCTGCCTATGGAATCACCCTTCATTATCCCGCTGCCTGTTGTGCCGGATACGGTTATTATGTTTAAGGAATTGAATATGTATGGCATGAAATCTATTGTATTGTATGAATAATAACCCGCCCATGATGATGTAATCCGTGAATTATCAGCTGCAGGAAAATAATTATCCAGAATTGGCTTTACATTGTATGTATAGAAATCCGGCTCCGGCTCCGGGTTCTCTGTAAATGAGAAATCCCTGTTATAATCATCTGCTAAACTTGTCCAGAATGATGATGCCTGTGGATATGGCCTTATATAGACACCGGATGGAAATATTGTGAACGGAAAAACACCCGAATCATTGAATATATTTTTATGTACTGTATTTTTTATTCCGGGGGATGTTATCTGAAACACCTGTCTTTTCTTTGGCCTTAAGTGTGAATCTATGCCAAGTGGATCTAAAAGCTTTGTTGTCCACACATCCGTACATAAAACATAGAAATCGCTTTCTATTATTTCCCTATCAGTTTCAAGATATTTTACATCTGATTCCTGCCAGTTAAACGGTTCACCCGGATAATTTAGCGGTTTAGATGGAGATAAAACCAGTCTCTTTACCTCTGTATTAAATTTAAATTCAACACCCATTTCTCTTAATTCATCATAATAGAATTTTGATAGTAAATCCGGTTCTATTATTCCAGCATTTGTATCAAGAACTGCAGTTTTTATTGAATCGATATCCATAACCTTTTTTGTTTCATCGTCTACAGTAACATTAAAGAATTCCGATAGATCATCATATATTATTTTTGAATTTGGATATCTTGAAATAAACTCACTATCCTTTTCATGATCAAACAGGAATAAATATCCGCAGAATTTCATACCCAGATCCACATTCAGATTATCCTGTAAATGTTTATAAAAACTTATTGACGCCTGTGCCATTACCTGATTTTCCCTCAATGAGTAAAAATCCCTGAATGCAGCAGCACTTTTTGCCGTATTTCCTTGCGAAAATGTTTTGAATTTATCCACAACTAAAATTTTCAGTGAAGAATTGTTTTTCTTCAAATGGTACGCAGAGCTAAGCCCGGTAATTCCAGATCCCACAACAACAACATCATATTTCATACATGTACAAAAGCCAGATATTTATATAAACGTATCTTTAAAGAAATTAGTATTAAAATATAAAATTTCAATAAAAAATAAATTAAATATATTAATTATAAGCATTTCATGGAACGACTCCAGTATTATAATCCACAAATATACTCTCACCGATCGTTTTAAATCCAAGGTCTCTGTATAGATTAACTGCCGTATTATTCTGTCTAACATATAATATTATGTTTTCAGTTTTATTTGAGCAATATTTTACAATATATGAGATTAATTCTCTGGCATACCCCATGTTTCTGTACTTCCTCAACGTGTATATACCCCCAAGGCCATAGGTTTTCAGTGTTTTTACAACTATTTCTCCGGATGATACAAGTTTATTATCAACAAAGTAACCAAAAACATCAAAATTTTTTATATATTCCTCCGGATTCACAACCTTGCCGGAGCATTTTATGAAATTACTGTACTGGTCTATATTACTTTCATCAAGTTTTTTTATATTACCCGCATCAGAAAAAGTAAAATCCTTTATTTTTAATCTCATAATATATTCTTTATAATATCCTATTTTAAATTTTAATTTTATAATATCAAGGTTCTTTTCATCAATAATCATTATAAAACTATCATAGTTTATTGTATTTATTGCATATTTGCATGACTCTCTATTACCATAAAACCATATTATTTCATTGCTTCTATGGTATAACAGCAGCACCCCCCTTATAATATTATTTTCATATACTATTTTTATTTCCGAATTATTATCGTTTATATCCGAAATAATATATGCATTTCTATATGGATCCTTCATTAAAAATTCTTCAACACTGTATTTATTATCATCTGCCAGATTTACTATATTTATCATTACAGATGGAATATATAAACTGTATTTAATATTTAAATCAGTTCTCTGCTTCCAGTTTTTCCATTCATACTGATGTAACATATTTTTCAGCAACCTTAAATTCAGGTTTCTGGTTGCACTGGTGTTTCATTTATTTCAGTTATAACATTAAGAACAGCAGGTCAGTCATGGGTAAAAAGTTCATCCAGCACCAGAGCATTCCTGTATATACAGCAGTGGAATGCAGTAAAAGTCTTTAACACATAAATAATAGTTAAATAATAATTATTGATTATATATAAATGAATGATAGGGATGACTATAAAAAGGTTAAAATATGTCCGCAATGTGGGTCCTTAAGAGTAAACTGGATAGCCGGTGGTATAGCTGGTCCTGTTTATAAATGTGATGATTGCAATTATGTCGGCTCATTTATCCTTGAGGTAAATTTGAAGGATTTAAAAAAGTTTCAGGATGAAATAAAAAATGGTAAAAATTAATTTCAGGACACAATAAGCAGGACCGTATGAAAATGAAATATTAAAAATAGGGGACAGGCTAAAAAATATTATACCACAAATAGTTTACCCTTATTATTTAAGGCTATTTCTATATGGTTAGTTATTTTATGTGTAGTATAAAACAGTAACAGCATAATGATGTGCCATAATAATTTTCCAGCACCAAATAATTGCCATATTTATTTACATAAAATTTAAATAAATCTATTGCTTTATAATATTATGCAATCTACAGATTTTTATGGAGAAATAAAAAACATAGTAAAAAAGCACGCAGCAATAAATAATGATTTTATAAACAGATTTTCCAGGGGAGAAATATCTGACGATGAATTTATCCGGTTTTCCATTGAATTTTACCATTTTACAAGGGAATGGCCACAGATTTTGAGTACATTGCTTGTAAACACATCAAATGAAGGTGATGCATATGAACTTACAAAGATTTTAGTATCTGAACTGGGCGATGATATGCCAGAACACAGGCATGAATTATTATATAGAAAATATTTAAGGTCAATAGGGCTTAAACCCGAAAATTTAGTTAGAAGAAAACAGTTAGCGACAACAAAGAACTGGTTAGATGGAATGAGAAAGGATTTTTCATCCGATTACCCAGTGGCCCTTGGTGCCGAATTTGGGCTGGAAAACATGGCAATACCAATGTGGGATAAACTATTACCCGGATTAAAAATAATGAAAGAAAGAAAATACCATGATATGGATATGCTATATTTTACATTTCACAGGGAAATAGAATCAAAACATGAGGACGCAACACAGAATATTATAGGAATACATAGCAATGATGAAAAAAATCAATTTATTAATGGGTCAAAAGATATTTTAAATCTGGAAGAAAAATTCTGGCTTGGATTATCAGACAAAAAATAAATTTTTAATTAATAGTATACTCAAATCAATCCTTCCAGGATAAAGAATAATTCTTTTCTTCATTATTTAACATAGTGTTTGTTACATATAACTTTTCATAGGTTTCAACCATTATTGCTACTTCATCTGTGCCTTTACTGCCAAGGCTTTTTTCCAGTAATCCTGGCTGCGGCCCGTGGATCATTCCATGAACATGCAATGTTATTGAACCCCCTTCAATGCCCTTCCTGCTCATAAAATTACCCGATGAGTAAAAGATTAATTCATCTGAATCTATATTATTGTGGTAATACGGTATTGGTATTGCTCTTTCATTGAAATCAAACGGTCTGGGTAAGAATGTCCCAACCATGAAAGTTTTTGATTCAAACGTTTCGTGAACCGGGGGTGGCATATGTAATTTACCAACTATCGGTGCCATTTTATTTACATTCAATGTAAATGGATACAGATAACCATCCCAGCCAGCAACATCAAACACGGGATAATCCCTTTTTATGTTCATGTAACAGTTTTTATAATTTACCTTTACAGCATAATCGAATTTTCCATCCTTTTCTGGTTCCATGAATTCTGGAATATTAAAATCTCTATCATAATATGGCATGCCTTCCCTTATCTGGCCGTATTTATTAAGGTACTTTTCTGGTATTTTTATGTGGTCAAATGATGTTATAAAAAGGAAATATGATTCTTCCTTAATGTTTATTTTATACGTTGTCCCCCTTGGAATGTATATATAATCCCCTTTTTTATAATTATTTCTTCCGAATATTGATAATACCTCACCAGAACCATAATGAACAAAGAATAATTCATCGCATATTGCATTTCTGAAATAATAATCGGAATTATCTTCAGGCTTTATTATGCCTATTGATAACCTGTCGTTAAAAAATAATACCTTCCTGCCATAAACGAAATCGGAATATTTTTCAAATTTGTCTGTTTTTATGTGCCTGTGCCTTGTTTCATCTATTCTACTAGGAAGTTTTTTTGGCTCCTTTTGAATTGTTTCTAATTCAGCAGGGTCATACAGATGATACAGCAGGGAATACTCACTATCAAAGGCATCAAAACCAAATAATTCCTCTCTCAATAAATCATCCTTATCTGTATATGTATGCCTTAATTCAGGCATTTTACCACGCTTTACATAATAAACCATTAAACCACCTCATTCTCCAGAATTCCTAGGACATCAGATTTCATAATAACATTATCACCCCTCTTTAACCATTCCCTGCCAGTTTCCAGTATTGAACCGGAATTAAATGTCCCACTCCCTATAACATCCCCGGGCAGTAGCGTAACATCTTCAGAAGCACGCTCAAGCATATCGGAAAAGCCGAAATATATCTCATTTAAATTGCCTGAGGAGTATAATTTATCATTTACATACGTTTCCATTTTTAAATTAATTCTGTTTTCCTCCATTTTTGAAAACACCTCATCCGCCGTAACAAAATATCTACCAAAGGATGTTGCATAATCCTTTCCCTTTGCCGGTCCAAGCATCATTTTCATTTCCTCCCTCTGAATATCCCTTAAACTCCAGTCATTCATTATTATAAATCCATAAATTGATCTCAGGCAATCGTTTCCATGGCAGTTAATAATTTTTTTGCCTATTACAGCTGCAATTTCCATTTCATAGTCAAACGCCTTGCTTTTTTCAGGATATTTTATTTTATAACCAGAGGGGTATATATTGGGTGTACATGAAAAATAGAATACCGGGAATTTATACCAGTCCCCTATCATTGATAAACCCTTATTCTTCCTTGCATTTTTAACATGCCCCTCAAATGAGTAAAAATCCCTTACAGACCTGATAAAAGGCACAGGGATTTTATACTGAATTTTATTATAGTGTATAACTGCATCATTATCCAGTTTTAATTTTAAAATTTTATCATACAGGTCAAAAAAATTATTCTCTATATAACCTGTTTCTTCATTTAACAACAGGGACAAATCATATACATTACTGTTATAAATGCATATTTTATCATTATTATCTATTTTTGCCCTGAGGATTTTCATAGATTTCCCCTTTTTGCCTGCTCCCTCTCTATGGATTCAAACAGTGCCCTGAAATTGCCAGCGCCGAAGGACTGTGCCCCCTTTCTCTCTATAATCTCGAAGAATAATGTGGGCCTGTCAACAAGAGGTTTTGTAAATATCTGCAATAGGTAACCCCTTTCATCCCTGTCGACTAAAATATTTAACTCCCTTAATCTGTTTATATCCTCGTCTATATTTCCAACCCTCTCTGTTAATGTTTCGTAATACGATTCCGGTGTTTCCAGAAATTCTATGCCGTTTTCCCTCATTTTTTTAACTGTATCCAAAATATTATCAGTTTTCAATGCTATATGCTGAACACCTTCAGACCTATAATAATCCAGGTATTCCTCTATCTGGGATTTTTTTAGCCCTCTTGCAGGTTCATTTATTGGAAATGTTATATTATCATTGTATCTTACCACCTTTGATCTTAATGCCGAATAATCCGTACTTATATCCTTATCATCAAACGTTACCAGTTGCTTAAAGTTCATTGATTTTATATAATAATTTGCCCACTGGTCCATTTCACCCTCATGGACATTGCCAACAACGTGATCTATTTCATATATGCCTGTATTTTCTTCTTTATTGCTTATTTCCTCATATCCGGGCAATATGCCACCGTAATCCCCGCGTTCTATTAAACTATGTACTGTATCTCCATACGTTTTCATATAGGCCTTCCTTACATTTCCATATCTGTCTTTTAAGTTCTCTATCCTGGAAACCCTTACATTTTTTTCTTCGAGTTTTTTCTTTGTAAAATCTAAGTCATCAACACTCAATGCTATATCCTTTACGCCATCACCGTGTAAATTCACAGATTTGTTTATTTCAGTATTTGGATTCATTGAGGATGAAAAAACCATATCTATACCCCCCTGCTTCAGTGAATATGATATTTTATCCCTTATGCCGGTTTCAGGGCCAGCATAACCGTTTACATTGAAACCCATACTTTTCCTTAAAAAATATGACCATGTCCTTGCACTGCTTACATAAAATTCTATATGGTCAATTCCATTAAATAAACTATATTCTTCCTCCTGATACATGGCTATAATATATATGCAACCATATTTATATTTTTCTATGAACTTATATGATAGATAGTATCATACACTGCTTGTCCAAATTATTATTAAAAAATTTTAAAATAAATATGCATTACAATTTACGCTATTACCCCGAACTCCTGGATTTTGCCGTTAATTTTTAATGAACCTCAATATTTAGGATCATCAGGTTTCCCGGCAGGTTCCCAAAACCAGATGCCTCTTTTCTTTGCTCAAACTGAAAATCCTTATAAAAAATATTATTTATAATCATTAACTTATGTTATAATGAAATTTTACATACATTCTACTATATCATCAACATTTGCATGGGCTGGCAATATTTATGATTTAGTTTTAGTAACATATGTTTATTCCGAAATTGAAAAAGCATATAATATAGGTTTACTGTATGTATCGTTATTATTCAGTTTAGGCTTAATAGGAAGATTCTTTGGCGGAACATATTTCGGTAATATCTCGGATAAAATTGGAAGAAAACCTGTATTAATAATAAGTACAGCAGGTTATGCAATATTTTCTGGTATAATGGCATTTTCTCCCCTTGTAATAATATTATTTTTATCAAGATTAGTCCAGGGCATATTCATGGGCGGTGAATGGGCTTCCGGTACAGTTCTTGCATATGAATTTTCACCCAAAAACATAACCGGAACTATTGTTGGAATAGTGCAGAGTGGTTATGGTATAGGTTATGCATTAACAGGGTTAACATATGTACTGTTTTTATCAACAATAACAGTTAACTGGAGGTTATTTTTATTTACGGGCTTTATACCAATTATGATTATACCATATGCATTTTTAAAAATACCCAAGGAAAACATAATAAAAAGCAGGGAAAAGCTCCCGATTAAAAATTATGCAAAAGATCTGATTAAAATAACGATAATAATGTCAGGCATGTTCGGTGCATACTTTTCAATATTTTCATATTATCCCACAATTGCACCCCTGTATGGAATAAAACGGTCATATATAGGGTTATTAATGATTACCGCAAATATAGTACTGGCTTTCTCATTTATATTATTCGGGAAATTAAGCCATAAGATAAATAAAAAACTTTTAATTATAATAGCCACGATAATATTAATATTTGCAGCATTTTTATCAATGCCATTTATAACTAAAATATTTAATTTCTCAGTAGTAGGGATACTGCTGTATTCATTCGGAGCAGGTGACTGGACGTTAGTTCCATTATTACTGATTGAAAAAGTGCCTGAAAGGGTAAGGGGTGCTTTATCAGGCACATCCTATAATCTGGGTGCGTTAATAGGCGGTTTTATATCATTAATTATTGGATTTTTTGAAACTTTTCTTGGTTATTCAATAAAACTTTTACTGCTTATAGATATAATAACATTTATTTCACTGGTTGCTGTTTTATTAACAATAATATCATGGGATAATAGGGTAAAAAGTGAGGGTGTAAATAAAATAGAGGTAAATTGATTGCGGTTATATTATTATTTAATTATATAGTTTTTTAATATTTTAAACATTCATACAAAATTAGATATATCAATTTTATATTACATTTCAATGTCAAAAATATATATTCTGGGTGCTGGTTTATCCGGCATTTATTCTAAACTGGAGAACAGAAATGCAATATTAATTGATAAAAGTGATTTTATAACATTATCAACAAGATTAATATATATTATAAGGGGGGAGGACAAATCATACGTGTATAAAAAAAGGAATATAGATATAAACGAAGAGGTAAAGGATATAAATTTTGATAAAAAAATGATAATAACTGGAAATAATAATTACAGTTATGACAGATTGATAATAGCCCTGGGCCACAGACAGAATGCAGATAAATTAAGGGGCAGTGAATTTTTATATAAACTTGAAACAGTAGATGATGTTTTAAAAATAGTGGAATCATCAAAAAATGCTAAAAATATAAACATTATAGGTGGGGGATATTTAGGTGTTGAACTTGCCGGCATTTTTAAAAATAAACATGTAAACCTGATAGAATCAAACAATAGATTATTATCTGGTTCAAATGAAAAATCCTCGAATTACGTCTGTAATTTATTAAAAAATAATAATGTAAATATAATTTTAAATTCAAGGGTAAGTGAAGTAAAAGAGAATTCAGTAATAATAGGTAATAATGAAATCAAATCAGATTTAACAATTTATTCCGGTGGCATTTCTGGAAATAGTTTAATAAATAATCTAAAAATTAAAAGCATAGGTTCGAGAATTGTTGTTGATAAATATTTAAAATCGGTAGATTATGATGATGTATATGCCTGTGGGGATTCCATGACTATGGATAACAGCATTCCAATGACTGCGGAAATAGCAAGGGAATCCGGTAAAACAGCAATGAAAAATGCTATGGGAAATGAAATTGAATTTAATTATGCGTTAAGAAATATTATAAATGTGGCTGATAATTATATCCTGATAAACAATAATTCTTTTATTAAGGGTTTTGCTGTTAAAGTTATAAAAAACCACGTTAAAAAAAATATGGAGGATTCCCTGAGAAAATTGAATTCAGAATAATTTCATAAACTAATTTTGTATGGTAAAAATAATAAAATTATAATGATTATATTACATTTAAAGTGGGGGAACTTCTCATAGCATTATATAATAGATAGAACTATTTTATTAACAATATATTTATAAGCATATTTTTTATCGCTACTAATGAATGATGAAAATTTTTTCTGCGAAATAACAGAAAGTGAAATGGGATACGACGAGGATGTTTTCCTGTATTTCTCAATAATGGATGAATTAGCTGCATTAATATCGGAAATAAAGGACTACGATACGGGATATGACCATTATGATGACCTCATAAGAATTGCATATACAATCCCTGATTATGAATATAAAAATGTTGAGATTTTAGACGCCTTCAGGGACTGGATTCCTGTAAAAAAAACCGGAATAGATGAAATTTTAATGCATTGCAACAGGCAATCAAAATTACTGTACAGTGCATATACCAGAGGGAGAATAGCACTGCACTATTTTGTAAAAGTGAAGAAAGATCAGAGATTTAATAAAATATTTAACACAGAAAATTTAATACTTTTAAAGAGTTTAATGCGGTTCTTTTTATACCGGTTTGATGAAATTAACAATAATTTATAATATTTTAGCTGCCAGCATATCATTGCAAGAACATTGATAGCTGGCCCGAATCCATTATAATTGTCTGGCCTGTTATCGATTCATTTCTGGTTAAAAACATGACAGCATCTGCGACCTCTTCCGGTTCTATTATTTTTTTTGTTAATGTGTATCTCTCAGAGTATTCATTCTCATTTATATTCATGATTTTTAAAAGGCTATTGCCCATCTTTGTTTTTACTATTCCCGGGGCAACCCCATTTACACGTATATTTTTCCCGGACAATTCCAGTGCCATTGATCTTGTTAAACCGTTTATTGCAGCCTTTGTCATGCCATATATTGATAACCCCTTAAAGGGTACAATTGATGCCAGGGAAGAAATGTTTATTATTACACTGCCATTAAACATGGTTGAAAATAACTGTGAACAGTATACTGTTGAGTCTATATTTGTTTTTATTATTTTATTTATTATTTTTTCCTCACTATCATTGAATAAACTGAATAATCCAATACCGGCATTGTTTATTAAAATATCAACATTGCCGAAGGCATTTTTAGCATCATTAAACAATTTTTTAGCCCCTTCTATTCCGGATACGTCTGAAATGGAAAGTATAGAATCATTATACTTTTTTATTTCGTTTACAGTATTATTCCCCTCATCTATGCTTTTCTTAACATTTATTACTGTTTTAACACCATTTTTAGCAAGTGCTATCGCAATATCTCTTCCTATTCCCCTTCCTGATCCTGTTATTACTGCTGTTTTATTTTTTAATTCATACATAAAATCACCCTAAAATACATCTATTAAATTTTTCATTATATAGTTATCAACTGCATTTCTTCCACTGATCATTGCTTTTCTTATGTCATATTGATCGTTATCATATATAACAAAATCATATTTATCAGCATCCTTAAATTTAATACCTGCATTCTCTGCAAGTTTTTTATAAACATCCCTCCTTGACCTTTCAATTGACAGTAACGATTTACTGCTCATAACAACATTATTCCTCTTTGCGATTTCAAGGATATCATCGAAATATCTGTAAATATTTGTATCTATAGATATATCGCCATTACCGTATATATCTGGATATATTATATCAGGTGAACAGTTGATTCCACTATTATCCCTGGATCCGTTAATTTCAATATTATTTTTTTTCAGTATATTTTTATAATAATCTATAAGTGTATTAAACTCTCTTTTTTTGTATTCGTCCCTTATTTCATTCAACTGTCCTCCAGTATCATTTTCCTCATAGACAACCGGCTTAAATCCAAGTTTTAACGAATACAGGGCTGCTTCAAGGCCCTTTATGCCTGCACCATCTATTATTATTTCTCCGGAATATTTATTATAACTTTTATGCAATTCAAGGCCGGTATCAACGTTTACAGTACATCTTACCTCTGATCTTGAAAGGTTTCTGCATGCCTGGTTGCATCTAATGCATGACCTTATTTCGATGCTGTTCTGAATTTTATACGGAAAATATGGATCAGCAAGTGCTGCCCTTCCAAGTGCAATAAAATCTGTTTTTTCAAGGGCTTTTTCAGCATCTCTTAAATTAACGATAGATCCCACAAGAATTGTTGTTTTATCAGGTTTCCTGGGTAGTTTATCCAATATATGGTCATGGTTATAATAAAATGATGCAGATGAACCGGGTGGTGCAAATCTACCCGCTGAATAATGTAAATAATCAACGTGTTTTAATGATTCACCCACCTTTAAACCGTAATTTGCATCATAACCATCGCTATCGTCCTCATAGAGGCTTAGCCTTATTCCAACGGGAAAATCATAATATTTTTTTATGTTTTCAGATATTTCGTTTATTATCCTTATTCTGTTTTCAAAGTTTCCACCGTATTTATCACTTCTTTTATTCAATGCCGGAGATATAAATTCGTCCAGTAAATATCCGTGTGCTCCATGCAGTTCTATGCCATCAAAACCGGATTTATATGCAATGTCAGCTGCCCTGTAAAATCTCTCCTCAACATCATTTATATCATCTAAGGTCATTTCATCAGGTTTATATCCCAGATAATCCACAGAGGATGGCGCAAATGGTTCTTTTCTGTTATAATTTTCATCTGCCTTGCCTCCAGCATGTACCAGCTGTATAAATATTTTTGAACCATGTTTATGTATCCTCTCCGTTAATCTGCTAAATTTCGGCTCCTGTTCGTGTGAAAATATTCCCATCTCGTTAGGTGACCCTTTACCGTTAAATTCATCAACATATGTATATTCTGTAATTATTAAACCAAAATTACCCTTAGCCCGCTCCTCTAAATATGCAATATGATTTTCATTGGTATTTCCGTCAACATTGCATAAATTTGATATCATTGGTGACATTACAAACCTGTTTTTAATCTCAATATTCCCTATACTTTTCGGCTCAAATAATTTCATTCATCAACATTCAGTAATAAAAAATAAAGTTTTTTATGAATATTATAGCCAACACATAATTAAATTTTCCTGTAAAGCCTATGGCGGAAATAAGTAGCTAGGAATTTCGTATAATTTTCTCATACTGGTTCTGTGATTTACTACCTGACCGAAAGGTTTAAGCCGTGTTATGTATATACATAATACATGACAGTGATACCAAGAAAAGTGAAGAGAAAACACGGAGAATACTGGGAGCTTGTTGATGAGAAACGTGTAAATGGAAAGGTTGTTCAGAAGTATGTTGGCTATCTGGGAAAGGATCCAAAATCCAAGGTTGAGGTTACATATGGTGATATACTGCCATATGTAAACAGGTTAATGGATCTGGAGATCACCGATACTGAAATCCATGAAATACTGAAAAAGATCGGCATAGACTCCGATATAACTCCCATAACAAAGCTTGTGCTGGAGAATGACAGAAAGCTGAAGAAAACATTCCTGAGGATAAAATGAATATAAACTTTAAAACTGCACTGAGGAAATGCCCTGAATGTAACTCATTGCTTATGCCATATGCAGTAAGGAGGAGAATGGGCCCCAACATATATTATAGAGTCAATAATATCAGAAATTCCGGGGGTTAATTCTGTGGCTGTTATAGGTATACATAATGAAAATGGGGGAAGAGGGCAGTAGCTATTATTAAATCTGAAATGTTAAAATCGATAAAATTAAAAGCATTATTGATAATAATGTATCCGGTGGCAAAATAAATAAATGATGAGTCCATGACAGATTTGAGTTTATAGATGGGATGTCAGTGACAAGTGTAGGCAAAATAGACAAAAATAAATTGAGAAAAATCTTTAATTAAATTACTAAAACTAAATTTATATCTATAATGTTGTTAATCGGATTTCTATTGATTTCTGCTGGAATTGCCACTGCCTTTTCGGCCAGTAAGGTTTAAAATTCAAAATTGGTAGATAATTAAGCATACATGATGTTATATATTTAGACAATTTTAAATAAAATATCAGTTCAGTGCACAAAAAATATGAATATATACTATATTACTAATGTGTAATTATAAAATATTGGATTTGGTGAGTTTAGGTAATGATAATATCAGGGGGTATGGTGCAAATAATTATCATTGTTATATGGATAAAATATATAATTTCAGTAATAATTAAAGTATAAAGATAAATAACAGGCATATGTTCTATAAAAACTTTTATATATATTATTATTATGATTATGAAACGAAGATATATGATAATAGCATCAATAATGGTTGTTGTAATGTTTCTAATGATTGCATATTCACCTGAACAGGTTAATAATATTAAAAATAACAATAGTGCTAGCAGTCCGGCTATTAGCACGTCAGGTGTTAAGATGATATATAATAACATTTACCAGTTTTCGGGTAAAGGAGGAACTGTTTACTATAACTTCTCTGCATACCACGCATCAGGATCGAACTATATAATTTATACGATATTTGTGTACATAACGGCCAATTCAAAAAATAGTTATTGGGTAGCAGGTAATAAACCTAATAGTGGGCAGTGGTCAGGGTATGCAGATTTTTCAAATCCCTTATATGGCTGTAACCTTGGAGCTACTGGAGATATTAGCCAGGGAAAATTTAATGAATTTCAACCAAATAACCCTATGGAAAAAGGTAGCGCAGGTACAATAACAACTGGAATAAGCACAACAGCAGGTGCAACGGCATATGGTACTTCTCTGTCGAGCACATATTCGGTGCAGTATTCATACAATGTCCCGATGTTTGAACTTAATCCAGTATCAATGACAAAGAGCAATGCAAAGATCGACTTCTCAAACGATCTTGATAACACTGGTCAGCATCCACTCTCAACATCTTTTATGTATGCTGCGTCCGTGAAAGGCATTGGACCAAACAATAGCATATCGGTAGGTACGGGGGGTCAGTTTGCCCACCACTCTGGATGGTTCAATACCTATACAAATTACTACTGGGTTACACACTCCAGCAGTTACGAGATTAATACATAAGGTGATTTAAATGTCGAAGGTAAGAAATATTGTACTTGTTTCATTGATTTGCGTGGTAGTCATTTCGTCAGGCATTATATATTACCACAGTTACGTTGAAGGACATTCCAATCCATCTGTTGGTGTTTCGGTACATACAAGCGTAACCAACAGCAGAACACTTATTTTTCATATAAACGCAATCATAAATTCTACAAATAAATTCACAAAATTTGATTTTAATGAGCGTACATACGTTGAGGGACTGCACCTATTTTATGCAGGAAAAAACAAGTCTGTGGTACCGGGGGTTATAAATAACAGTATAACTCCCAGCCAACAAATTTGTGGTTTTATACATTTTAATATATCCAACAATCATCCGGATGCTGTTGTTAACTGGAATAATACCGTGTATAATTTCAACAATTCCAGTTATATGCATGCACCCAATGGATACTATATTATTACAGCCAGTATGGGAGGCAATGGTAAAGATGCCGGCGTAGCTGTTTTAAAAATCCCGCAGGTGATAGTACAGGTGGAGAATAATAATATAAAAATAATGCCGATAGGTGGAATATGACAACCCCCAGTACTCTTTCAGGAAATGATGCTATGATGGCTGTTGAATCCATATCCAAGACGTATGGAGTAATAAATAAAACGGAATCACTACATGATCTAACCATTGCCCTGAAGAAGGGTAAATGTATCTGTCTGGTTGGAAGAAACGGTGCCGGCAAGAGCACCGCACTGAGAATAATTGCAGGATTGATTACACGGTCTTCTGGAAATGTAAGGACGGAATACAGTATTGGTTATTTACCTGAAACTCTTGGCATATATCCAAATCTCACGCTACGGGACAATCTACAATTCTTTGCACGTTTGGCCCGAAACACAGCTCCCATGGACGGGCTTCTAACAAAACTCGGCCTGCCAGTTTCGTCAAATCCACTGGCATCAAAACTATCCAAGGGAATGAAAAGAAAGCTTGCATTTGCCATGATTATGGTTCAGAAACCGGATATATATATTCTGGATGAGCCATTTGAAGGAGTTGATTATATATCAGTAAGGTATATGATATCCGTTATAAATGAGTTGAAGCAGAACAATAAAAGCTTCATCATAAGTTCGCACAGTTTTTCTTACCTTGATGAAATAACAGATGAGGTAATATTGCTGGATAATAGCATGGTTAAAAGGACATTTAATTTACCATATAACGGTTTAATTATACGATTCAATAGTGATAGAGAAAATGTGGATAAAATAATTACAAAACTCGGTCTCAGGGCAAATTTTTCTATGTTCCCGGATGTGCTGATCGAAAACGTTGAAAACCCGGAAAGTATCATCAGGAGTTTGATGGATAATGGTCTATTTCCAGCAGAATACAGAAATATATCACTGTCGGATATTATAAGGGATGATGGTATTGAATAATTTATCTATTGTACATGCAGAGTTCATAAAGGAAATGAAGGCCATGAGAGGGTCTATAATGGCACCTGCCCTTATAATTACGGTCTTCCTTATTGCCATCCTGTCATCAGCGGAAGCATTATCCTCCCCTGTTTATGCCCGGATTCCTCTTCAATTGACAATGATAAATATAATTACCTTTTTTCTTGGGTTTTTTATAATTTTTATGATTTATCCATCAATTTCTGTTGCAGACGATATGGAAAACAACACGATGAACATGATTTTACCATTCCTTGGAGATGATACGGCCGTGATGTTCGGATACTTAATATTTCAACTGTTCTTTGCCTTTATTTTAGTACTGGTCTCTATTGCCGGCATGGTCTTTTCAATGATCCTCAAATTCGGCACACTTGGCACAGCAACTTTAATGAAGGTTCAGACAACAGTTTATAAATATTATTTCTTCCCCACGAGAACTCCTGTGTTAATCAAACACACTTCATATTCCTATATCCACTATGGATTAGATCCAGAAGCACTTCTAATCGAGATTGGCCTTTATTTTGCATCCATAGTACCTGAGATAATAATCGGTTTAATTTTCTCAAGGCTTGGTGGAAAGAAAGCTGTTAGTGTATTTTTAAGTGTTCTCTATTATATAGTAGTAATAAATGCATATCAGAATCTGACTACATTTCATTTCCATGGGATAACCGGTTACATCTACAGGTCATTGTTAGTTCTGTCACCGGTTGCTGTGTTCAGTAACTCACCATCAATAATTGGTGTTAAAAGTTTACTTGTGAAATTCGGAAGTGGCTTTTATGATCTGGGGTTTGTCTCCCATATACCTGTGTTTATAGCATTTGCATCACTCTGCCTGATTTCCATTATATTGCTTATTATATACTTCCTTCCAAGATTTGTTGAGGTGAAAAAATGGATAAAAAAATAAGAAGTATTCTGATATCTGCCGTCATTATAACCATAATTTTCCTTGGAATCATATATGGAAGCAGAATACCGGCAGATAGTACTACTGGGCCTTCCGGTCCACATATTCCGATTCCATCAGGATATACACTGTTCAATAACAATGTTTCCATAGGCAAGTCATTAGGGTCAAATCTTTCATTCAATCTTACACACAAGAACGCTACAAAAATCTTAATATATACAAGTACCAGTTCAGTGCACAATTCAACAATGAATATTTATTTTCCCAACGGAACACTGGAAAGTCGATCCCCTGCAGGAGGGACCTCACTAACTTCAATTTTTCCATCTCATTCAAAATATCTCACTACAGGAACATGGCACATGAATCTAACGGCCAAACATAAAATGACATTTTATATAAAGATAACTGCGCAATGAATGATGGTAGATAACGTTACAGGTTTAAACTCTGATTTAACAAAAATTACAGAGAAAATACATGCAGAAGCACCACGATAAATCATTCATGCCAGTTTCCTCAAATCTTATACTATAACAATATCAGATAATATATTGTTAAGGCCCCGGGTTTATAGAATAACGGGCATATTATTAATCCCCATAGGTTTTAGCTGTCCTTTAAATATAGTGTATTCTTTATACTGGATGTAATAAGAATTTTATTATTTGCTTTTTCAATTAAAATTATCTCGGATTATTATGGCAGTAACATCCCGTTTAAATATGCAATTACAGGTCTTGTTATATCAATTATAGGCTATTTAATTTCATTATTTTTTATATTGCCAGCCTTTTTTGTCCCGGGTTTTGGCATTTTCTCCCTTATTTTTGCGGCAGGATTAATAATACTGACACTTTTTCTATCATCCATATTTTTATATCTTGCATATGATGAAATATCAGGATTAACGAGAATAGATGACTTCCATACAGGTGCAGTTTTAATATTAATAGGGCTTATATTAACAGTAATATTAATCGGATTTTTATTAATGTTTATTGGAATTGTATTTATATTCACAGGATATAATAAGTTACCATATAGGGCTAAAACAAAAAGTATAGATACAAATTTTTATAATAATCAATAAAAATATTATTCTATATTTAACTCATTCAGCTTTGAATCATCATTAAATTTTCTTGTTAAAGATACATCATTTAGTTTTGTTATCCTTACTTCAAGCAGTGGATCAGCAGTTCCAAGGAAGAAATGGCCACCAAATATTCTGTGGTTGTTCCTGGCACCTGATATATGTATGTGGTATTTTGGGTCATTTTCTGCTATTGTTCCATGGAAAGATACAATTTCAATCCTTTCAGGTATATTCATTTTTTCATAATGGTCATTGTCCCAGTAACCTATTGTTGTATCCTTTATCATTCCTATTGCAAAATCTATGAGGCCAGATTTAATGTCATATTTATCTATAACGTTATTAAAATCTGTTATAACATCCTCGCCTGACTCAAATTTTGCAATAATTACATTATCCTCATTTTTTATTTGCATAATACATTATGTTTTATTATATTAAATAGTTTATATTTTGTAACCTGGCAGTCTGATACGAAATTTATTCTTCCAGTATAGTGCTACTGATTGCCCAATGATATCTTTGTCATCCTTTCGGCTTTTCCTCAATATTTCATTTCATTAAATTTTATTTTTGAATACTAAAATTGTAAACGATGCAATATATGAAATCTCCTTTGCCACATCTGATAATGAAGATCCCACATGTCCACCATTTGATATCATTAAATAGGATTTATCATCATATTTTTTTAATTTATCATAGAATCTCAATGCATGTGAGGGATGTACCCTATCATCATTAATTCTGGAGTATATAAGTGCAGGTGGATATTTTTTATCGGCAATATTGTTCAATGGTGAATACTTTTTTAAGTATTTGATATCTTCAGAATTATCGGGGTCTCCATATTCACTTACCCAGTATTTTCCGGCCAGCAGTTTATTGAATACTGTCAGGTCTATTACAGGATTCCCTATAATTGCCCCATTTAATTCTTCGGGTATATCTGTAAAGGTATACGCTGATAATAAACCACCATTGCTTACACCATAACATATAACGTTATAATTATCATCCTTTAATTTCTCTATTATTTTCTTAAAGGAAGTATATACATTTATCCTGTTTTCCTTCATTCCGAATTTATGCCATTCTTCACCGTATTCACCACCGCCAGGCAGGTTGCACATTACTACGTTTATACCATTATTTAACAGAAATGAGAATAATGGAAAATATTTAGGTGTAACCGAAATATTGAATCCACCATATCCATAAACCAGTACATTTTTTGATTCAGTTTTTGATTTTAACATAAAATAATGTATTCTCTTACTGTTATATTCTATAAAATCCTCACTATATTTTATATCGGATACAATGTTTTTATTTACGCTTTCAAGGCCGCCATTACTGTATTTATATGTTGAATAACTGATCCCAAAGGATGAAAATACCATCAGGGCATTTTCCATATCTGAATCCGACGTAACAATACCGTATGGCAGATCCATTTTAAATTCCCTCAGTTTTTTCCCTGAAAAATCATACAGTACGGGCTCTATCTTTGCATCATTTAAATGGAATACAAGAAAACCATCATGGACAAGTAAAGCATCCTCAACAGGCATATCAAATATTATTTTATTTTCATTATATTCAATTATACCATAATTTATTTTGTCCAGGATATACAAAGTTTCATTTTTGTATCCAAGAACCTTAACCTCATTAAAATAGTTTTTAGATAATTTCCAGCTTTCCGGGTTGTCTATATCACCCGTGTAAATTGCTGAGGAGGCTTCATCACTCACATTTATTATTATTTTGCCATTATATGCATCACCGGAAATAGACATGCCCGGTTTCATATCCTTACCAAAAACTATATTATTGTTTAGCATAATTCTTTGGGATTCGTTATTTGCATCCCTGTTTTCCTTTATAATGTATAGTTCATCAGAAAATATTATATCGTTAATATATCCATCTTCGGTATATATTATCTTATCATCCTGTATTATCTTTAACACTCCATTATCTGAACCGGGTGTCTCAAAAAATGCTATTCTTTTTTTTATTCCATCAAACTTTATCCACTGTATTATATTTTTTGTTGAGTATATAACCTCATCATTAAATATTATTTTATAGAGGCCATTATCAATGATTAGGTATATTATATCATCCTTGAATATTTTTGCCATATATATTCTTCTTGCATAAACATAATCCTTTACATCAGATTGTATTTTGCTATATTCTTCACTAATAATATCCGTAAATTTCCGGTTTTCATCTCCGATATAATTTTTAATATTTTCATCAATATAATTAAAATTTAATTCATCCATATATACATAATATTACATAATATTTATAATTTTTATATCGCATAGAAATACAGAATAATAAAGCATTTATTCAGAAAAATATATAACCCTTGACCCCTCAAAGTCAAAATCAAAGTCAATATTCCTTAACCCCAGTGTTTTCAGGTTTTTTTTCTTATCCTTATCTATGATAAATATGAAGAAACCACCACCACCTGCACCTATTAAATTACCACCATATGCACCCAAATTTATAGCCTTATTATAATAGTTATCTATATCCTTATTGGTTATGCCATCGGATAATTTTCTTTTTAAATTCCAGTTTTCATTCAGGGTACTGCCAAGTTTTTTTATGTCCATTTTATATAATTCCTTATAAAACTCCAGAGAATACTGTTTCATTATATTGTAATCATCTATATGTTTTGATACATCCTTCCTCTGGTTATTATGTATACCACCTGAATTATGATTTTTGCCAGTATATAATAAGCACAGATTATTTTTCAGTTCTTCCATTATATCGGTGTTTAACGTAACGGCATTCACATTAACCGAGTCATTTTCATTAAATTTTAATAAATTTATACCTCCATATGCTGCCATATACTGATCCTGCTTTCCTCCGGGTTCCCTTAAAATTTCCCGTTCAATTTTTACAGCTTCTCTTGCCAGGTCTTCTCTGGAAACAAATTCGGATTTATATGCATGTAATGCATTTAATAACCCAACCA
Source organism: Thermoplasmata archaeon (assembly GCA_021806235.1). Lineage (GTDB taxonomy): Archaea > Thermoplasmatota > Thermoplasmata > Thermoplasmatales > Thermoplasmataceae > Ferroplasma. The sequence continues at coordinate 25,798 of JAJZXU010000028.1, forward strand.
GAAACGTTGAGCTTGATCCAAGGCCAGTGCCAGTTGATGGTATATCGGATATACTTAATATTTCTATTCCACCATCTATATCCAATAATTTTAATGCCTCCCTTATCGAGGGATGCTCAATTTCATTTACGGTTTTTACCATTTCCGTCTTTGAATATGATATTCTTATCTCATCATCAAATTTTTTATTTACAACAATGTAAATGTACTTATTTATTGCGGCAGAAACCAGTAAACCGCCATGTTTTCTGTAATATTCCGGTATATCCGTTCCACCACCTACAAAGCCAATTCTCAATGGCGTTTTTGTAATTATCATTGAAAAGTAAATATTATATTATATAAAAAATTTTTTAATTATTCCTTGTTTATTTCATAATATAGATGGTCTATAATTTCATTTATTATATTATATGCTATCTCCTGTGCATTTTCCGATCCGGGCAATGTAAAAATTATTTTATTTTTATAGATAAACAGTGATGCATCAGAAATATAGGGAAAAGTACCGCCTGATTTATTTCTGAACAATTCGCCAAAGCCCTTTATTTCCCTTTCAGCTATTTTCCTTACTGCAGTGGATGTTTGATCCAGCCGTGATATACCGGTGCCACCAATATATATGAACACATCATAGTTATAATAATCCTTAAACAATTCATTTAATATCTGGACCTCATCATCCTTTACTACTGTTCTATCAGAATTTTTTATTAATTTTGCCATCAGTTTGCCTGATAAATCGTTTTCTAAATTTCTTGATGATGATACCGTAATAATTTTATATTTCAGGCTATAATTTTTTTCAAGGTGGTGCATTCAAACTTACCTTCCTTTTATAGAGTACGCTTACATCGCTGATCCTCGTTTCCGGATAGTTTCCCGTTTCATCCTTTTCCAGATATTTTACCATGTCCCATATTGTCAGCAATGATGTTAAAACCCCGTTTATCGTTTCCATTTCAACACCCGTTTTATATATTGCTTTTACATAACAGTATGCAACAATATTATCCTCATTTATTTCAAAATTAAAATCTATTGACGATAATGGCACCTGGTGGCAATACGGTATATTATTCCATGTATTTTTAACTGCCATGGTACCTGCAATTTTGGCGGTTTCTATTGTATCACCCTTTTTAACATTTTTATTTTTTATTAATTCTACCGTTTCCTTTTTTAATTTTATTTTGCCTGAAGCCCCGGCTTCTCTTAAAACAACATTTTTATCGGTTATATCTATCATTAATTATTAAATAGTTATAAAATATAAATTTTTATTGTTAAAATAATATTTATAAATCTATCATTAAATTTCCGTCCTCTACCTTTGTGTCATATAGTTTTAAATCCTTTGCATCTTTTTTTGTCATCATTTTGAGTAATCCGTTTATGTTTTTTGTGACCTTTCCTGTTTTTAAATCAAACTGTGCATGGTGCTTGGGGCATATAACTACACCGCTGTTTGTTTTGCCTTTTCCGAGGTCTCCACTCATGTGTGAACATAGAGCATCTATTGCATAGTATTTATTATCAAAGTTTGATATAACTATTTTCTTGCCACTTACATCAAATTCTTTCATTTTGCCATTTTCTATATCTTCAGGTTTGCCTACAGTATTCCATGCCATAACTATCGTAAGTGTATTATAATTACTGTATATAAATTATGGCATAGACAGATTGATTATAGATATTTTAATTGCATATTATATGGATATGGAAAATATTAAAATATAATGCAGTATATAACATAAAACATGTTCAGTAATATGTTGAATGAGATTGCAAAAAAATACCCGGTAAACGAGCTGATAAATTATGTTGGGCTTATAGCCATTTCAGTATCATTATGGAATATTGATTTTTCAATAGATAAACTTGTTAATATACCACTTATATTTCACACCATTAAAATATCAGGGGTGCAGCTATATATGCTTTCGTTCTTTTTAATTTATTTAGTTTCAATACTTTTCATGCTGACAAACAGATATTATCATTCATTAATCGTTTTATTTGACTTTATAACCGCAATAAATTTTATGCTCTTTATTTCATACCAGTTTGGTTATATATCACTTGCAGCATATGGTATATACTGGAACGATGCAATATTCTTTTTTGGATACCCAATAATAATAGTATTCTTATTTTTAAATTCCTTTGAAAGGCATAAAAGACAGATAGCCATGGAAGAAGCCATAGACACTCATAATATAAAAATAGAGGGTAATAAAAAGAGAAACATAAAAAAACCGGCAAAATAATTTTTAATCTATTTTTATTATTTTTGGCGTTTTAAATTTAATACTGCTTTTATATTTAACCCCGTTTCTTAATATTATTAATTCTGCACTGTCTTCAACCCTTGATAAATTGTTTATTAAATCTCTCATTGTTTCAATTTTAGTATCATTTATGGATATTATTATATCATCAGGCCTTAATCCAGATTCATAGGCAGGTCCGGATCTGTCCATGTCTACTATTAAAACACCATGTTTTTTGCTATTTGAATAGTTTTCAAGGTCTACACCGGTTATTCCGAGATATTTCCTTTTAACATAGCCACTGTTTATTATTTCATCAGTTACATTTTTAATTGTATTTACAGGTATTGAAAACCCAATTCCCTGTGCAAACGGTATTATTGCGGTATTCATTCCTATTACCTCATTTTTTAAATTCATCAGGGGACCACCACTGTTTCCAGGATTCACAGCTGCATCTGTTTGCAGTAATCCCTCAAGGACAAAATTTGCCCATGGCATAGGCCTGTTCTTTGCACTTATGACTCCCATTGAAACCGTGTTTCCTCCAGGCAATCCAAGAGAGTTCCCTATGGCTATTGCTATCTGCCCTACCCTTATATTTTCAGAGTCCCCAAGTTTTAATGGCCTTAAATCATTTCTGTTAACCTTTATTACTGCTATATCTGTCTGCGGATCGGTACCTGTAACAATGCCATTTAACTTCTCGCCACTGTTAAGTATTATTTCTACCTCTTCGGAATTCTCAACTACATGATTATTTGTTACTATGTGGGATCCGTCTATGATAAATCCCGTTCCAGACCCCTTTACAGGCTCATAATAATTTCTGGCCATAAGGGTGCTGTTTATGCTCACTACAGATTCCATGGCATTGTCAACCACCTCTATTATATCATTTTCCATATTTTTTAAATCCATTTCTATCAGAATGTTATTACAGACACGTTTATATATTAGAAAGTCCTTTATATTATAGCAGGTGAGTTTAAATTGACCTTGTTAAAGTTATATGACCTTATAAACAATGAGGAATTAAATGCTAAATACCATGATATATTAAGGCAATGGACAATGCCGGTAATATTATCCCTGGGCAATAAAAATTCGGGATTTAATGAATTAAAAAGAGGAATAAAGGGAATAAATTCTACAACACTATCAAGCATGTTATCAATCTTTGAAAAATATAATGTAGTTGAAAGAGAAATCATTCCATCTAAACCTGTAAAGATCAAATATTCATTAACAGAAAATGGCAATAAATTATATAATATAATCAGTTCTTTAGCTGACTTTTTAATAGATTTAAAATAATTTTATCAATAGGGTTTTAATAAAATAAAAATAATTTCACTCCATGCATTTGTTGAAGAGTGATAGATCATCAATAGGGAATTTTGTAACTCTCTTTCCCGTCTGCAGTTCAATTGAACGTGCAAGTGCACTTGGTATCCCTATCATTGTTGATTCACCTATGCCCTTTGCCTTATCGGGGAACTCTGAGTTGTTTTCTACAATCTTTATGTTATACTGCGGGATCTTATCTGCTGTTAATAAACCTGCATCGGCTATATTATTTGTTATTAACTGCCCATCCTCATCATATCTTAACGTTTCTGATAGCGCCTCTCCAAGTGCCTGTAAACCACCACCATGTATAGACCCTAAAACGTTTTTCAGGTTAAGGACCTTACCGAGGTCGTAATACGTGTATATCTTTATTGAATTCATATCATTTACATTACATGAAACCATATTAAAATTAACAGAGTTTGCATTGTAATCTATTTTATAATAGTAGTATTCATTGAATTCATTGTTTAATAATAAATCCTTATCATATTTGCCGAATTTTTTTATTACATCGTTTTTTATTATTTCCGCAGTTTTCATCAGAACCGAACCATGTGTTATGGCTGATCTGGAGCCCCATGTACCTGTTCCGTCTTTTAAAGTATTAGTATCATCGTAATCCAGGGATATTAAATCCTTATCTATCTTAAATTCTTCGCTTAACATTTCCTGCACAAACAGTTCATGGCCCTGGCCAGATACATCACCACCGAAATATACCGTTACCTTTCCATTCTTTACAATTATCCTGCAGGATTCTCCCGGTGCGGTATCTTCATCAAGTATGAATAAAGATATGCCTAACTTCTCCTTTTTTGACAGGTTATAATAATCAAAATGCTTTAATGCGGCTTCAAGTAATGGTTTTGTTGGATAATTTATATCAAATCCCAGAGGTGATTTAAATGGTTTTTCCGTTGCATTTTTAATTCTTATATCGGCAATATCCATTTTTAGCTTATCCGCCAGTAAATCAATCATCCTTTCCATTATTCTTGACGCTTCAGGTTTGCCAGCGCCACGGTAATAGCCATTTAAAGCCTTATTTGTCAATACATATTTTCCTGTTAAATGTGCGTTCTCTATAAAATATGGCCCTGTAACCTCATGCATTGCATTTCCAAGGTCAACCAAATCATCATCTGTGAAATATGCACCGGTATCAAGATAAACCGTCCCATCAAGTCCATTGATTTTTCCATCCTTTTTGGCATATAATGTTATATCTGCTTTTACGCCTCTTCCTGCATGTGCCGCCTGCAAATGTTCACTTCTGGTTTCAATCCATTTTACCGGTTTTTTATATTTCATAGAGGCGTATGCAGCTATAATATATTCCGGAAATATTAATGCCTTTAATCCGAAGGCACCACCAGTATCAACATGATGCACTACAATCTCGCCATCCTTTAAATTCAGGGTTTTCATTATGCCGCCCTTCAATCTATGTATGGACTGGCTTGATGCGTATATATGCAGTACATTATCCTTATAATCAGCTATTATTCCTCTTGTTTCTATTGGATTTGCACTTATTCTATCCATGAAAAGTGTATCAGAAACTTTGATATCATAATCTATATCCTTTTCATTAAATTTATTTCCCACATCTTCTGTATCCAGTATATTATCCTTCATGCCATCATGTATAGCCGGTTTTTTTAACGCATCGTCTATTGATGATACTGCATCCAGGGGTTCATAATCAACCTCCACGGAATTTAATAAATCCTCGGACTCATAACGGTTTTCGGAAAAAACAGCTGCAACACACTGGCCAACATAGTTGACCTCATCAATAGCCAGTACAGGTTCGCGCATTGCATGGTCCATTCCAGTATAATATGCCTTTAATTCACTGGAATTTAAGCCACCCTTTACTTTTTTAATTTTAGCATGTGCATAGGGGCTTCTTACAATAGACATGTATAACATGTTGTCAAATTTAATGTCATCTACATATTTTCCCTCTCCATTAACAAATCTATTTAGATACATTTATCTCACCCTTTACCCTTTCTTCTGCTTTTTTAACAGAGTCTATAATACTTTTATACCCTGTACATCTGCAGAGATTGCCCCTCAAATTCTTTTTTATATACTCCTCATCAGCATCTTCACTGTTTTCCAGTATGTAAAATGTTTGCATTATCATCCCGGGTGTGCAGAAACCACACTGTAATCCATTTTCCTCTACAAACGATTGTTTAATTACATCCAGCTTCGGGTCACTGCTTTCTATAGTTGTTATCTCATGGTTATTTGCCTGTGCTGCCAGTACTGTGCATGATTTAACTGATTTTCCATCCATTAATACTGTACATGCACCACAGTTAGATGTGTCGCATCCTATATGTGTACCTGTTAAATTCAGTTCATCCCTTAAAAAACTAACCAGTAACATTCTTGGTTCTATATCTTTTTTATATTCCCTGCCATTTACCTTAATGTTAACCATCATTTAAAGCACCTCATATATTTCTTTTAATCCATTTATAAATATATTTTTAAGTATTTTCTCTTTGTTTTTTGCTGTTCCATTAATATCATCCTCAATATCACATGATTTTAATAATAAATCAAATGCCTCTCCAGCAACCTTATCATCGATTTTTTTATTTTTCAGGTAATTTTCCACCTCTACCGGTTTAACTGCTGTTGAATTTAAATTGGTCAATCCTATGCCAATATCTTTTACTGTTTTATTATTATTCAGAGACATATTAATTGCTATGGCAAAAACGGCGAAATCACTGGATAGCGTTGTATATTTATAATATTTTCCATAATAATTTTCCGTGTTTTTTATAACTATTCTGGTTAAAATATCATTTGATTCAAGTGCTGTTGTATAGGCATCTTTAAAGAAATCTTCAGCCTTTACTGTTCTTTTTTCCTTGGAATTTGTTACCTCAAATTCGGCATTTAATGCTAACATTACTGCAGGTAGATCATTTCTTGGATCCGCCTCGCATACATCTCCACCAACTGTGCCCATGTTCCTTACCTGCGGATCAGCAATTTTTGATGCTGCATCGGCTAATAATTTGCATTTATCCCCTATAATTTTATTTGAAGCAACTTCTCCTGTTCTCACCATAGGGCCAATTTCAAGTGCATTATTACAATCTACAAAACTCAAATCCTTAATATTTGAAATATCAATGATGTAAGGTATACTTGTTAGCCTTAATTTCAAAAGTGGTATTAAGCTATGTCCACCTGCCAGTATCTTGGAATCATCTTTGTACTTATCTAACAACTCTTCTAATCCTTCTATGTTATCCGGTGTAAAATATTCAAACTTGTCTGGGTACATAGTTGATTAACATAAAATTATATTTAAGAGTTTCTGAACCTTATGAATAAATGAATAAATAAATATAAAAATATAATAAAAATAAATAATATGTACATGAAATTTATTAAATTTATACGGGCAATATAACTATTTATATACAAACTTAATAATTATATTTAAATCTTGCTAATCTTAAAATATTTCAATCGGTTTTATATTTACATAAAATTATATACACGATCGGAAATGCCTATATTAGATTAATAACACAGTGGTACATAAACAATTTACTTTTTTAAACACTTTTTTTTAATAAAATATTTTACATATAATACCATACAGATAGATGAAAAGCAAAAGCATAATAGTATCATTTTCTAAGGCATCCCGGTCTTTTGTACTATCTGTTCTGGCGATAATAACACCATTTTATCTATCAGAATACATAAATGTGTTTGATGTTAGTATAGTTGTTGTTTTCAGTATAATTTTCTCCACGTTAATCATATATTTATTTCCATTAATAAAACTGAAAAACAATTCAAAGATGTTCTTAATATCATCTCTAATGGCAATTGCAATGCTTTTAAATTATATTTTTATGAATTATTATGTGTTTATTTTCTCACTGATGTTAGGTTCAATATCATTATCTGGCAGGGATATCAGTCCAAATCAGCCAGTAGAGCAGTATGCAATAAGTTCATATGAGGTGGATATAGGTAGCAGGAGCACGGCATTTTCATTTTATAACTTTTTATCCTACGGTTCATCAATAATTTCATCAATTTTTCTTTTCTTATATACAGATGTTAATTATAAAATAATATTTTTAGTGCTGTTTATTGTAGCGTTGTTACAGTTTATTTTATATCTGTTTATAAAATTCCCCCAGAATAAAAGAATAAGGGCAAAGGACCTTAACATAGAAACTAAAAATCATGTTAAATCATTATCGGTGCTATTCTCAATGGATGCTTTGGCAGGGGGAATGGTAACAGTTTCAATGATATCTTTATGGTTTAAGTTTGTATATAACATATCACTGAGCACTGCCGGTTTTATATTCATATTTGTAAATGTTATAACAACAGTATCAATACTGTTATCATCGGTAATATCAGGTAGAATAGGATTAATAAGGACAATGGTTTACACACATTCTGTTAGCAATATATTTTTAATTCTTGTGCCGGCAATCCATTCATTAATATTAAGTGAGGTTTTTCTGTATCTACGGCAAACAACAAGTCAGATGGATGTACCTGCAAGAGATACATTAATAAATACAATAATAGATGAAGATTACCGTGTAAAAAGCAATACAATATTTTCCGCTGTGAGAAATGGTTCACAGATCCCGGGACCCGGAATAGTAGGATATATGCTATATATTTTTCCACCATTCATGTTCTTTGCTGCAGGCACATTGAAATTATCCTATGATATTATATTTTATATAAGGTATAGAAAAATTAAAATCTGATTGTTTTGGTACTCTTTCATCACAATAAAAGAAGTAGTTACTGAAGCATTTACAGATAGCTCCATGGTACAGTGTTATGCCATGTGGGTTTAAATATCATAGGTATATCTACTCCCAGAGGCGTTTGTTAACAGTGTTGACAGAATCTATAAATCAAGGTAAGGTTCAGGTTTTCTCATTATCTTCACTCCTAAATATACAAACAGTGATATAAATATCAATACTGATACGATTCTAATTATGCTATAAGGATAAATAAACCCCAGGCTTTCTATTTTAGATTCAACGGATGATATGTTAGAAAAACTTATTGTTTCTGCCCCTATAACCGAGCTGAAGCTTTTGAGAAACATAAATGAATATATATTTTCTAATATTGTTGCTACAAATAGCAATGCAATAAAAATATATTTTTTTGTTTCAAGGAATTTATACGACGTCAATATATATGCAATAAGGGAAACAAGTGAAATTGCCACTGAAGCATATACCGCTTCGGCTATTATGGGAACCATATATCTCCCTGCCAGTTCATTATTTCTAACATGTGCAGCCATGCTGGATGCAGCCGCAACTATAGATATCTCAAGGAATACTCCAGCAACAGTTATGGAAATAATATATAATATTATACTCGCATAAACATATTTTTTTATTTCTGATTTTATATATTTCCCCTGAGTTAAAAAAATTATAACACCTATTATACCTACTAAAATGCCCACGTCCACGAATGTACTACTTAAGGAAAAAATAAACGAAATTCCAAAAAGTATATAAGATATACCAATAGCACTGCCTATTGACTGAACATCGACACCGCCATTATTTACATTTTCCATAAACTCTAAATATAAGTTTGTATTTAAATTTATTTGTAGTTTAATTAATAAAATATTATATAAAAATTAACTACGCTTCAGATAATTCGGCTTTTTCATCCTCCATATCTACTTTTTTATAATCCGGGCTTTTCATTGCAATGAGCATTACCAATATAACTACCATTGGTAAAAATATTGTAAATATACCGGATGTAAAATAACTTTTTGTACCTGAAAGCACAATACCAAATAATGGTCCACCCATTATAGCACCTATATTAAATATGCCAAAAAGGAAGCCAGTTGCAGAACCTGACCATGAAACCTCAACAAATTCCTGAACTATGGCCGCTATATTTACACCGTATATTCCATATCCAAATCCAAACATTAGCGTTGCGATTATAGCTTCAGGTATATTCATTTTTGTGAAAAACATCATGGATGTTGATACAACATAAAATAAAGAGGCAATTAACAGTGCACCTTTTCTTGAGAATTTATCGCCTATAAAAGACCCGGGTAACGCACTTATTATAAGTCCGAGGCCGAATAATGAAAACACTAAAGTATCCTGTGCTGTGGTAAAACCTATACCTACCAGAAATGCGGAATAATAACTATTGTATGCAAAAAAGCCTATTCCCCATGCAAGCATTGAAAATACAGCCAGCAACATGTCAATTTTAAGGTATTTATAAAATCCCTTTTTGGGTTTCTGGTTTTTCATATAATATTTTGGCAGTACAGAGAAAACCATGAGTATTAGAATAACTCCGAGTACACCCGATATTATAAATGGTATATCAAATGTTGTTTTTGTACTGAATATGCTAAAAACATAGGGTGCTATAAATAAACCTGTGCCAAACATTATTGCTGGCAATGCTATAAATCTCCCCCTTGATTTTGGAATAAGGTCGCCCATAAATGTGTATATTAATGGCTGAACCATGCCAACACCGAAACCGGTTATAAATCTAAATATAACCAGTTCATATTGATTTGTAACAAAACCTGTAAAGGCAGAAAATATCGAAAATAATATCATTGCTGTTATTAACCCGTATTTTACCGACATCCTATCAAATATGTAACCACCAATGAAACTGAATACCGCTATACCGGCAGCAAAACCGGTACCTGCAACCCCAAGTAAAAATGGAGATACATCAATTATTTTTAAGATAAATGTGCCTCCGAAGAAAAATAGGTCAGCATCAAATCCGTCAAGAAACATTCCAAATACTACTATACCGGCAAACAGTGCAAGTTTGTACTTGCTTTTATGTATGCCATTAATTACTGTCTCAGTCTTTTCCATAAACACATATTAATTTTTTAGTATATAATTATTTTTGAATAAAAATAGAATAATTGTCATTTTATTGACTCTTTGTCGAATTGTTTTATTATATTTTTATGGTTTATCCTTAATCCGGAACATTTTTATGTATACCAGTCATTACTGTTCTTTTTTCATGCCTGTGAGGTATATTTTTGATAATTGCAGGGTAGCATCCCACACTAATCCTCCTGTTTATATCATTTTCTTCAGCAGTTTCCTAAATAGAATCCAGGTTAGGTTTTATATTTAAAATACTCTCTGCGGAATTTTTTAATAACAATGCGCCCCTGTATAATACGCTTTCATCTATATCAAACGTTGGAGAATGATTTGGTGAATTTATTTTATCGTTTGCGCCACCAAGTACATAATAGGCTCCTGGTATTTTTTCCAGATAAAATGCAAAGTCCTCACCACCCATATTTGGTTTTGGATGGGTTATATTATCTTTTCCAAATGTTGCTTCTGCAGCTTTCTCTATTATTTTTGATATTTCCGTATTATTTATCAGGACAGGATATCCCTTTTTATATTCGTATTCATATTTTATATTGTATGTTAGTTCAAGGCCCTTTAATATATCTTCAATCCTTTTTATTATTTTATTCTGGACATCCTTATTAAGTGTTCTTACTGTTCCCATTAATTCAGCATGAGCGGCTATTATATTAAATCTATATCCTGCATCTAACCTGCCTATAGTTATAACTGCCGCTTCCTGTGGGTCTATCTCTCTGGATACTATAGTATTTACCATTTCTATTAAATGCGATGTTATATAAATTACATCTATTGAATCCTGTGGAGCAGATCCATGGCCGCCTTTACCATGTATTTTTATTGTAAACTCATCTGCATTTGCCATCATTTCTTTATAATATATTGCCACCTTTCCTGCCGGTAATGTTCCCCATATATGCTGGCCTATAATATAATCAACATTTTTTAATGCCCCGTTTTTTATCATTTCTATAGCACCGCCAGGTGGTGTTTCCTCTGCTGGCTGAAAAATTAACCTTATATTCCCATTTAAATTATTCTTATCCTCAAGTAATAATTTTGCTGCCCCCAGTAACATTGCCATATGGGTATCATGTCCACATGCATGCATTATACCGCTATTTTCTGATTTATATTTTACATCGTTTTCCTCCATCACTGGTAAAGCATCAATATCGGATCTTATTGCAACGGTTTTATTTCCATTTCCCATTATATCACATATAATACCAGTTTCAGTTATTCTCTGTGGTTTTAATCCCATTTTAGCCAGTTCTTCTTCTATCTTATCTGCCGTTAAATATTCCTTAAAACTTAATTCAGGATGTTTATGAAAGTATTCCCTTATATTTATTATATATTCATTGATTTCCATATCTTTTTAATCGTATCTATTATGTATTTCAACATTATAGATAGATTACACACTCCGTAAATATTATTACTATTTAATATATAAGTTTTTTATTGTAATATACCACCATTTAGTAATGGTACTGGAAAACAACTCAGATTATATTAATGGTGTACTTTAAATGGGGTTGTGTGTATAATTAAAAAATTCAAAAGAACAATCAATAAATTATTATATGAATTTTTACTGTAAAAAATTATAATATTTTACTTAATAAAATATAATTTCACCCTCTATTATGTTTATTTCAGTCTTTCTATTTTCACGAATATATTCAAAACTTTCATAAATATTAAATTATATCAGTAAATTGATATTTAGTGACAAAAAAATGCCTAAACCTGAAGTGGCAATTAATTTTGCTGAACTGCTAAACAATGAAAACACACGAAAAATATTTGCGCAGGTTGGTCCTAAAGTCTGCCAGGTAACAGCCAGGCATCCCGGGTTTATTGGTTTCCAGAATCATTTTCAAACAGGGATAATACCGTTGGGAACAAGATATGGCGGTGGATCAATGGATATGACAGAAATGGATACCGTAAATGTGTATCAATATACATTCTGGAAAAAAATAGAAGACCATGAAGATATGCACAGGGAGAATTTTACATCAATATTCAGATTGTGTAGTGCATGCCTATCACAGGTGGTTTATGGTCCGTGGGAGCCAGTTTATGAAATACGGGATGCGGATATACCGTTAAATACAGAATTAACAGATTTTACAGCAATGTTTGGCAGGAAATTTGCAGCCGGAGATCCGGCTGGAGTGCCACCCATATCAATGCCCTATGGAAAGAGAACAATAGCAATGTCAGAACATACGGTAAAAGTAGGGATGGAAAAGGATTTTGAATCAAATATAGAAGAGGTAATGAAAGATTTTGTACATGCACCGGGTTACCTTGGTTATATGGTACTTAAACAGAAAGGTGTATCTGCACTTGGATCATTCCAGTTAAAGGCAAAGGGTACACATGAGGCACTGGAATCAAACGGCGAGGTGCCAGTCCATCAGGAAGGTGCATTTAAATATCCAGAAGCAAAACCAACACCACCTGAATATATAGTGCACATGGAGTGGTCTTCACCCCAGGATGCAATGTTTGGTATTGGCAGGGTATTATTCTCACATTCGGCAAGAGAAATACATGACAGGGTACTGGATACTTTAATAAGAGGGCCATATATAAGATTATTAAGCCCCATGATGGAAGGAACAACATGGAGGGAATACCTGAACTCACCATAAATTAAATGATTTTTACTGGAACTTTTATTCTGCATTTTTATGAATGTTTTTTCTTATATTCAGATTTTTAATTATCTCCATCATGATAGTGTATTAAATATACTGAAAATTTATAATAAATTAAAAACTGAATTTAAACTAATATAAAAGTGTTAAAATTACACAGATATAACTATATATTGAATGTAAATATAGGTTTACATGATTTTAGTAACAAATGATGATGGCTATAATACATCAGGCATTAAAAATTTGTATGGTATTGCCTCGCAATTTGATAACACCATTATGGTTGCACCCGATGGCATGAGGAGTGCATCCGGCATGAGTATATCCTTTTCAGATTCTATAAAAATAAATTCCCTTGAAAATTATGGAATAAATGGTTATTCAATTTCAGGTTATCCGGCAGATTGTATATTCCTTGCAAAGAATATGATACTGAAGGATAAAAAAATAGATCTGGTGTTAAGTGGAATAAACTATGGGCCTAATGTATCATTAATATCACTGTATGCAAGCGGCACACTCAGTGCAGCAATGGCAGCCGCTTTAACAGGTATAAAAAGTATGGCGTTTTCAATACGTACCGATGATTTTAACATTGAAAACGGTGGGGACATAGAAAAAGCTTCATTAATTACAAAATCAATAATGAAAGAGTTTAATAAAAACGGTTTTCCAGAAAATGTTGATGTGTTAAATATAAATTATCCAGAGAAAATAGATAATAATACAAGGATAAGAATTGTTCCAATGTTAAAAAATCCATTTATGGTAACAGACTTTAAATCAGATTTGTTTAATAGTTACAGGTATGGCAATAAAATAGATCTGTACAGTGAAAAAAATTCTGATTATAATGTTTTGTTTAACGAGAAAAATATTTCGGTAACACCGTTAAGTGTTAATGGCCATGATATAAAAAATATAGGTTCAACAGTAAAATTCTTTAAAAATGTATCTAAATCTATATATGAAAATATATAGATGGCAATCAATGCTTCTGGATATGAATTTATTCCTATATTTTTATTGAGGAATTATAAATAACAAATTTAATATAAAATATAATCATAATTAATTATGTGCATATTCTGTGATATAGTCAATAATAGGGCAAAATCTTATAAAATATATAAAAACAACAAAACCTTAGCATTTTTAGATATACACCCAATTTCCTATGGACATATACTGGTTATTCCAAAAAATCATTATGAAAATATATACGAAATGGATAATGATATATTAACGGAAATCATAAAAACTGTAAAAACAGTAACTGAATTATTGAAAGAGAACATGGGTATAAATGCTGTAAACATAATAAACTCAAATGGTAAAATAGCAAATCAAACAGTATTTCATTACCACATGCACGTAATACCAAGAAGGGAAAATGATAATCTGGATTTTATCCATGAATGGTGGGTTAATAAACTTATTAAAATGGATAATGATATTTTAAGTGAAATAATGAATAAATTAAAAAATTAAATTATTTTTATATACTGCTTCAAAATATTATCATTCAGTATAAAAATAATGACTATAACTAAATTTTCAATAGCATGTTATGTTAGAATAACTTTTTATGGTAATATTATAACAATAGTATTTAATATCACATAATAATATTAAATAATGCAGGAAAAATGGATCAAATTAAATCTATATCCATTTTATAAAAAAACTGGGAAAAGTTACCCGGTAAGTTTTGGCACCGGTTATCAGGCATATGGAGTTTATAGATATAATGATGCAAAAGAGACCGTTATACCACTGGAAAGCAAAAAAGTTTTTAGCTTTAAGGAGCTGCATGTTATAAAAAATAATTGAGGTAATTATTATGAATGAACCATCAATGAGTGAAATAATGAGCAGGATAATTCCCATAGTAACCGGAAATGATATTTTAGATATAGGGACAGGATTTGGAATTGTAATTAAGGCATTAATAAACAATAAAAATATAAATATTACAAGCATTGACCCGGAAATGTGGAGATTTGATGAATTAAAGAACACCTTTTTAAATGAAATATATGAGGGCAGACTAAAGTTATTAAAAACATCCATAGAGGAAATAAATTCTCCGGATAATAGATTTTCATCCTCAATATCATTATTTTCAGCACATCACTTTAGTAATACTCTAAAAGCTATAAATAAAATAGAAAATGTTACATCAGGGACGATTATCATTGCCGACTGGTCTCCTGAATCATCTGGAATATCAAATCCGCATTCTCCTGAAGAATTAAAAAAATCCATGGATACAGTAAAAAATTATGCCCTAAAAAATAAATATAAAATACAGAATAATAAAATGTGGTTTATGATTTATAAAACAAAATAATTTATTAAAAAATTTGACAGAATATAATAATTATGAAACTATAAAAAAGTGTACGTATTTAGTATACGTGAATACCGGTGTTGTGCCAATAAGAGTAAATAAAACAACGTTGAGCAAAATAGACGAAATGGTAAAATCTGGCATGTTTAAATCGAGAAACGCGGTTTTAAACATTATACTAATGACTGGCATAAAAAATTTTAATGCATGGTCTGGTATACTTAGCAAATCAAGTAGCTATAATAAGGATTATGATAGGGAAGTATCAAAAAATTAGGCAGTGCACTGAATAAATTTTTAATGGAACGTGATAGATTTTGAATTACATTGATACCTAAAAAATAAAAATAGATCCGTTGTCCGGTACTGATAAATCCTCTATTTCTGGATTTATTGAGGTTAACAGCATATTTTATAATGCACTAAATTTATCAGAAAAACTAAAACTAAGAACTCTTGACCTGATACGTATTTCATATTGTTTAGAATTAAATAAAAATGGGTATAACATTGATAATTTATATACTGCGGATAAGGAATTTATCGGGGCTAAAAGTATTTTAGAGGATCATAAAATAAATTAAAAATAAAATTGTTAAAAATATTTTAAAAATAAATAATTATTATTAACTCGATAGTTCTTCCAGTGTTTTATCCTTTGTTTCTTCCCCAAGGAAAAATGTTATTAAAAATCCAGAAACTCCAACTGCAAATAGGAGCATCTCCATTGGGACTATGCCGTATAATTTCAATGTTATTGGGAATACAACCGCAGATATAATTGCACCTACCCTGCTTATAGCCGTTCCTGCACCCATTGCCGTTGTCCTCATTCTTGTTGGGAATAATTCACTGACAAATATACCTGTTGTTTCACCGGTACCGCCCGCATTTGCAAAATAAAATATTGCAAACATTGGAAATAGTAACGCTATTGGTGGTGTAGCCCCCACAACAACGAAGTATATGCCCAGTACAAATAATGACACTCCCTGAGCAAGGAAAGTATATTCCTGCCATTTCTTTCTACCAAATATATCTGCTGTGAATACAAAAACCAGTGTCCCAACAACACCGATAATATAAAGTATCAGTGTTAATGTTAATGCACCTGAATGTGATGAATACCCCAGTTCTAAAAGCAAAATTGCTGTGTATATGCCTATACCATAAAATATTAAATCATTAAGAAACCAGGAAGTAAATGTGAAAATAGCTCTTTTTTTGTAGTTCGCCTTTTCTGCACTAAATGCTGGATATAAATCAGCACCTTCCTTTTTAATATTAAATTTTTTCTTTATATCTTCTATTTCATTTTTTTCATTTTTTTCAGCTGCATATCTTGGTGTTTCATCAACCTTGTGCCTCAGTATTAAAACTATTATTGCAGGTATTGCCCCGATTCCGAGAAGCCACCTCCAGGTTGCACTGCCCAGGGGTAAAAATAAAAGTCCCAGTGCAACTGCTACGGTACCGCCAATCCACCATGACATTAATCCCGTACCGAGGTATTTGCCCCTGTTTTTTACGGGAGAATATTCACCTATAATTGATAACGTCAGTGCATAATCTGCACCTATCGCCAGTCCTAGAAGTGCCCTGAAAGCAATTAATTCAATATAATTCTGTGATAATGCACATAAAATAGCGAAAACAGCGAATATAAGCATATCCCACTGGTATATCACCTTTCTACCTTTCATATCGGCAACAAAACCAAATATTGCACCCCCAATTAACTGGCCTACAATTGTTGCAACACCAATAAGTGCAGATATTACAGCTCCAATCTTAAATAATGGTCCAATAAATATCAATGCCGGTCCTATCACCAATAGATCATAGCCATCAAGAAAATATCCCATATCAGACAGTGCATCTATAAAATAATGATACCTGCTGGGTTTCAATTTATCCATTTCTCTGAGAAAATTTGTATCCTCATTTTTTTCCATTAGGTGTTAACCTTTACTTCTATATTAATATTTCTAATGTTATATTAATGATATATCGCTCTATTGTAGCGGGCATTTTGCCTCAAATACCGGTATTCTTCCGTATTAACATAACTCCATACAGGCCCAAAGTTGCAATATACACTGAAATAAACTCAGGACTCCATGCCTCTACTTATATACCTATTTTAGAAGTATATAAATGCTTTTTTCCCGTCCTCACGCACTATCATCTTAGATGGGACATTATACTTACAGAATTAAAAATTTAAGGTGTATACAGAAATTACATAAATGTTTTATTTACAGTTGATTTATGTATACCATGAATATACCTACATATAAAGAAGAACCGTTTGAATGGTATAAAAAAATGAGAAAGGAAAATCCCGTTTATAAGGAGGGAAATGTAATATATTTGTTTAAAAATAGGGATATAATCAGTGTCCTATCGGATTATAAAACATATTCATCACAGTTCAGAAGCCTGCTGGGAGTAGAAACAGCACAGGAACTCGATAACATGGCATCACCAAGCATATTAATATCAGATCCGCCAGCGCATACAGATTTACGAAATCTTGTAAGCAGTGCATTTTCTCCAAACGCAATAATGTCCTATGAGAATAAAATAAGGGAAATAACAGTATCGTTAATAAGCAATTTAGGAAATAAAAAGTCCTTTGATCTGGTATCTTCATTATCATCCCCGTTACCCATTAATGTCATAGCAGATATATTGGGAATACCCATGAAAGATACTGGCCTGTTTAAGAAATGGTCAGATAGGCTGGCAACATCACTTGGGCGTGGCCCTGATATGCAAACACAGATGGAAATGTCCGGGTATTTTGGTAGGATGATAGATAATAATTATAGCGATAATTTAATTAAAAAATTAACCGATGTTATTATCGATAACAAAAAATTAACAAAGCCTGAAATAGCAAGTTTCGCAATTTTATTGCTGGTAGCCGGCAATGAAACAACAGCAAATCTGCTTACAAATACAATGCTTATTCTATCAAAAAGGCCAGAAATATATGAGAGAATAAAAAATGATAATAAATTTATAGATTCCGTAATAGAAGAAGCCTTAAGATACACTTCTCCAGTGCAGTCTACAAGAAGATATGCAAAAAAGGATACGCATATAAGCGGCATTGGAGTAAATAAAAATGATTTTATTCAGTTATACCTGGGTTCCGCTAACAGGGATGAGGATTTATACGAAAATCCAGAAGAATTTAATCCAGACAGGAAAAACAAAAGGCACATAGCATTTGGAAACGGTATTCATTTCTGCTTGGGTGCTCCCCTGGCAAGACTGGAATCAAGAATATTTTTAAAGGAATTTTCAGGGGCAATTGATAGATTCAGCGTTATAGACCCGGCACCAGATGATAAAATAGACAGCGATATAATGTACGGTTATAATAAATTAATTATAAAAATATAATTTTAATATTAAAAACTAAAAATAATTTTATTACTGGGCTGCAGCTATTCTGTAACCAAGTACGTTTGCAAACTGTGCATCTTCTGGGAGTACTTTAACCATATGCCCTGGAGCCAGTTCCTCAAGTTTATGTCCCACAAGGACTGATCCACCGCCAACAGGTATAAGTGAGGTTATTCTGTCTATATCCTCCCTTAAATTTCCCCTGATTTCATCTATTATATTCTGTGCAAGTTCGTTTAAAAGAGGTTCAGAAACTATCGGTCCACCCACCTCTTTCTGTTTAAAAACAACCTTCTGTGATATTGCCTCCCTTGCAACATCAGCAGGAACAATAAACCCGGTTTCTCTGGCTATTTCCTTACTTATTCCAGAAACAACATCACCCACGCCAGCCTGAATGCTGAATGATGACTCAACCATCGGCTCAAAATTTTTAAGGTTTATTGATAGTACATCTGTTGTTTTAAAACCTATATCAACTATAACGCCGTTCCCATACTGCTGTTTTATTAATCCCTTATCTAGCAGGTATATGGCAGCTCCAACTCCCTGGGGTCTTAACACAAGTTTTGATATTTTAAATTTCTGTTCCTCACCTGTGGTCGCCTTTATTTTTAATTCCTTACCCTCAAATAATTTTTTTGCTGTTTCATTTTCCCTATCAAATGCTCCTAACTGTGTACCGCTGGCAACTGTTACTTCTGTAGTCTGTGAATTTTTACCGGATGCACTTGTCCATAATGCTGCTGCCATAAGTGGTAATGCATTTTTATCCGAAAGCCTTCCATCACCCTGAGGTTCTCTTATATTTACACCTATAGCGTTGTCACCAAATGCGAAAGAAGGTTCATCGTCTATAGATAAAATCGGTATATTACCGCCTATTCCCCAGTTACGTGCTTCCGTTGTAATCCATCTTGATGGGAACTTCTCCATTTTATTATTATCACCAACAACCTTTGTATCTCCATAGCCTAAATCCATTCCAACAATTACCAATTTAAATCACCAACCTTATCTCTCATCCTTTAAAAGAATAGGTTAAATATATTTAAATGTTTGTTTAACTTTATTAGTAATTTTTGGTATTCATATATATAAATTGCATAAATTATTTCACCCCGCTTCACATTTTATCATATTACTGGTATTTATTTATCGTTTTTACACAAATTGAAATTATTAGTGTATGGTACAGAATATATTATTGGATAAAATTAATAAATCTTTTTTCCTATTATTACAAGCCATTTTTTAATAAATGTTTCATTTCTACTATCCCATGAAATATCTTTTAAAAAATCTTCAGAGGCATTTAAAATGAAATCTCTACATTTCTTTCCTGTATCGGAATTTACAGATACAGGCCTTAACCACTCTGAAAATGGTATCACCTTATTGAAGCTATATAACTGAACAACATCGAAATTATTATTTTCAAATATATTAATCCATCCTGATTTTGACAGCATTTCAACATGTGACCTGTCCCTTATTTTTTCAAGGTCATTTAATGTATCTATGGATCTATTATAGGTGGTCATGTCATCTATACCGAATAATCCATTATTTTTTAACACCCGGCATGATTCTTTCATAACTTTATTTTTATCATGAAAATGATGTGCCGCCCTTCTACACGTTATTACATCAAAGTAACTGTCATTAAATTCCATGTGTTCTGCATTTTCATTGATAAACCCAATATTATCCAGAGAATTTTGATTTGCAAGTTTTTTAGCCTCATTTATCATATTATCCGTAATATCTATCGCTATTACCCTTTTTATGTGTTTTGCCAGTTCTATTGCTGTAAATCCCGTACCGGTTGCAATATCAAGGCCGGTATAATTGTCTTTTAAATTTAATGAATTAATTAAAATCTTTAAATCATCATCATTTGCATGTGATTTGCTGGTTGCATAGCTATTAGCATTTTTATTAAAAAAATCTTCTGTTTCCTTATATTTATCCATTTTTATAAATTATATATTTATATTTAATATTAACCATAATA
The DNA here is from genome assembly GCA_021806235.1 of Thermoplasmata archaeon. Lineage (GTDB taxonomy): Archaea > Thermoplasmatota > Thermoplasmata > Thermoplasmatales > Thermoplasmataceae > Ferroplasma. The sequence continues at coordinate 46,854 of JAJZXU010000028.1, forward strand.
TAGTAATTATAAATTATTATAAATGAATTTTAACCCTTCACCAGAAAATTTTACAATTTTCCCACAGGTACTGCATAATAATCTATCAATGGGATATCAAAAATTTTATCATTAACAGCCATTTTATTTATTGTTATTCCTCCAGTAATTTTGACCTTATGTAACTATCCAGATCTGCATCATATGCCTTTCTTGCAACGATAAATATTAGATAACCCGCAATAGCTGAGACAAACAATTGAAATGTTGGCTGTAGATAAATAGACACTCCGGGAGTATATATTACAGATGGTATCATTATAGCTGCAACTATTATGCCTGCTATGGCCGCAACGATCATTGCAGTGCCAGATACAACGTTCTCCCAATCCTTTTTTTCCTTTTTTAATTTTATTTTTATTACACCGATGCCGAGTACAGCTATTACAATAAGTATGGATATTGATCTTAAAACTATAACCGTTATTCCAATAACTGATGTATCTATTAGAAATAACGATGCAAGTACTGCAGTTATCAAAATTGCAACATCCGGGGCTTTATGCCTGTTGGTATGCCTTATGCCCTGGGGAAATATTTTATCCTCTGAAAACGCAAACATTGTTCTGCTACTGACCATCATTCCGGGGGCTAGTGTCTTTGCCAGAATAATTGTGATAATTATTGAGATAAAAATACCCACAATTCTTGGAGTTACCAAACCTATGATCCCGGGAACTGTTGCATAATATGAATGCCCGGAATTTATAATGCCAATAATTAAATTTGCATGTGCTACATGGAAAATAGCATATGCCACGGATGTAAATAATATTATAGCCGTTAACCATGCATATATTATTCCACGTGGCATGTTTTTCTTTGCATTTTTACTTTCACCTCCAAGCATGGGTGCCCCACTTAGCCCTCCGTAGGCAAATATGAATAGGGTTACTGTACCTAAAAATCCACCAATGGTAAATCCGGGTATTATGGATGTTGGAGTATTACCGTGGAATACATTTGATGACAGCAATGAAGAAAATGTAGCATCCGATGTTGTTAATCCAAAATATATGTTTATCACCGCACTTAAGATTATTACACTGAACAATGCTATAACAAATATTCCGTAATTTTTTACACCGGAATAGTGTAATAAAAACACTGTCCAGATGGCTATTATACCTATAACAATATGCCCGTATAGTGTTGCAAACCATGAACCGGAACCAATGCCCATAAGAATCAGTGTTGAAGCCAGTGTATCACCTATAGTATATGCTATAAATCCCATGGCTGCAGTCACACCAATCCACCATATAAATTGAACTATAAATCCTATCATTGGAGACACACTTCTCGACATCCATGCATACTCACCGCCACTACTATTCTCGACCCTGCTGTATCTCTGGAACATATATACTTTCGGAATTAAAATTAGGCCTGTAATAAACATGGCAAGTGGTACAAGATTTCCCACGTTGGGATAGGCACTAAGGGAGTCTATAGCAACATAATTTATGCCTGACCCATATTCCTGGGAAACTGCTGATGCCATAATAGCAAGTGGACCAAGCACTTTTGCAAGTCTTAAAGCCTGTGAACTCTTCATAGACGTATAATTGCAAGTTATATATAAATATATAGTAAAAATATTTGCAATTTTTTATTTTCTATATTGTTTATTAATAAATATTTCTATGGAATACTGATAATATTCCGGATAAAATGGTAAAGGTTTTTTAATATAAATGCATATTACATTATGTTAAAAAATTTTCCGGAGAAGGCTGAAACGTTGGAAAACATAATGGGAAGATTAAATGAATATGGCAGAAATGATATAAAAAATAGCAGGGGAAGATTATTCACATATTTTTATGATCCTGGAATAAATTTACTTGATCAGACCTCGGAAATATTCTTAAATTTTTATAATAGAAATGGAATGGATTATCACGCTTTTCCGAGTACACTGAAAATAGAAAATGATGTTATTGCCATGATGGGGTCATTAATGCACGGTAATGATAATTTGGCAGGTACATTCACAACAGGCGGCACTGAAAGCATAATGCTCGCAGTCAAATCTGCACGTGATAAATATTTTGAAAACCATAACGGAATTCCAGAAATTGTTATGCCTGTTACGGCCCATCCAGCATTCGGAAAGGCTGCGGAATATTTAGGGTTAAAAACTGTTATATTGCCTGTGAATGATAAATATATAATGGATACTGAAGAATTAAAAAACAGTATAAATGATAATACCGCAATGATAGTTGCATCTGCACCATCCTTTCCATATGGTGTAATTGACCCTGTAAAAGAAGCATCTGAAATAGCTATGGATAAAAACAAATGGCTGCATGTGGATGCATGTGTTGGTGGCATGATACTGCCGTTTTTAAAGGATCTTGAAATAGGAATGGAGAAATTTGATTTTTCCCTGCCTGGAGTTAGTTCTATATCAATAGACTTACACAAATACGGTTTTACGCCCAAGGGTTCATCTGTAATTTTATATAAAAACAGGGAATTAAGAAAACACCAGATCTACGTTAATGCAAGATGGCCAGGATACCCCATGTCAAATTCCGGGTTACAGGCAACAAAATCCGCAGGCCCACTGGCAGGTACATGGGCAATTTTAAATTTTCTTGGAAGAAATGGCTATGATAAACTGGCAGAAAAAACGTTGAAGGCATATAGAATAATAAGTAAGGGAATAAGTTCCAGCGGGTTTAAAATTGTGGGAAAACCAGATGCAACAATATTTGCATTCACCGGAGATAACATCTTTGACACCGGTGTAAAAATGATAGAAAATGGATGGTACCCACAGATCCAGCCTGCAAATGTAAAAATGGGCCTGCCACCTTCAGTGCATCTTAATATATGCCCCGTCCATTTAGAGGTTGCAGACGAATTTCTCGATACACTTAAGGCAATAAAAAATAATAATCATAATACAGATGAAAATAAACTTGAAATGTTAAAATTAAAAAATAAATACGAAACTGTTGATAAGCTTGTGAAAATGATCAAGGAAGATAATAATAAAACAATTCTGTTCCACATACTGAGGAATTTTGATTACAATACAGGTGAGAACATCTTCAGGATTATCACGGATGAAGATTTTACAGCCTCAAAAAACTAACAAATCAAATAATAAAAATTACCATATAATATATTTTAATCTTCAGGAGCAATATATGCAACAGGGATTCATACCATAGTTCTGGGATTTATCTGTAAATTCGGGCGTTAACCTTATTTTTGTTTTAAATGTCCTGTAATTTTCCTTTACATCATATTTTATGTATGGGTTAAATTAAGCAGGTTGTTCTATCTGGCGGTATACCCATAATCCATTGTAAATACAGCACCGTTTACAGCATAAGCATTCCCGGAGCAGAGATATAATACAAGATTGGCAATGTCCCCCGGTTCTAGAAGTTTTTTAACCGGTGAGTCACGCATCAACACTTCGGAGATAACCTGTTCCTTTTTAACATTCATGATTTCTGCCTGACTTTTAATTTGTTTCTGTACCAGACTGGTATTAACATATGTGGGAGCTATTGCATTACATGTTATGCCATGTAATATTCCCTCTAATGCAATAGCTTTTGTCATTCCAACCATTGCATGTTTGGCCGTTACATATGCAACTTTATTGGGTGAAGCCACCAATCCGTGTATAGAATCTATATTTATTATTCTCCCCCATTGCCTTTCCATCATTATTTTATAGGAATATTTAGAAATGAGGAAAGCTGAAATTACCATTAAATTTATCATATTTTCAAATACATCATCCGGGAATTCATCCAGTGGTGCAACATGCTGGTAACCGGCATTGTTTATCAGAATATCAATCCTTCCAAATAAAGTGCCAGCTTTCTCCATAATGTATTCGCATTTTTTAATATCACTAAGATCAGCTTCAATAAATGCAAGATTGTGTTTTTCTGCCTGAAACTTCTTCCCCTCTTCTACATTTTTATCTATAATTATAACCCTATTGCCATTTTCTAAAAATGATTCAGCTATTGATCTGCCTATACCCTCTGCCCCACCAGTTATTAAAACAACCCTATCTGGATTAATAAAATTATTATTTGCCATATTCCTATATAAGTATTATTTATACTTAAACATTTTTTACCTTACCACCCTGCAGATTTTACAGTATTTTCATAAAAAAGCTTAATACCGGTAATTAAGCAAAAATTATTGCCTTGAGAGTGTGTTTATTAGGCACCACTGCGTAATGAATAGGTGTTGTGAGTTAATTTTAAATACACTTACAATATATATTTTTATGAAAGCCGCCAGATTAATTAAACAGGGAAACGATCTTACCATTGCTGATGTTGAATTCTCCCAACCTAAAGGAAAGCAAGTACTCGTAAAAGTTAGGTCCGCTGGGGTATGCCATAGTGATGTTCATTATAAAAATGGAAAATGGGGGGAGTATACACCAGAAAGTTTGGGTTTTTCACGACCATCCCTACCACTTACCCTTGGGCATGAAATTGCCGGAACTATTGAAGAGATAGGAGATGATGTAATGGGCTTAACACCAAACCAGCCTGTAGCAGTAAATCCATGGGAAGGTGAAGGACAGTGTTATTATTGTTCTATAGGTGAAGAGCAGATGTGTGATAACCCTCAAAGACTTGGTATAAACATTGATGGCGGATATGCGGAATATGTACTTGTTCCTGATAGTAGATATCTTAAGTTAATAAAGCATTTATCATATGACGATGCTGCGGTTTTAACCTGTTCAGGGGTAACAACGTATAGGGCAATAAAGGAAATTGGTATAGCACCAGATAAAAAATTTCTAATTGTAGGTTCTGGTGGGGGTCTGGGTACTATGGCATTAAAAATTGGAAAAGTACTTGGCATAGGGGAACTGATAGGTGTTGATATCAATGACAAAGCTATAGAGGCAACTAAAGAGGCTGGAGCGGATTTTGGAATAAATGCAATGTCAGAAAATGTGGAAAAGGAAGTTATGGATATTACAGATGGTCATGGAGTGGATGGTATAATAGATCTGTCCAGTTCTCAAAAAACACTGGATGTATACCCAAAACTTCTATCTAAATTAGGAACATATATAATGGTAGGGCAGTTTGGTGCCCAATTAAATATGAATGCAGTAACTGCTGTTAGAAAAGCGATAAGATTTAAGGGTACCTATACTGGAAATCATAAGGACTTTGTGGAGGTCATAGATCTTGCAGAAAATAAACACATAAAACCCAATGTTAAGTATGTTGGCAATTTAGAGAAAGTTAATGAAGCCCTTAAAAACCTGGAGGATTTAAAAGTGTCAGGCAGGCAGGTTGTTAGGCCATAAATACAGAAATATCCTGTTTACTATTTTTTTTCTTCATAATACTGCTACACAATTTTTTGTATATGGAATTTCAAAAATATTGTCGTATATGTAAGTAAATAATAAACATAATATACTTTTCACCGTATTTTTAAAATAGAAATACCATATGTATTTTTATATTTTACCCCCAACTCCGTTCATTTTATATGGCATGATATAATATTTTTAAATCCTGTTGTTACTACCTATTTTACTAATTTTGAGAATAAAAATTATTACACAACTATTTATATAAATAGTGTGTATATATTATATGATAATATTTCATATTGGACAATAAAGTATAATACTCAGAAGTATAATCCATTTTTCTGGATTCGGGCTCCTATCAAAAATCAAGAAATACTGATTAGAAGAACAACAAAACAGTGAGATTCAAAAAAGCAAATGAATCTATAATTGATCTAAATATAAACCCCGGCATGTTATGTAAAAAACGGTAAGTTAAGGTTTAATGGAATAATTTAGACAACAGCACTATGGCGGTCATTAACTGTTATCTTTTTCGAGTTGAAATTGAATTTTATAAGAAAAAAGATGTAAATTATCGGTTCCACACTGCAGAAATGCACAAAATTTCTAACAACGGCGATTGCCATAGTAACAATAGATATATTTAAGTATAGAATATAATTACTACTTAAAATGGTGTTTTCATGAAAGAAAATAGTTATGATGAAAAGACGGCTATGTATATAGCGAGAGTTAATAGATTGCCAAAAAACGCCCTTAAGGCACCAATAATTATAGCCCTGGCGTTTGGATATTTTATTGCATTATATGATGTAATTGATGTTGGACTTGCACTTCCATATATCACGCTTAGTGGCGTTTCATTGACATCATCACAGGCATCTTTTATAGCATCTATGGGGTTATTTGGATATATTCCCGGTGCAATATTTCTGTCTATTTTAGCTGATAAGATTGGTAGAAAACCAGGACTGATGATAACTGCATCAATTACTGCTATAGGAAGCCTTGGAAATGCTTTTTCTATAAATTATTTAATGTTGGTAGTATTCAGATTTATAACAGGAATGGGCATAGGTGGTGATTTAATATTAGTTATCGTGTATCTGGTTGAAATGGTACCTACCAAGGGAAGAGGACATTATGTAAACATAGTATATATAGTTGGATGGGCAGGTTTAGGCCTGGGGCCATTAATCGCTTCCGAAATAGTACTGTTAATTCCAGCTACTGGGTGGAGGATAGTATTTGCAATAGGCGGAGTTCTGGCGGTAATGGTTGTAGTAATAAGGGAAACTGCCCCAGAAACAGTAAGATTCCTTGGTGTTAAGAAAAGATATGATGAACTGGAAAAGGTAGTTTCTGAAATGGAAAGAACAGCAATGAAGAAGGCACATATAACGTCATTGCCAGAACCAGTGCCTGATAAATTTACATACAGTGAACGAAAAAATCCTTTAAGTGTATTTAAGGACAAAAAATATAGAAAGAGGATAATTGCAGTATTTATAACAATATTCTTCTTTTACTGGGGTGAATATCCATATCTAGCTTTGATGACAACCTATACAAAAAGCGTTCTTCTCTATACTCCAGCACAGGAAAACACAGTAATATTATATTTTGGACTGGCAGGCATAGCAACATTCCTTGGAGCCATAGGCATAAGGCTGGTACTGGAAAAAATACACAGAGGAAAGCTTGTTACCTTTAGCAATGGTGTAGGCATGCTGCTGGGAATTGTAATTGTCGTGTACGGTGCAGTTACTAGAAACCTGTTAATAATGTTTGTAGGAATGTTGCTAACAAACTTTATTGGAGTTGGATGGAGCAACCAGCTGAACTATTTAAATGGTTCAGAAAATGTTCCATCAGATGCACGTGCAACTGCGTTTTCACTTCAGGACGGGTTGGGTCATTTAGGGGCCGGAATCTCACTGCTTTTGCTGTTTCCATTAATTGCAGTTGTTGGAGGTTATGTAGGATGGATTATATACCAGGTACCAATGGTGATTGCGGCAATTGCCCTGATATTCATACTGCCTAATACTTTAAATAAAAACTTAGAAAATATAAATGAAGCGAGTGCGGCAGAAGAATAATTTTTTATAAATATTTTTTAATTACAATATTTTTTGATGTTATAATTTTTTGTTATGTATCTATAGAAGTACTATATAATGTATGAACATATTCATGAAAATAGTAAAGTATATATATATAAATCAATGAAAATAAGCAAGAAGAAATTATATACTTTATTTGCGATATTGATTGTTGCTCTCCTGTCTTCAGCAGTATTTGCTTCGGTTATTATTAATGAAAGTTATAGTGCCAGTACTCAAACAGCTATAAACCCGTTTCAATTAACACATGGACCAAATTATGCCACAGCAAACACTTTGGGTTTTACAGCACTTAAAAATGGAACCTCACCAACCATGAACACAATTACACTTGGGTATGTCAATAACGATAGCTCTGTAGAGCTTGTGGATGTTCTGGAAATCACAAATCATAGTAATGTGAAGAAACCAACATATATAGAACCGGGTGTTAGCAGCACATCAGGTATTACATTTTATTACAACTCAACACTGTAACAACAACATATCCAACAACGGCCGATCTTGGAACACAAATAACAACAGCTACACAAATACAGGTAACATCTGGGGAGGCAATTTACCTATCAGCAAATGTAACTGGATCTGTTTACGACTCCTGTAACATTAACAATAACTTCCAGCAAACATGTAGGCTGGCTCAATATAGCAGAGATTGAGATCAATGCTATGGATATAGAATGCACAGGAAAAAGATTTGAATCCTATAAGGACCTTGAAAAAAATGTTACAGCGTGGCAGAAAACGAGAAATAGGAAGAAAGCAAAGATAAAATGGGCTTTCGCAAGGGAAAAAGCAGATCTAAAACTTTCAAAATATTATACAATATAATTAATAGGTCATAACACTAGGAGCGATATATGCAACAGGAATTTACACATTGTCCACTTGTTAATTTATTTCATATTTTCTCTATATTATTAAGATCCATAGTTTGAACCTGACTGTTTCAGTTTTTTGGAATCACCTTAATTACTTTTTTGTTTTGTACATAGTTCTGAGCTTTATCTGTAAATGCATTAGATAGGCAGTTCCAATTACAATGGTTGAAATCATAATACCACCAAGCATACCAATTAATATCTTTGACCCTATAGGCATAAATGGAAAGATGCCCATTATGAACATGAAGGGGGATTGAACAAATGTGGCTGTTAACCCTATTTTTGTTTTAAATGTCCTGTAATCTTCCTTTACATTATATTTTTTTAATAACCTGAAGCCATATATGGAAGAGAATAGTGGTATTAGAATTCCAATAGAAAGCCCTATGATTGTGGCCGTCATAGCAAATAGTAATATGACTGTCATGACAAAAAAAACATAAGAAATCGTGGATATTAAATTTATTTTTTTAATAATTTCCATATAATCACCTTAATTGAAAGGTATATAAAAATTTCCCTTATATAAAGTTATAATGCTTGTTTCATAGTTAGTTAAATCTGAAGGCACCTGAGTAGATGGGGCATTAAGACCCATAGAATAAACACCAGACAGCCAGGTGTTGGCCTGGTAATAGTATATACCATTGAGTCCACCGGAATAGTCCAGTATTTGTATTATACTAACTCCCACAACTATTATCCCACCAACCAACATTCCTACAGGTCCACCCAATTTCATCAAAAATCCAGCTCCACCACCAATAATGGCAAGAAGGATTTCCGTTGTTGTCTGATCAAATGCCAGTGAACGACCACCACTTCCCTTTCCATAAGTGGCATAGAGATCTACACAAACACCCGGAGTGGCAGATGAACTGTCAGCTGTTATTGCTGTGGCATTATTTTTACCCCTGCTGGATGTATTATTTATTTTTGTTATATTATAATTATTATTTTTTGAATATATTGGTATTACTGTTAAATTTGTGTTATTATCCTTTGTGCCGTTTATTAAAAATGCCTGGTGTGTCAGTGTGCCATTAATGTATCCATTTACTTCCATTGCAGTAATATTATCTGTTCCACTATAATAATTATATTTTAATGTTATATTGGATGATGTATTTTTTCCATTTGTGTCAGGGCTATTAAAAACATATGTTTTATTTGCATTTGAAACATCCTTTAATCCGTACTTATTGATAACTGTGTGTGCATTGTAATGCCTGCTACTGTCTTTTCTGTCCACATCATTATTTATATATAAAATAGATGCAAAACTTGATACTATCACTATTAACGTTATAACAATCACCACTATCCTTTTCATAAATAATATAATATAATATAATATAATATATAAATATTTCTATAAACATATTATTTTATGTCATTTTCTGTTAAGTTATTATTTAAGGATAGCTATAATGTAAATAAATTATTTAAGCATGAAATAAAGTTAAATATTTCTAAATAATAATTTTATATTTGAATGAGTGAATATATCGTTATAGTGTGTTAAAATTGCTGTAAAAATTAAAAAAATCACATAACAGGTGATTCTCTACGGCATAAGAACGAAACAGACAACATAATAATATCTAAACATTATAATGGAGGGGACAGAAATACAGTTATTATCAATGCCATATAAATAGATTGAGGATATAACTTGCTCAGTAATGATTCAGAAACAGAGATAGTGGTGTGTTACATCTAATTTGTTACACTTTTAACTTTTCTAGCTGGAGGTCTACTTAACCCGGTATGGGGATGGGCGCGGGAGAAAACATTATTAATATTAGTTATATAATTACACATTCACTGGTAGATATAAGTGAAAATGGTCTGGTTGAATGTTGCTCCATGCGTGCCTGCATCCGTGAAATTGGGTGGCTTGTATGGACGAGAGAGAACTCCAGGACTGTGGGGATTCTATCAGCAATCGTTGAAGCAGGAAGCCCCTTTAGACAGACAGTGAAGGAAGTCGCGGGGAATTAATTAATAAATTAATCCTTTATTTCACTATAAATGATGTGATAAATAGTTTAATATATTCATTCTATTTTATAAACATTGATCGGCAATAGCACATATAACATAATTTTTAATAATTAATTATCTAAATAATTTCAAATTGTTAATTACCCAAAATTTAGAGGGTACAGCTCAGTTTAAAATTTACAGAAAATAATGCAACTATCTGCAACAAATATTATTATATCAATTTCCAATATATACATATATGGAGCAATCCGATAAAAAACTAAAGGCAACAAAAAGGGGCGATATAAGGAATGATGTAATCAATATTTTAAATGAAAACAATACCTTTAAATGGATGATAAATACAGGAGTTGTTAATTATAATTCACTGTCACGTATAATCCAGGATGAAATAAAAAAGAAATATGGTTATAACCCCAAATTAAACACTATATCAACAATTTTAAGGAAAAATTATACTGTGTCCAGACAGAAAAGTGGGGAAAATCCATTTTCCCATATGAAAATTAACATTATTACAGGGCTTTCACTACTTTCCTGCGATTATAATATTGATACAGCGGAGGCATACTTTCCATATTCCCGTGCAATACGTATAATGCCAGACAACAATACTATGTGGGTGATGATCTCCGGGGAGACACCAGAAAACGTTATAAAATCATATCCAGGAAAATTATATGGAGATTATTTCGAAATTAATATTACCATAGACAGAAATAAAATAAATGAAGATTCAATACAGATATTCCTGGAAACCCTATCATTTAATTACATAAATGTTTCACAGTTTATGATATCAAAGGATGGCTTTGAATTATTTATCAGTGAAAAATACCTTGATAGGGTATTAAAACTTATAGAAACAGTAAGATCGGACAGGCAGTTTTAATTTGTATTGTGGGTTTTACTGAAATATTTTAACGGCTCCAGTATTGTGTAGTTTTTATAACATCCTAAATTCCCATAATATTAGGCACTATGATTTCTATTTTCTTGAATAATTCCTTTGTACCGTATGAATGCCATAATGTGTAATTACACACTAATATACAAATTCTCATACCCATAAAAATACAGATAAAATTAACAACTAATACCTAATGATGCGGGAATTTAGGAGCATTTACAATAATCTTATTTAAGATTATTATTAATATTAAATCCTAAATAAGATTATTTAAATAGTACAGTGGGATATACAGTTATGTACATATTATATCTTGAATTTATCATACTGGGCATCATCGTTGGTGCATTAACCGGTGTTCTTGGATCCAGTGGTGTTGTTGCAGTTGTTCCCGCATTAATAATTATAAATTCCGAACTGCCACAGGATGCTATAGGCACAAGTTTATTAATAGATGTTATTACCTCAGGTATTGTTGCGTATATATATTTCAGGAGGGGCAGGGTAAACATAAAAAAGGGCATACCCATGATTATAGGTGCAATAATAGGGTCCCAGATTGGTGTCAGGGTAGCATTTCTAATTCCACCGGTATATATAAAGATAGGTTTTGCTATTTTTATAATTGCTATGGGCATTTATTCCCTGATAAGAAAGAAAAACACATCTGAAAACAAAAGCAGGAAAAATATAAACATCAATGCATATGAAATTGTTCTAATAACAATACCTATAGGACTGGCAACCGGAATACTTGGAGCCAGTGGAGGAATAATGTTTCTTATTATATCAATTTTAATACTGAAACTGGATATAAAAACTGCAATAGGAACAGCAACATTTGCAATGATAATCTCTGCCCTTTCAGGCACTGTTGGATATCTCATTGTTGGGCATATAGTAATTCTGGCTGCTATTGTTATAGGCATTGTATCTATAATATCCGGATTTATCTTTTCCAAGATAGGGAATAATATAAATCCCTTAACTACATATAAAATTCTTGGGACTGTTTTTATAATAATAGGAATAGCCCAGATAGTTTTGTGAGGGTGATTTATGATTGCAAAAGAATATAAATGGGTTGCTCTGATTATAATGAGCATTTCGGAATTAATGGTTATGAGCTTATGGTTCAGTGCATCTGCCATAGCACCTGAACTTGCCGGTATCTGGGGTATTTCCGGAATAGGTACCCTTATTGTAACCTTAATGGTACAGTTTGGCTTTGTGGCAGGTGCCCTTATAAGTGCATCCCTGGGCCTTGCAGATAAAATTAATCCAAGGAAATTGTTTGCATTTTCCGCCACCATGGGTTCTTTATTCACAGTAATGTTTGTTTTCCTGTATCATTACTTTTTTATTGAAATGATTTTGATGCTGTTAACCGGTATTATGATGGCAGGCATTTATCCCGTTGCAGTTTTAATTGTATCAATCTGGTTCCCGGCAAGAAGGGGGCTGGCACTTGGCATTGTAATAGCAGGGCTTACACTCGGATCTGCACTGCCACATATAATACTGGATTTGCCATTTATCCGGGAATGGGAGGCATTGCTGGAATTTTCTTCACTGTTATCGCTTTTAGGAGGAGCTATGGTTTTTTTGATTCTACATGATAATAAAAAATATGTGAATGCACCCAAATTTAAATTGGATACAATTAAACTGATAATAAGAAACAAACCTGTAATGCTTGCGAATTATGGCTATTTTGGGCATCAGTGGGAACTTTACGCCATGTGGACATGGATTCCCGTATTTATACTTTCCAGTTTTTCCTTTTATTACACAGGAAGCGAATTATTATTTATGGCAGGCATTATTTCGTTTTCAATTATTGGTTTATCCGGTGTAATCGGATCTATACTTGGCGGCCTCATATCAGATAGAATTGGAAGAACGTTATCAACATCAATATATCTCGGCATAAGTGGGACTTCCGCAGTATTAATAGGATTAACATATGGGGTTATGCCGTATATTACAGTAATCGTGGGCATTATATGGGGAATAACCGTAATAGCGGATTCGGCACAGTTCTCAACGGCAGTTACAGAATTAAGCAGTGATAAGATAAGGGGGAGCGCATTAACGTTTCAGATGGCACTTGGTTTTTTAATAACCGTTGGATCAATTTATGCCATAGATATATTGAGAACCACTGTTGGCTGGCACTGGGCCTTTTCGTTTCTATCAATAGGGCCATTGCTGGGCATAATTTCAATGATGAGGCTCAGGTATAAAAATGAATCGTCATTAATGTGCAATGGTAAAAAATAGTTTATTTCAAACCCTTATAGAAAGACTATGTACCTATTAATAATATTACTATACTATATATAAAATTTGTTTAGAATACATTTAAAATTACCGATTTAAAAATTATATAAGAATAACTTATTATATTATAATTTATTTTAAAAATTATGTTTTCCTTCTTGACCTTATTTCAATGAAAACATCAAGAATTACAATCAATAAAAGTATAACATCAAACACATTTACATTTAATGCATCTATTAAACTGGTTGCAAGGAATGAAACGCCAAGGGAATCAAATAACGGTATAAATACACTGTTCAGTACTTTGAGCCAGTTTTCCTCGGGATTTTTAATAATATACGTGTTTGAAATAGCATTGAATGATTTATTATTCATACTGTACGAAATATTAGCGTATGGTACAAATTCTCCAGGACCGTTTAATTTAACTGTATATGAGAAGTTTTTATACTGGCCTGGTTTCAATGTTACACCGTTTACTGACGGTGAACCGGATATAAGGCTTAAAGCCCCTGTTTTATTATAATTATTTATAAATGTATTTTCTGATATACTTACATTTCTCAATGTAGAATTGTCCTTATTCTCCATTGTTGTATAAATTATGGTTCTATTGCTATATGTTTTATATGATATATTCAAATATATATATGCAGGAAATGTATAATTAACGTTGATATATGCCGTATCTGGGTTTATATTTGATGTATAATTGTATGTTGCGTTTGAACTGTAAACAAAATTTTTTGCAAGGTTTTGATTGTTTGTGTAAAATATGTCCCTGCTTTCTAATTTATTATTGACCATATTCGGATATATTAATCCCATAAATGATAGTGTACCTTTATTAAAAACTATTGTTTTATTATAATTTATTATACCTGAAAGGCTCAAATTGTGATATGAACCCGATGAATGATAAATATCCTTCTTTTCAAAAATGCCAAGTAAAAATTCCTTATCACCTGTTACATTGTTTTTAAAAATCAGGGAATAATTGCCATAGCCATATGCCATTACGGAAGATGTTACACTTTTACTGTTTGTTCCCGGGATAAAATAGCCATTGTTTACATTGCCCTTCATCACGCTGAATAATGATAAATTCGTGTTATAACTGTTTACCATTGCATTTGCTGATTTACTAAAATTAACATTCTGGCCATAAACGTAAAGGTTAAAGCCCTTATATGTAGAATTATACAGTGTTTCGGGGTTTGTCATTCCAGATATTTTAAGCAAATTGCCTGTGCCATCACTTCCAGGCGTATATGAATTTTTTGATAATACAATCATCAGGGAATCCGGCATTAATTTTATTAATCCTGAAAATCTGGAAAATGCTAAATTATTATTAAGGAATCCACTGGAAATACTGGATAAATTACTGTTTAAAACTACAGCCGCAAATGCAATATTTTTATTTCCTGAATAATTGCTGGCAAATGCCAGTGAATTGATCAGTGACCCATTATGTGTTATAATATTTAAAGAACCCTGTATTGGTTCTGACAGACTTAAATTTTTTAAGGCAAAATTCTGATTGCTAATTGTATTTACATTATTACTGTTATTTCCCTGTGGAATAATAACGGAAAATATCAAAATTAGAACTATGATTATGGAAATAGCGGCAATGACCTTTTTCGTATCAACGCGTTTTCTTCTTTTTATAAGGGATCCAACTATTGATGAAACTATTATTAATATTACAAAGTTCTCCACAACATTCATTATCAGTGGTTTAAATGTTGTTATGCTTAATCCACTGGTAGATCCGGAACTAATGAGTGCGGTAATAATAGAATATAATGTTGAAATGACCGGTTCATTTTTTATTGATACAATACTTATGGCAGGAATTATATATGGCAATACCTCTGCTATATCTACAAATTTCTTCTCAATTATGGTTATATTAACTGTTAGAAAATCCATATTAAACATTGATAAAAATATCAATGCCATAAACGATGCAGTTAAGGAGAAAATAAGTATTGATGCACCTGCGGCCCTTAAGCCCTTTCCTGCAAATACACCTATAATAACACCTATAATTACCCATGATATTAAAATTATTAAATTTGTAAACGGATTGCCTGCAACCAGCCCCAAGATTCCAATAAGCAATGGAAATTTATAGCCCAAAAATGGACCAAGCAAATTAATTAGTGGATTAAACAAACCCGCAATTTCAAAGTATGCCAGCAATGTTATGCTTATTATTCCTGCTATAATAGCAGATAACTTTCCCATATAAAAGTAAATCCAATTGATTATATAAATATTTGTAAATTAAAATAATTTTTATTTATCTTCAATAAAAAATTAAAATTATAAATTTTTCAATCATTCCGATATGATCTCTACCTGTTCCTTTGTGGCTTTCGGGCCCAGTATGGCAAGGTCAAGAACAACAATTGCTATAAACACCCATATAACTGCAAAGCTTGCCAGGACACCATGTGGTAATATCAGTGCCGTAATAAACAGAACAAGGATCGAAGTAGAAACTCTGCTCACAGAATAGACCGTACCAGCAGCCGTTGGCCTTACCCTTGTGGGAAATATTTCTGCCTGGTATGCATGGAAGAAATTCGAGAAATTCCACAGTATGAACGTTGTGATAAATCCAAATATTACTATTAAATAAACATTATTTGCTAGGCCAAACAGCGTTCCAAATATCCCTGCAAGTAGAGATGTAAGAATTATCCCCCATTTCCTTTCTATCTTATCTATTATAAACAGGTTGAAAACAGATCCGAAGAAGAAACCGCCAAATATAAGGAAGGTAAATTCAAGTGTTTTTGCTATGTCAAATCCTTTTAATATAAGGAATGTGGGTGCTAATACAGCAAAGCCGTAAAATATCCCTGATTGAAAAAACTGAAATATCAGCATCATTATTGTTTTATCCCTCAGATCTGGCTTAAATATATCCTCAAATTTGCTTTTGTTTTCATTTACCGATGTTTCCGTTGTTACAGGTGGCAGTGATTTTATTTTCAGGTCCTCCATTGTTTTATTTTCCCATTCTGTAGTTATTTCGTTCGCTTTTTTATAATCACCCCTTACCTCAAGCCATCTGGGTGATTCCTTTAATTTTGTCCTTACAGCCCATACACCAATGCCTATTATGCCCATGAACCAGAAAAGTATACGCCATGAATAGTACGCCGATGTTATATTTGTTGCTTCAAAGGCAAGAAAAGCTATTAATGGCCCTGCAGTAACAGCTATTGTATAAACCAGTGCAAGCCTGTTTCCCCTTACCTTGCTTGGCATCATTTCAGTGGTATATGAGTCAACCAGTGGAAACTCACCACCAACGCCTATGCCTCCTATGAAAACAAACATTGCTATAAGTATATACTGTGACATCAAACCCGCAATAATCATGCCTGTAGAAAACACCAGAAGGTTGTACAGGAACACAAATTTTCTCCCTTTTCTATCAGCTAGCCATCCAAAAAATATACTTCCGGTAAATTCACCAAGGAAAAATGCTGTTGGTATAACAAGTGTGCCCACAATCGATGTAAATTTTAAAACTGATGCCATTAAAGCCAGAATGGCTCCGTTACCCAGTAACATCAGCGTTTCCACCCATTCACCGCCTGCCACCATGAATAAAAAGTCCCTCTGGACACCACTCCATGGCAATCTTTCAAGCCTATCCGATACACTACCATTATAAGGTTTATTCTGCATAGTTATTTAATTCACATAAGTATAAAAAACATTATTCTAATATATTAGATAATTATATTACTATATTATATTTTTTTTCTTCATTAGATCAATTTCATCCATTGAATAACCAAGTGAAGATAGAATATCATAACTGTTTTCCCCAAGTTCTGGAATAGAATTGATGGCTCCATTATAGAATGGCATTGCAGGGACATATAACATTTTATTTTTATATTTTAAAGGCACCATATATTTCATTGCATGATCATTTTTTAACAGGTCCCATGGTTTATTCAACATACCATAGCTTATATTATATCTCCTCAATTTAGAGATTAAATCATCAGAGTTTATATTTATAATTGCCCTCTGTATTTCTGGTATAAGTATATTTCTATTGATATGCCTTTTTTCATTTGTTGCAAATTTATCCTTTTTGCCATAATCAAATTCAAAGGCATTGCAGAATGTTAACCATTGATTATCCGTTGCAATTGCAATAAATATATTTTTATTATCGTACGTCTTAAAGAAATCATAAACACCCCATGCAAAATTTTCCTCATTTAATGGCTTCAACTCCTCACCCTCTATCTGGTAAGTTGCTATATGCTGGCCTGCCAGAAACATTGCAGTTTCAAATAACCCTATTTTTATGAAACCCCCATTATTCCCGGTTTCAATGTCTAATATTTTTATTACACCCAGCATTGCTGCAACCATGTCTATTGCTGAAGACCCGATTCTCATGGGCTTATCCGTCAAACCAGACATATATGCAATGCCAGATTCAATTTCAACCGGGAAATCAAGGGATTTTCGGTCTTCATATGGTCCATCCATATAGCCCTTTATTGATAAATATATTATATTTTTATTTATTTTTTTAACATCATCATATGAAAAACCAAGGTTATCCATTACACTGGGGCCAAAATTTTCAATTATAATATCTGAAGTTTTTATGAGTTCCCTTAACAATTTTTTGCCCTCATTATTTTTTATATCTATGGTAACGCTTTTTTTATTTCTATTAAAATATGGAAATATACCGGAACTGTTTGCTGAAATATTTCTTGAGATATCACCGGTTAATGGTTTTTCTATTTTTATTACCTCATAGCCGAGATCTGAAAGTATTAAACCTGCTGTTGGGCCAGCAACAATATTCCCTATTTCAAGAACTCTTTTCATTGATATTCACCTGCGATTTTAATTATTTCATCCACTTTAACGGTTAGGCCAGTATCTGCAGACAGATCCTTTATTTTATTAACTATATTAATTAACTTATCCTCATCGACCTTAATTCCATTATTTTCAAGTATTTTTCTTACCATTGATTTGCCGGTATAAACATTTACTGAATAATCATTTCCCTTAAATATTTCATTAAATGATACATGTGTTCCCGCAGTATGAACTGCCGAATTTTTTCCATAAAATGGATAATTATTTACAAAGAAATTAATGCCTGCCTTTGAAATAATAAGTTCAAATAGATAATTATATGCCCTCATTAAATTATCCACATCTATCTTTTCAATATTATGCATGTTTAAAAAATTTGAGATAACCATTGAATCGCTTATGCCATTACGTTCCCCGATTCCAAAAATTGTTGTATCAACATAATCTGCACCTGATTTTATTCCCTCTATTGCATTTGCAATTGAATATCCATAATCATTATGGCAATGTATTTCTATCTCTGCTTTTACTGAATTTTTTATATCTGATATTATCTTTCCATAATTCCCCGGGTTAGTTATTCCCTTTGTATCCGGAATCTGTATCACATCTGCACCCGAACTGTCTATTATCCCAGCAATTTTAATTAATTCATCAATGCTATACTGATCAATATCTACCAGTGCAACTTCAAGTTTTTTATCCTTTCCCGATGCATATTTTATATTATCACCTATATTTTTCATATTATCTATATGAAATGGCAAATGCAGCGATATATTTGCACCGGTGCTATCTATTAAGTCTATATCACTTTTTAATGTTCTGCCAAGTGCATAAACTTCATCAAAGTAATGTTTTTTTATTATTAATTCTGTGCTTTCTATTTCGGATTTATGTGCGGCAGGATATGAAACCATCGCCTTTTTTATTCCAGAATTATGCAGCAATTCTGCCAGTTTTTCCTTTTCATTTAATGAGAATGCAAGTCCAGGTGCCTGCATCCCCTCTCTCAATGTATCATCCATAATCATACTTTTAGATTGCTAATATCTATATTAAAATATGATATAACATATTAGATTACTTTACTATTTAAATGCAACTACATAAATTAATTAATAATATTTGCAATAATTTAATATACTATTAAATACTGAAATCATATCAGACGGAGGATAAATTCGCTGAAAGCAATAATTTAATATATTATTAAATACTGAGATATCATGTATATAATGAGTGTTAAATTAAATGGTAAATGTAGTTTTTCAGGATCAACAAAGAATAATGATTCAAAATTAATAATTTCATATGTAGGTCCATCATCAAATGGCATGAACTCAGTTTTTGGGTATTTCTATGGTGATAATGACTTTAAAAGTTTATATAGGAATGATTTCACAAAGATAAACATCATGAATGGCAAAAATTTTAATACGTTTAATGGTATTAAACGCGGACACTCTATAATGTCAACAATTTTCTCAAACAATGCAATACCGTTATTTCCCTTCTTTTCATTCAATGGGCATGAAAATTATTTTATGTTAATATACGATAAAATATCGTATGATAATATTTTAGATAAAATAAAAAATAAAAACAGCATTATTTCAAGTGAATATATAAAAATAAATTCAGGGGAAGGTATTTTTGATGTAACAAAAAGACTGTACTCAATAATGAAAATGTATAACATAACTGAAATTGAAAAAAGAATACTGAAGGAAGCAATATATAATGGTTATTTTGAATGGCCAAGAAACTATAACCTTGATAATATATCGAAGGAATTTAGTCTTTCAAAGCCCACCGTCCTATTCCACCTGAGAAATGCCGAAAGGAAAATCTTAACATCAATGGTCGAATAAAAAATATCTTGATAACCATTTATGCCGGTAGAATATTAGGGCGCCTGTAATTGTTATATGGATTTTCAATAGTTGAATTATTAAAGAGGTATGTTGAATCCAGTAATAATTTAAGGGTAAATTTACATATTATGCCGGGTTAATTATAAATATTATCGTATTATCAGTTAAATATGGATATAAAAAAATATTTTGACCTATCAGTTGAATTAAAACCAAATATGCCCTGCTGGCCAACAAATCCATTGGTAAGAATTGACCCTGTTGGCATTCTTGCCAGGGACGGTTACACGGTTGAAAAATTTGGGGCCGTAACACACACAGGAACACATATGGATGCACCTTACCATATGATAGATAATGGAATGACTGTTGACAAAATACCACTGGAAAATATTATCGGTCCGGGATACTGCATAAGGCCTGAAATCAATGGCACCGAAATAAAATTAAATGCCTTAAAAAAGGTGTGGAAGAAAGAATATGATGATAAGATTATACTGATAAATACAGGCTGGGATAAGAAACGTGGATTTACAAAGGAATTCCAGTATGATTTTCCAGGATTATCAGATGATACTGTTGATTTTTTGATAGAGCACCATCCAAGGGTTATCGGAATAGACTCACTGGGCATAGATTCCTATAACCATGAGGATTTCAGGGTACACAAGGCTCTGCTTGCAAAAAATATAATTTTTATAGAGGATCTAACAAATCTGGACAAACTTGAAACCAGTAAGGAATATACAGTTATTGCATTACCACTGAAAATCTACGGTGGAAGTGGATCCATGGCACGCGTTGTGGCAGTTGAATAACATTTAATATAATTTAAAGAATGTAGAAATATAACATCATATTGATTTTACTGCCCCACCATCTATCTGTATGTTGTCACCGGTTATATACGATGATAAATCAGATGCCAGAAATGCAACCAGATTCCCTATTTCCTCAGGTTTCCCAAATCTATTCATGGGTATTTCAGACTTTATGTTATCCATAATTTCATCATAGTTTTTATTTAATTCCTCTGACCTTTTACTTATTATATCCTTCAGCCTATCTGTATAAAAGTATCCCTGTGAAATTGAGTTTACGGTTATATTGTGTGGTGCCAGCTCAATAGATAATGTTTTGCCCAGAGCAACTATGCCCGATCTTAATGTATTTGATATTGCAAAGTCTTTTAATGGATTCTTTGTTGTCATCGATGTTATATATATTATTCTTCCATCGTTTTTCTTTATCATATCATCTGCTGCAAACTTTGTTAATAATATTGTTGATTTTAGCATCATATCTATATTATAATCCCAGTCATCCATATCGAGCTTTAAAAAATTATCAACCCTTGGGTCGCCATAATTCATAACAAGGGCATCGATATCACCATATTCATTATGGTGTGATTTTACAACGTTTATAATATCCTCTTTTTTTGATAAATCTGCTTTTACTGTATTTATATCATTATTTGTTTCTTCTTTTATGTATTTTTTCAATAAATTTAATTTTTCAATATTCCTTGAAAATGTCGTGATATTGGCATTATATTTTGATAAAACTGCCACAACTCCCCTGCCTATGCCACTGCTACCGGCACACACTATTATATTTTTATTTTTTAGTGATATCATAACTAAATATATCCATTATGTTAATATATTTATTTAATGCAATTTAACAAATGTTTCTAACAATAATGTTTTTATATTAATATAAATTGGCATATTATGACAAACGTTGGGAAATTTAACTGGGATTATGTTAAAAAGGAAAAATTATCAGATACCCTTACACGGCAGATGATATATGGAGAAAATATAATGCTGGCAAAATTAGAGATGAAAAAGGGAACTGTTGTACCGGAACACAATCATGAAAGCGAACAGATAACATGGATAATGAAGGGCATGTTAAAATTTAAAATTAATGATAAGGATATATATGTAAAGGAGGGTGAGTCATTAATTATTCCATCAAATGTAAAACATGAGGCAATAGCAATAGAAGATACAGTTGATATAGATATATTCAGCCCAGTAAGGAAAGACTGGATAAATAGGGATGATGCATACCTGAGAAAACAGTCATAAATCCCTAAATTTCCATAGTATCAGGCACTATGATACCCATCATCCAGAATAGTTCTTTCTGTTCTTTAATATTTAATATATCTCCATTTTCCCATATGCCATAGATAATGTTGTCACGGGAATATCATTCACTGGATAATGCTATATGATTGCTATAGGTGCTTTCCCCCATAACCGTAATAATAGAGTACTCCTTCCCATGTTGATACATGTTATTCTACTATTTTCGAATTTTTGATCTCGTTTAATGAATACGGATTTTCCAGTGTTGATATATCTTTCAATTCATTGTTTAAATATATATCCCTTATGACCCTCCTCATGATTTTTCCTGATCTGGTCTTTGGCAGTGAATTAACTATATAGAATTCTTCTGGAACCATAATGGGTCCAAGTTCATTCCGCATCTTCATTTTAATACTATTTATAAGTTCCGGCGATTTGCTGTATCCATTTTTTAGCGTCACAAATGCTATTATGGCATCGCCCCTGATTTTGTCAGGTTTTCCAAACACGGCAGACTCATTAATTTCATTCATTGATACCAGTCCATCCTCTATTTCAACTGTTCCTATTCTATGGCCGGATACATTTAAAACTTCATCAGATCTGCCCAAAAGCCAGTAATATCCATCATCATCTTTTATTGCATAATCCCCCATTAAATATTTATTTTTAAATTTGGAGAAGTATGTTTCTATATACCTTTTATCATCATTATTTACAGTTAACATTAATCCCGGCCATGGTTTTTTAACAACAATGTATCCCCTTTCATTGTTTTTTACCGCATTGCCGCTTCCATCTAATATCTCCATATCGATTCCAGGCAATGGAAATGTGGCAGAACCCGGTTTCAGTTTATATATTCCATAATATGATAATGGTGATATCATTGGTCCGGATGTTTCTGTCTGCCAGTATGTATCTATTACAGGGCATTTGCTCTTACCTATAACCTCATAATACCAGTGCCATGTCGATGGATTAATAGGTTCACCCGCTGTCCCAAGTAAACGCAATGATGATAAATCATGGCCTTTTGGATATTTCTCGCCATATTTCATCAGTAACCTTATTGCTGTAGGTGATGTATATAATATACTAACACCGTATTTTTCAATAATTCCCCAGACTATATCTGCATAGGGATAATCAACGGGACCTTCATACATAATTGATGTTAATCCAAGCATCAACGGACCGAATACAGCATAACTGTGACCTGTAATCCAGCCAATATCTGCATTGCACCAGTATATGTCCATGTTATCCGGGTTAAATGTCCAGCGTAATGTATTGGCTACCCAGACCATGTATCCACCTGTGCTGTGCAGTATACCTTTTGGATTGCCGGTTGTTCCAGATGTACACAGCATAAATAATGGGTCATTCGAATCCATTTCTTCCGGCATGGTATAGCCGTTATCAATAATATCACTGTAGTAATAATCACGGTCCTGTTCCATATTGATTTTATTGTTTGCATTCTTTACTACAATTACATTGTCAACACCCCTGCTTAAATCTATGGCCTTATCCACTAGATTCTTTAATTCTATTATCTTT
>JAJZXU010000026.1 GCA_021806235.1 Thermoplasmata archaeon
ATATTGTTATTCTCCATATTTCATTACCTCCTTGTTGGTTCAGAGAGGTATTTCCTCCTGTTATTTAATAGATTATTCTATCTGTAACAGGGGGGTTTATATTTACACAAAATTATACACACAACCCGGTATTAAAATAAAATCTCCAAAAATGAACCTGTTTGTAAACTTGAGTTAATGCATCTGGAAGATATACCCTTATATTTTCCATAATAATTGAAATAGTTAAAGGTATTAATACTTTTAATATCAAAATTTATAATACATAGCACTTCAATATTGAACTTAAAAATTTTATTTAATTCTATACGTGGTTTTTTATCATTAAAATAATAAATATATAAGTGTTAATAAATTTATTTTTATAATTTTAGCTTAATATTGTCATATTTCCGGACATCATGAATTTTGACGACGAACTTATAATGCCTCTTTCATGGATATCTATCACTATTGACGTTGTTCCATGTGCAGATACGGTTATTGTATGTACTGCAAGTGCGAATGGTGCTGATAGCGTTAATGTGGTATTGCTTGTTATGCCCGGTGCAGACATATTAACCGATATGCTTTTTATGTATATTTTTATCATATTATATGTTCCTGCATGAACACTTAAGTTTGATAAAAATGAGGCATTTGATGGTGTTATATTAAGTACATTCACGGTTTTATCATGCAACGAATAATTTGTCCAGCCTGTTGAATTTGAGGCACCCTTGCTATGCAGTGCAATTGCTGAAAACGTAACATACAGACCTCCATGCATACCTCCATGTAATGCATCTGGAGAAGAATTTGTTGTATTTGTTACCATCATATCGGCCGTGTTCACCTTTAGTTTTCCTGTTGTCTCATAGTGATACCCATAGTAACCTATTCCGGCTATTATAACTATTACCATTATAGCAGCTATTATCTTTCCTCCTTTCATAAAAACTAATATAAATCATAGTATATAAATATAATCGAAATTGAATTGATATAAATACACATACCTTATATATAATATATCAATGTTATTACAGTGATTATATGAATTCTGGAGTAGCTTCAAGTCATCCATTAAGTACTTTTGCTGGAAAGGAGGTTTTAGCCAAAGGTGGTAACGCATACGATGCATTATTAGCCGTTTCATCCTGTTTAGTTGTGGTTCAGCCACATCTGAATGGTCTCGGGGGTGATTTCTTCTCAACAGTAAAGGATAATGATTATTATTCAATAAATGCAAGCGGTTATGCCTCAGAAAAGGCCACTATTAACTTTTTTTTGGACAAGGGTTATAGGGAAATACCAAAAAAAGGTCATTTTTCTTCACTCTCTGTTCCAGGTCTTGTATCTGCATGGGAGATTATATCAGAAAAAATTAATTTAAGTTTATCAGAAGATTTTAAAAGGGCAATACAGTTTGCAAAAAATGGGTTTGTCCCATCGGAAAAATTAAAAAAGGCAATGAAAGCGATGCCCGGTGATTATGATTTTGAAAATATTTATAAAAATTCAGATAAGATACTGTATCAAAAGGACATGGCAAATACATTTAACGAATTAATAAAAACAAATTTTCACTCATTTTATCATGGAAAAATTGCAAAGGCAATAGATAAGGATATGGTAAGCAAGGGTGGTTTAATGAGATTTGATGATTTAGACAAATATAAGGCAGAAATCAAAAAACCATTGAAAACAAAATATAGAAATTATGATGTATACACTAATCCTCCAGTAAGCCAGGGATTAACAGCCTTAGCATGGTTTAACATTTTAAATAATTACGATTTAAAGGGCATGAATAAAAATAATTATTATGACACATTAATAAAAACAATGTATGATGCATATAATATCAGGAAAAATTACGTTTATGATGGGTCTGTAATAGATGATGTAACAAACTTAAAGCCGGACAGTTCAACAAATACTTACAGAAAGGATAACAATTCTGATACTACTGCATACTCAATATATGATGGAAATATAGAAATAAGCGCCATACAGAGTAATTATATGGGCTTCGGATCCGGGCATACAATACATGGCACCGGCATAAACATGAATAACCGTGGATCCTACTTTTCCCTTGATAAGGACAATAAAAACAGTTTAAAGCCATTTAAAAAAACGTTTCATACACTGATGGGTACCCTGGTTTCCGGTGAAAGGGATATAATATTCGGATCAATGGGTGGCGATATACAGCCCGAGGTTAATGTTCAGGTACTTTCCAGGATAATAGATTTAGATTATGATATAGAAAATGCAATATCATACCCAAGATTCGCATACCCTGCATCAATATACAGTGATTCAGATATATACTATGAGAAATCATTAGGCCTTGGAAAATATAAACCCGTTGATGACCTGAATGATATGATGGGACATGCCCAGGGCATAATAGTAGGCAATGATGTTAGTGAGGGCTTTGACCCGCGTGGAGACGGTCTCCTTGAGTATAATTTAAAGGAATATTTTAAATAAAATTCCTAATTTATATATAAATATATATAGAATAACAGAAAATATTGAGATAAAATTATATAACATCATCCAATGTTAAAATATTATGATTTTAGTAACAAATGATGATGGATTTAATGCAATAGGTATCAGAAGGTTATATGAGGGTGCTTCGGAACTGGATGATACACTCATGGTGGCACCCGATAATATGAGGAGTGCATCAGGCATGAGTATGTCATTCACAGTTCCATTAAGAATGAATTCACTTGAAAACTACGGAATTAAAGGTTATTCAGTTTCAGGTTATCCAGCAGACTGTATATCCATTGCAAAGCATGTAATATTAAAGAATAAAAAAATAGATTTGGTGACAAGCGGGATAAACTACGGTTCAAACATATCATTGAGGGCATTATATACAAGTGGAACGATTTCAGCGGCAATGGCGGCTGCATTAATTGGCATAAAAAGTATGGCGTTTTCAATAGTTACAGAATATGCTAACACCAAAAAAGGTGCAGATTTTGATAGGGCATACGTAGTTTCTAAATACATAATAAGTGAATTTCTTAAAAACGGTTTTCCTGAAAATGTTGATATTTTAAATATAAACTTCCCGGAAAAAATGGATGAAAATACAAAAATAAAGGTTGTACCAATGCTTAAAAATGCATTCAGCGACTTTGTAAATCAGAGAAAAGACCCGACTGGTAAGGATTATTACTGGTTTGGCAATACCTTCGGTGAATTCGATGAAAGCAATTCAGATTACTATGTTCTGATGAAGGAGAAAAATATATCCGTTACGCCTCTAAGTGTTCATGGCCACAACATAAATGATTTTAGTTCAACAATACAGTTCTTTGAAAATGTTTCCCAGGCACTGTATGAGGACGATATATACAATATGTAACGGGTTATAATTTCTGTTAGAAACGTTAACAGATACCTTTATAAAGTTTATAAATAGTAATATTTATTATATTTTGCAATAATAACCAATGAATGATTACCATTTCAGGTTTAAATAAAATTTATAATAAAAATAAAATTGCACTTAATATTGAAAACCAGGATATAGATAATGGTATTGTTTCAATAATAGGCCAGAACGGGGCCGGGAAAACCACATTATTAAGAATATTATCAACCCAGTTAAAGGCCACGTCTGGCGATGCATTTATAGATAATATAAGTGTAATGAAGGAATATAATAAAATAAGAAAAAAAACTGTAAGTATACCGCAGGAAGCAGCACCTATAGGCATATTAACATCGTATGAACAGGTTTATATGTATCTCACTGCAAGGGGATTTTCATTTCATTCTGCAAGGGAAGAAGCAAATAGGGCTCTGAAGGAAGTTGGTTTATATAATGTGAGGAACAGGCCCACGGATGAATTATCCGGTGGTATGAAAAGAAAAATGTTTGTTGCCATGGCACTGGCATCTAATGCTGACACAATATTCCTGGATGAACCCACTACAGGGTTAGATCCATTATCAAGGATGGAGGTCTGGTCTGCCATTAAGGAATTAACAGGCAATACAATATTAACAACACATTATATGGAGGAGGCAGAGGAATTATCCAGGAAAATATACATGATGGATTCCGGTAATTTTATAGGTTCTGGAACCATAGATGAACTATTACTGCCATTGAAGGGTAGGATAAGGATTGAGTCCAGGGAAAAAATGGATAATTCATACCATATTGGCAATCTATACATGAAATATGTAGATTCAAAGGATTTACCAGATTATGAGAATAAATATTACAGCATCAAAAAGGTAACAATAGAGGATCTATTTATAATAAGGGGTGTTAATCTTGAATCTTAAATTTATATTAACAATGGCATGGTATTATGGCATAAAAACTATAGTAAGGGGGCCATCCTATATAATAGCTTCATTATCCACGCCACTGACATTGCTATTTTTAGTATTTGTTTTAAGCCACGGGGCGCTTGTTAAATTTGCAGTTGTGGGTGGATTAATAGCATTTGTCGGTTCAGTTGGCCTATCCGGTGCCGGTGATTCCGCATTTTTCAGATTACAATTGCGGATCCAGGATTTATATGTTTCAAGTAATATAAAACCATTTGATTATATGATAGCCTTTACATTAAGCTACCTTGTATTTGCCATACCAGGAATAGTCTTATATGTTTATCTGGGAGAGCTCTACCATCTGTTTAACCTGTATGATTCACTCGTAATGATTCTTTTAATGGTTTCATTGATAATGACAACAACATCAATTTCATTTATGATATCGGGTTCAATACGCCACTTAAGAAATATATGGGGTATAACAGGTATAATCACAATACTTACAAGTATTTTACCTCCCACATTTTATCCCTATTATTATGTACCAAGAAATTTCCTCTACATAATTGCATTATCACCCACAACGCCGGCTGCAGTGATAGCACAGGGAGTTTTTGGTTTATCTCCAATGATGAACAGTATGGTATATATAATGATATTTGAAACTGCTATATATTTAATATTAGCAAGATTCCTGGTAAGATGGAGGGAAAATTGATAAGGCATTTAATGGAAAATATTATTAATGTTATTCATTTACATTAACAATGGAATCCCCAAATAGTTCAATAATAAATGAAATAATAAAAGTTACGGGAAAAAATAATGTTATAACAGATTTTGAGGGTGAAATACCCTATGAAAATGACGCATCATATATAATGGGAGAAAAACCACTTTTAATTGCATTGCCGGAAAATAGGTATGAAATCTCGAAAGTATTAAAAATATGCAATGAAAATAAAATAAATGTGACTGTAAGGAGTGGCGGTACCTCATTAACCGGTTCTTCCGTAATGACGGAACCAGGAATTCTTATAAACACAATGAACCTTGATAAAATAATAGAATTAAATTTATCATCAAGATACGTTGTCTGTGAACCTGGATTAAGATTAGACGATTTAAATAACTATTTAAAAAAATATAACTTTTTTTATCCACCAGACCCTGCAAGTTCAAGGGCATCAACGGTTGGTGGTACATTATCAACAAATGCCGGTGGTTTACGTGCAGTAAAATATGGTGCAACAAAGGAATGGGTTTTAGGTCTTGAATTTGTTTTGCCTAATGGTGAAATAATAAGTACAGGCGAATATACATTAAAGAGAAGCGCAGGTTATGATTTAACTGCATTAATTGTTGGAAGCGAGGGTACATTAGGAATAATAACAAAAGCTATATTAAAAATAGAGCCACTGCCAGAAAAAACAGGAAAAATAATTGGATTCTTTAAAAATATTTATGATGTTGGCAATGCAATGAGCTCTGTAAAAAATGCAGGCATAACACCGATAATGGCGGAGTTCCTGGATTTTTATACGTTAAATTCAATAAGGGATAAACTAAAATTGAAAATACCAGAGTATACAAAATATATGCTTATGCTGGATATAGATTCAACAGAGGAATCACTGGAGAAGAAATTACTGGATGTAAAGAAAATACTATCAAAATTTTCCGGGGATATTATAATAATAAGAGATGAAAAAACAATGGATGAAATATATATGGCAAGAAAGGGTGCATATTCATCATTGTTAAAGGAAAGGGAAAATAAAAATCAGATAATAGTGATAGGGGATGTTATAGTACCTGCCGATCAATTGCCGGATGCAATGAAGGAAATAGAGAAAAAGGTAAGGGAAAATAAATTAAAGGTGACACTGTTCGGTCATATAGGCGATGGAAATATACATGCAAATATTTTTGCAGACAGCAATGAAACCGGTTTAAAAAAGGTGGCTAAATTCCAGATGGATATAGCCAAAATTGCAATAAAACACAGGGGTTCAGTTTCAGCTGAACACGGCATAGGCACAGAAAAGAATGAACTATTATATGAGGAATATAGAGATAAGGATTCTCTATATACTTTAGAGTTAATGAAGGAGATAAAAAAGGTTTTTGACCCCCGTAATATTATGAACAGAGGTAAGATTTTCTATGAACACAATTGATAAAATAGAAGAAATAACGGATAAATGTATAAAATGTGGATTCTGTGAAAGTGTTTGCCCCACATTGCCCGCATTTAAATATAATTCTATATATGGTGCAAGGGGCAGGGTAATACTGGCCGGGTATGCAGTAAACCACATGGATGAACCATTAAAATTAGACGATTCCTTTTATTCATGTCTGGATTGTTTTGCCTGTGAAAATGCATGCCCTGTTGGAATCAATGCCGGTGTTGTAAGTGAATTATTAAAGGAATCAATAACAGAACAAAAATTCAATAAAAAAAATCCAGTTGCGGAAATGATGAAGGATGCAATATTAAAATATGAAAACCCACTGGGGTTAAAGGATCAATGCTCGCAGTGGTCACACGGTATAAAATTTGATAAATCTGATACGATAATTTTAACCGGTGATATGTATCAATTAATGCCATATACAAGGTTTATAAACAAAGTAAGAAAACACATTGATAGTGCTATAGTAAACTCATTTTCAAAAATTATCTCAAAAAATATCAATTTAATTACATTATCAAGGCATTTCTATGATAAAAATTTAAGGATAAAAATGGATTATGAACTTAAAAACATTGTTTATTTATTAAAAAAATCAGGACTAAAATTTGATTATTTAGGTTGGGAAGAACCATATCCCGGAATGTTTCTATATGATCTGGGTTACATTAATGAATTTAAAAAATACTCAAAAAATATATACAAATTTTTAAAATCAAAAAATGTAAAAACTATAATAGCTATAGACCCACATACGTATGATTTATTGAAGAATAAATATCCATTATTTATCAGGGATTTTGACATTAATATTGTATATTATACAGATTTAATAAATTTAAACCTGAAGAAATCAGATGAAAAAATAACTGTTCAGGAGCCATGCCATATGGTATTGCATAATAATAACTACAGGGCAATGGACATATTAAACAATATATCTGATGTGAAATTACCGGACCGTAATGGAAAGACTACAATGTGCTGTGGTGGACCCGATGAATTATTATATCCAGAAATATCATACAGTGTATCCAGAAAAAGATATGATGACTTAAAGAAAACAGCGGATAAAATAGTTACAGTATGTCCATTATGTTACAACAATTTATCATACGATGATAATGTTATTGACTTCTCAGAATTTGTCAGGAATTTAATTATTAATGATTGATAGTAATATTACCAATTTTTTTCAATGAATAATTTTAATAAATAATTACTAAAAGTAATTACAATATACATTCGTTACGTAAATATTTTATATTGATATACAATAAGTGAGAAAGTGATAATATGCACGTTGTAAAAATAGGTGGTTCAATATTGAAGGATAAAAACGATCTTTCAATGATAAAAAACAAACTTAGAGACTGCCATAACTGTATTGTTGTTACATCAGCGTTGAAAAATGTAACAAATATGCTGATCGAGGCAACAGAGACAAAAAATACAGGAATCATAAATATTATTTATAATATGCATATGAACATTGCAGGGGATTATTTAGATAATAATTCAATAGTCTTATTAAAAAAATTCAGGGATGAATTATATAACCTTGTTTCAGCGGATAATAATATATTGTTGCGTGATAAAATACTGTCGTATGGAGAAAGAATGAGCACAGTAATATTATATAATTTTTTTAGGGAAAATGGTTTTAATGTTTCATATATACTGGAACCGTTTATAGTAACAGATAATAATTTTGGTGATGCAAATTTTATATATAATTATACAGAAAAAAATATAAAAGCACTAAAATTCAGTGATTTTACCATAGTACCGGGCTTTACTGGCAAAACAGTAAATAATGAAATCACAACTCTTGGGAGGGGAGGTAGCGATTATACTGCAATGGTAATAGGGAATATATTAAATTCAAACGTCAGGATCATAACGGATGTTCCCGGGATAATGACATCGGACCCAAAAATCTTTAAAAATTCTAAAACCCTAAGTGAAATATCAATAAAAGAAGTTTTAAAAATGTCATATTTCGGCGTAAAAAATTTTAATTCCAAAACATTTGCCCCAGTTACGGATAAAAACATAGATATAACTATAGAATCATTATACAGCGGGGATAAGACAACCATAACAAAAAACGAAATCAGCACTTTAAAATGCGTGGCCCTGACAGGTTATAACAGCACACCATCTAAAAACCTGCTTGTGTTTATAGGTCACGGTATAATGGAGCCATATATAAGCAATAATATAATAAATTACATAGGCAAAAATCATTTATATTACAAGGATGACCTATCGTTATCTGTTGTTCTGGATGATGACATGATAAACAATAAGAAATGTTTCGAGGTTGCTTCATCATGGATAGAATAAAAGTTTCTCTGCTTGGGTCCACTGGTGTGGTGGGCCAGAAAATGATCAAATTGCTGGAGCACCATCCGGATATAGAATTGGTTAAGGTAAGTGCCTCACCATTAAACACAGGTAAAAAATATAGGGATGCTGTTAAATGGGTAGAGCCCGGAAATATACCTGAAAAATTCGGAGACTTAAAAATTGTGTCATCAGAACCGGAGGAGCACAGGGACGTTGACTATGTTTTATCTGCATTGCCCTCGGAAATTGCGGAATCAATAGAGTTAAAATTGATAAAAAATAAAATCAATGTCATATCAAATGCCTCGCCATATAGAATGAATCATGAAATACCCTTAATAAATCCAGAATTAAATTATAATCATTTAAATTTAATTGAAAATATGGATACTAAATTTGTTAAAAACCCAAACTGTACTTCAACAATAATGTCAATGCCACTGGCAGAAATATTAAATCTGGATTACAGAAGCATAAATCTGGTGACATTACAGGCAATAAGCGGCGCAGGTTTTGCGGGATTGCCATATATGTCCATAGATGACAATATTATACCATATATAAACGGTGAGGAGGAAAAAATACCCCGCGAAATATCAAAAATGTTCGGTTATATAGATAGTAATAAAATCGTTAATAAAACATTAAAAATGCATATAACTTCCCTGAGAGTACCTGTTAAAATTGGGCATATGGGAATAATGAATATAGAACTGAACGAAAAAATAGATGTAAATAATTTAAAAAACAGGCTAAAGAATTTCAGGCCATTAAGAAAATTCAATAATTTATATAATGCACCGGAAAATCCTATAGTTATACATGAGGAAAACAACAGGCCACAGAACATAATGGATACATACAGTGGCATGGAAGTACATATAGGAAGGATTGAATATACGGATAATAATCTAAGATTGATAATTTTAGGCAATAATTTAGTAAGAGGTGCAGCCGGAATAACCGTATTAACCCTGGAAACAATGAAGGAAATGAAATTAATATGAATTTAAAAAATCTATTATTTTAGTAATATCATTGTTTATACTATAATCTGAAATCTTTTTTATAAAATCATCATCAGAATTAAATGCAATAAAGTATTCTGATGCAATATACATTGAGTAATCAGTTTTTGAATCACCGATAGACAGAACACTGCTACTATCAACGTTATACTCTTTTATAATATTTTTAATGACAATATTTTTTTTATCGGGTACAACATTGATTCTGCCATATGGCAGTATATTATTACTTTCATCAGTAAAAATTTCATTTGCATATGCCCTGTCAAAATGATATCGGGCCATTATTATATCGGATAACCATGAAATACCTCCAGAAACTATTACAGATTTTATATTATTTCTATGTAAGTATTCTATTACATCTTTTAATCCATCCCTTATTTTAATTTCCCTTAATATATCAACAATAACATCCTTTTTTAATTTATCAAATTTATTTAACCAGAGTTTTAAATCCAGTTTAAAAAATTCATCATATGTTATTTCGTTATCTGCATATTTTCTAAAATTTTCAGAATTATCTAAACCCAGTCTCTGATGTACATAATGCCAGCTGCTTTTTTCTTCCGTAAGTACACCATCCATATCAAACACTATTAATTTTATCATTAATATGTCCTTGAAAACACAGCTAATTTTCCTTCCCTGCCGCAGACCATGCATTTACCGCTGGAATTATCACCGTATACATTTCCGAGAACTGCTTTCTCAGATATGCTTTCTATTCTGTCGGAACATTCCCTTGAACCACACCAGTATAATTTTACCATTTTATCCTCATTTATTTTATCCAGCGAATCAATAAATATGAGATTGTCATCAAAAAATTTTTTTGAACTGTTTCTTATATCATTATTAACAGCATTTAAGTAGTCATATACATCATTCAAATTCTCATATTTTATTTTTATTTTCTTTTTCTGTGTCCTTAATGCCAGTGTAATGCTTTTATCCGATAGTTCCTTATTTCCTATTTCAAATCTTAAGGGAACGCCTTTCATTTCCCAGTCATTGAATTTATATCCCGGTGTAAAATCCCTTTTATCAATATCGCAGCGTATATTCATTTCCGATAATTTATTGATTATATCACTGGAATAATTAACAATTTTATCATAATTTTCCCCGGGTATAGGAACTATTATTACCTGTACTGGTGCGATTTTATATGGCAGTATTAATCCCCTATCATCTCCATGTATCCCTATTACTGCAGCCAGTAGCCTCTCACTCAGGCCAAATGTTGTCTGGTTCACGTAATTTAGATTACCATTTTCATCCAGATATCTTATATCATAATTTTTTGCAAAATTTTTCCCATATTCATGTATTGTACCCACCTGCAGTGATCTGTAACCTGGCATAGGTGTATCGAATGCCACAGAATATATGGCACCTGGAAATTTATCCCAGTCTGGCCTCGTATTTAATGAATAATCAATACACAAATCATCTGATAATTTTTCCCATATTTTTAGATGTTCCCTCATCTGGTTTTCTGCGTCCTCATAGTTTATATGTGCCGTATGTGCCTCATAAAAATGTATCTCCCTTACCCTTATAAATGACCTGGTATGTTTTGTTTCATATCTATAAACATTAACTATCTGGTATATTTTAAATGGCAAATCACTATGTGATCTTATCCACAAAGGAAACATTGTATACATTGCGGATTCGCTGGTGGGCCTCAATGCCAGGTCAATATCTAATTTATCCCTGCCACCCTTGGTTACCCAGTAGATCTCATTCTCAAAACCCTTTACATGTTCAAACTCAACCTCTAATTGCTCTCTTGATATCAGTACCGGAAAACTTACCTCGTTAAAGTTTTTTTCATCGGAATATTTTCTTGTTAAATCATCTATCAAATGTATTATTTTTAGTCCATATGGCAGCCATATGTTCATTCCCTTTATTGCATACCTTTTATCACTTAATTTAGCCAGATCAATAATTTCGTTGTACCATTCGCTGAAATCATCCTTTTTGTTTTCCATTTTATCTTTTATATATAAGTGTTATATATTGTTTTTTAATTTTTACTTTTCACATAATTTTTTATAATTTCCATTGCATCATATTTTTTTTCATTATTTATTATTATATCAAACAGTTCATAGGACCTTAATGATAAATCTTTCAGATTATTTCTATCATTTTTTAATCTCATTATACTGTCATAGAAATTATTTATATCAGAAGCAATAATATAGTTTTCCGGTTTATAATCAGAATATCCGCTTAATCCAGTAAATGTGGAAATCAATGGTAAACCGTGTGATAGATAATCCATAATTTTAAAACTTCTGCCACTGCCCTCAGTTACAGGATTTAATGCCAGTAAGGCATTTTCAAGGATGTAATCCTTTTTCCTTTCATCAATTAAACCTAAAAACTTTAAATTCTCTGCCTTATTTTTCAGGTGCATGGAATTTATATTTCCTATAACAACAAAGTTTATGTCCTTCATATTGAGGGCAATTTTGTTTATAAAATTTACGGCATTTATATTTGCACTGTACATAGAACCTATGAAAACCACATAATTGCTATTTATGCCGTTCCAGTTATACTTTGTTCTGTTTATATACGGCACATAAAACATTTTTCTGTCATCGGTACCGTAAATGGCCTTAAAATTTTTCATATCATTCATTGAAATTGAAAAAATTAAATCGGAATCATTTAAAATTTTTTTTTCTATATCCCTTGTATATTTATTGTAAATATTTTCTTCTCTCAGTAAATATTCTATATTGTGTGCATCGTAAATAATTATTTTACCCTTTAAATATTTTTCAAATAAATTATACTGCCACGGCCCCTCAAATATTATAACATCGCTTTCTGATATCTTTTTTACTGTAAATTTATAATACCTTTTTCTTAAATGTTTATTCATTGAAATAAAGATCTCCATTGACCTGTTTCCCTTTAAAATAGAAAAAAGCATCAGTAAATAATTTCTAAACTGCTGCGAATTTTTATATTTTTTATCCCTGTAAACTAAACCACCAATGGATATCAGTTCGGAATTATCATTTAATAATGTATGGCATCTCAGGGAATATGCACTGTTATATTCTGGAATAATTTTGCCATGGCATATCTGGATAATTTTCATTGCCTGTAATCTTTAATACAAATAAAAAGATTATTTTTTATGTTTTAAAATTTTATGTGTATTTATCCATGTATATGTATAAAATACAGGCAATGCTACTGTAAATACCATTACCACATAAACAAATGCATATATTTCTGTTAAATCATATAACATATAATATGCAAACGTCGCAATGCCTACTGGAAATACATATGCCCATATTGCCATTGCAAAATATAAAACGCCCGGGAATGCTGTAAAGCTTAATGATGTAATATTATCAAAATCACTTTTTATTAATTTTGTGTTTTTTATATAACGGTAAATCCATGAAGATAGCACAAATAGATAAAATATTATAACAATGTAAAATATGATTTTACCCATTAAAAATAAAATATAATAATTAAAGACCAGATACAGAACATAAACTGCAAGGAATAATCCCAGTGTACCGAGAACAACAGGAAACCATTCAGGACCCAGGCCATTAAAACGCATTGTATATCATTATACGATAATATTTAATTGTTTTACCTTAAAAATTCTTATAAAGCTTTTATATCTCAATGTATTATAAAATACATGGATAATGAGGTAACATCATTTGTTTATAGAAATGACAATACCAGTGGGATATTAATGGTATTTATAGCCTCTGCAAGTATATTTCTGGATGTCTGGGATTTAACGGCTTTTTCATTTGTTTTAACCTTTTTTAAGGGTGAATTTTTACCATCCGGGCTGATCTTAGGAATTTCTGTCAGTGCTGCAAATATTGGTGCAATAGCCGGTGCCATTCTTGGCGGTTACTTAACAGATAAACTTGGAAGGAAAAAATTACTGATATATAATATGTTAATATTTACAGTATTTTCAATTTTAATTGCAGTATCTACAAACCTGTATGAATTTATAATATTCAGATTAATTATGGGTTTTTCAATAGGAAGTGATGTTGCTACAGGATTCTCATATATATATGAATATATAAGCAAAAAACAGAGAAATCATTATTATTCATTATGGGCTTATTCATTTTCACTCGTTGCGTTGGTAGCAATTTTTTCCGTGTTTTTATTAAAATTATATATAAATAATAATTCCATATGGAGATATATCTTTGTTATCGGTGGAATTTTTGCTGCAATAATATTATTATTAAGAACAAGGTTAACAGAAACTCCCATATGGTTATATAATAATGGCAATTATCACGAAACGGAAAATGTAATAAAGAAAGTTTATGGAGAATCCCTAAAAATAAATAAAAACAACAGTAAATTCAGGATTAATATAAAAAATATAATAAAAATATTCAAAATAAAAATGAATAAGGAAATATTGTTTTCCTTTTCGTTGAATGGAATAGTTGGATTTATTGGCTGGGGTTTTTCATTTTATATAACGTATATGTTAGTTGTCCTGAAATTTTTTACATTCTATCAGGATTTAGAAGCTGACGCAATCATATATTCATTTGGTTTTATAGGCGCGGTAATATCACCGGTAATCTCAAGAAAATTCGGCATTTATAGATCAAGTATTGTCACATCAATAATAGCTACACTGTCTCTACTGGCACTCTTCTTTGTTTTTTCAAAATTTATACCGGATTATTTTATTGTACCGCTATCGGCATTAATAATATTAATGAATTATTCTGGTCCGATGGCATACAATGCAATATTAAATGACTTCATACCAACGGAGCTGAGAGGAATAGCAAATGGATGGAATTATATGTTCAATAAAATAGTGGAGGCAGTAAGTGGGTTATCATCTGGAGTAATACTGGTAATTGTGGGAATAAAATACAATACACTTATATTGTTTTTAATAGTTGCAATGTTTACCGGTATAGCTCTGGTAACTGGCAGGTCAAAATATTTTAGAAAAGATCATGTTTCCGATTTCCAGACCTCTGAATCTGAATAAACCTCTTTTTTCCATATTGGTGGTATTACCTTTATTTTATCTATTATATATTCGCAGGCTTTAAATGCTTCTTTTCTGTGCACCGATGATACCGCTATGCCTATTGTATCCCCCTTAAGTTTTATTAATCCCACTCTCTGAATAACACACACATCCATTATATTATACATTTTTTTAGTTTCATTTATTATTTCTTCAATTTTTTTTACTGCCATATCATTATAGGCATCATATCTCAATGCCTCTATTTCCCTGTCAGAGGATTCGTCATGCTTTCTTACAGTCCCGAGAAATGTAACAATAGCCCCTGATTCTACATTCCTTACATTCTTTATTAACTCATTTACATTTATAGAACTTTCCTGTATCTTTATCATTATATTTATTATATATTTTAAGTATTAAAATATTGTTTATGCCATATTTTATGGTGATTTAAACCATAAATTTTTATGTTATTATCCACAAAGCAGTTTTGATCTTTATTTCATAATTTCTTAATAAGTTATTAGTATTTGTATAGCTCCATCAGACATTTACTTAAAGCCCATAAAACAACCATTTTCCGAATGTTGTTACTGCATCTGATGAACGGTTAAATAACATTTTTATAAATATGAAAACAGTGCCCGTTAATACATTTCATATTAGTGAATTACCGGGTTCGCAGTTATTTATACCTGAATTCACATTGAAAATTATTGGGAATGAAAGAAATTCAATATGTCTTCTCCAATCATGTCCAGTACTGGTTTTCATAAATATATTAACAAAGCTATACAAGTACAGTTATTATTATCTTTATCTCTGTGTTTTCCGACTTAATCATAGTTGGTTCTAAGAAGGTAAAGCTGATGTATAACCCGGAAATAAGATAAAGCTGGATATGTGATGTAATAGATATATATCACTATCTATTCATGATAAATCCCAGAATCCTGTTCACACCATAGAAAAACACATCCAGTGTATGGGCTGCATTACTTCACTGGATTTAACCCCACTGGCATGCCCTTTTGGAAGTGGTATTATAACGTAGTTAATGGAAGTCATTACATCAATACCAGAACTTTTATTAGAAGCATTTAAACTTATTTTCAAATTTTTAATATAATATTTGTAGAATTTAAATAGGATTATAATGATGTGTAATATTATCGCAAGTTTTTAAAATCTTTACTATATTATTTAATAACTTTTTTCAAATTTATTAACGCAAATTTTTTATACTATTTAATTATATTACATATGGTGTAATAATGGTTGTTGAAAAAACCGGATTAGAAAAGAACTCTGTAGGACTTTTACAGGGCACATTTCAATCCCTAGGGCAGGTGGCACCTGCGGCAGATATAGCCATATTGCTTGTAGCCTCATTTTCAATATCAGGGGCACAAACAGTAATGTCAGTAATTTTTGGATGGATAATATATGCATTATGGATGGTAACGCCATATGAATTATCAAAACTGAAATCAAATGCCGGTAGTTACTATGCTTACGCTGCAGGTGCAACGGAAAAAGGAGGTTTTGGGCCAATAACAGCAATGAGTTTCATGTACTATGATATTACCGGAGCGGCTTTCGGTATACTTGGTTTATCAGCATTTTTATTCCTGATGGCACCTGCGATAACATCAATACCATATTTATGGATACTGTTTTCCGGTATTTTTACTGCTTTTATAATAACAGTTACATATTTGGGTATAAGACCATCATTAAAATATACTGCAATAACAGGTTTAATGGAGATTTTATTCCTGTTGATTGGTTCTATTATTATAATAATAAAGGTAGGTTCACATAATTCCATAGTACCATTTGAGGTAACAGGGCCATACAGTATAGGTTTCTCATCAATAATGTTTGCATCTGTATTCTCTATATTGGATTTCACAGGATCTGGAGTTGTAACAACGATATCTGAAGAAATACACAGGCCAAAGAAAAATATCGGCAGGTCAATAATATTTGCGATGATTTTAACGGCGGTTGCATTAATACCCTCAGCATATGCATTAACAGTTGGCTGGGGAATAGGCAATATATCATCATTTGCATCCCATCCTGATGCAGGTTTAACTGTATTTTCAAGATATTTAGGACCTACAGGCCTTATATTGCTAATAATATTTACAATAAACAGCTACTTCTCAAATGGGGTTTCAAAGGCAACTGCGGTGAGTAGATGGTGGTACTCTGCAGCAAGGGATAATGTTATATTCCCAGAATCCATTGGAAAAATCAACCCAAAGCATAAATCACCGGCAAATGCTGTAATAATATGGGCTCTGCTATCATTTGCACTGGATGTTATTATGGGACTTATTTACGGACCACTGGTTGCAGCCTTTATTCTGGAGGCGGGAACAGGTATATCTATAATTATAGTGCATATGTTTGCAAATACTTCATTGACTATATATACAAAAAGAATAAACAAATTCAATCTGTTAAAACACGGGATAGCACCATCAGTTGCAACTATAGTAGGTCTAATTATTATATACTTTGCAATAATTAATATTGTTACAAAATGGTTAACGACGCCTAATCCAGTAAACGATGCATATTTCGCATCCTTCATATTCACAATGCTTTGGATTCTCGGTGGTGGTGTTATAATAACAATGTATTACTTTAAGAGAAAACCGGAGATACTCAGGGATGCAGGAGAGTTTAATATGAAATCATAAAATTTTTAATATTTTTTTAATATATTAGATTTTGGGACATAATTATTTTATCCGTATTTTCAATTACGGTATGCAGAGCCTTTATTTTACCATAAATTTATATAGTGTTCTTATATTTTTCCCGTATATGACTGCCTATAAAACTGTTACACAGAAACATATACCATCACAAACCATAAACGATCCCAGCTATAGCTAAAAGGTGAGCCAGGTGAAGCAATGGTACTGGAACGTTCTGCCCCAAGCGGGTGAACTAATCCAGAAAGTCGATGGATAGAAGGGAATTTGTGTCCCACAGCCAATATATTAATTAAGTTAATATTGCTTTAATTTATTATCATTTATGAATGTTGATGAAATAGATATTGAAATTCCAGAAAATTGCAATGCAATTTTGGGTTATTCACATTTTATAAAAACAGTTGAGGATTTAAACGAAATAATAAAAACAACCATACCACAGTGTAATTATTCTATTGTGTTTTCTGAGGCGTCCGGAGAAAGACTAATAAGATTCGAGGGCAATGACAGTGCATTAATAGCCTCTGGAATAAAAAGTATAAAAAAACTATCTGCAGGGCATACATTCATAATATTATTAAAAGACGCATATCCTATAAACATTTTAAATGGAATTAAAATGTGCCAGGAAGTGGGTAATATATTTGCTGCCACTGCAAATCCCCTGAAGGTAATAGTTGCAAAAACAGAAAATGGCAATGCCATTCTTGGTGTATCCGACGGTTTTTCACCCTTGGGAATAGAAAATGAAGAGGATAAGGAAAGGCGCAGAAAATTATTGAGAGATATTGGATATAAGTCTTAGGGCCCGTGGTGTAACGGATTATCATATAAGCCTCCGGAGCTTATAATCCGGGTTCGAATCCCGGCGGGCTCAATTACAATAGAGTTCAGGTTATTTTTTTATCTCTTTTTTCAGAAGTTTTTTATATACTCAGGGAGTGGCTTTTTTATAATATAAAAATAATGCAATATAATTAATGAATTATATTAAGGATAATATATAACACATTAAGACACTGTGATAGATAAAGTATGAAAGTAGATTATATAAATTTTTCAGTATGGGGTATTTCACATTTAACCTGGTATTTTAAAAATATAGGATACACTGATAGATTTAGATATTTTGTATCGCGGCCATATATTTAACATCCGGGTTAACATTAATCCAAGAATTAGTAATATACGGGTTCATAGGACTAAATAATAATAGTAATCACAAAAGTAATCTTTTACTATGCCCTATTTTACGGGATTCCTACATTCTAATTATCTGCAGCTGCAAATTGTAGCTCCATGTTTTTCAATCGGGCAGATCCCGTTGATATATTTACACATAAAATTCACGGCAATAAAATGCGTTTTGCAGGTCAAATTTGAAGGTAAAAAGCATAGAAGGGTATAAATAATACACTCAAGGTCTATTGCCTTCTAAAATTACCTTATACAGACGCTTTTACTGGTTAAAATTATTGACTACAGCATTATTTTTTATTGACCTGGAATATAGAAATTAGAGATTTTTCTGATCCTAACCTGGTACCTTAGATATCCATTGGGAATATCCCTATTGACTTAAAAACAGTTCTTCAAAAAATACAAACATTTATATTTACAATAATGATACATTTTTATGGCACTTTCAATAATAAATAAAGCCTTTAGTTCAGATTATGAGATCGCAAGGGGGATAATAAAAATAAGGCATTTAAACGAAAACGACCCTAATATCACCGAAGAGGTAAGTGAATTGGAAATAGATAACAGTGTGATAAATGCTTTATATCAATTACTTGCAGAATCTATAATAAAAGAGAATCATTTAAATAAAAATGATCCCAATATTACAAAAGAATTAAGCCAATTGAAAATAGATGATAATGTAAAAAAAGCAGTATACAAAATACTTGGAATTGCATGATTGATTATGCAGCACTGGCAGAGTCTGCATCGGTTATATTAACAATTTATTTTATTGCAGTCGGAGCGTTTATGCAGCTCATTCAGAGAACTGGAATGCTACCCTATATAGTTTATGTCTATAGAGGATGGGCGGTTGCTGTTTTTGTTCCATTTACTATTGCTATTATCATGGCTTTAATGAACATATTTTATTCAATTCTATTCTTTATTGCATCAATGATCGTGTTGGGTATTGCTCTGGAGAAGCTTTTTTCCTTTATTATTAAAGTGATAAAAATATCCGTAAAATAATGTGCCAATCCTGTTTTATTTCATTCCTGAACTTCTTTAACGATTCAGGGTCCTTTAATATTTCTTCCGGGGCACTCTCTATTAACTGGGATTTAAATGCTTCAGGAGCCTTCTCAATTAATGCCCTGATGTTCCCTGGCAATAGATGATTAATTTTTTATTTTTTAGAATATTTAACATCCGGGTTAACATTAATCCAAGAATTAGTAATATACGGGTTCATAGGACTAAATAATAATAGTAATCACAAAAGTAATCTTTTACTATGCCCTATTTTACGGGATTCCTACATTCTAATTATCTGCAGCTGCAAATTGTAGCTCCATGTTTTTCAATCGGGCAGATCCCGTTGATATATT
This sequence comes from Thermoplasmata archaeon, assembly GCA_021806235.1. GTDB lineage: Archaea > Thermoplasmatota > Thermoplasmata > Thermoplasmatales > Thermoplasmataceae > Ferroplasma. The sequence goes on from JAJZXU010000026.1 coordinate 20,227, forward strand.
CCCAAATTCCCGCATCATTAGGCATTAGTTGTTAATTTTATCTGTATTTTTATGGGTATGAGGATTTGTATATTACTGCTCTTTGTGTTGATTGTTGCCCATTACGATTTGTGAAATGATCTGCTTTTTCTGGCTTCCGTCGTCATCAACAATGGGAAATTAATAAGGTAAAGAAGAGTAGTGTGGAATTACACATTATGGTATTCATACGGTACAAAGGAATTATTCAAGAAAATAGAAATCATAGTGCCTAATATTATGAGAATTTAGGATATTTAGATATGTAAAATCATGCACATAAATGCGTTTCGCAGGTCAAATTTGAAGGTAAAGGCATGGGGAGTACAATTCCCCCCGGGTAAGGTATGTTACAATACAACGTAAGATAGACGCTTTTATCTGTTAAAATTATTGATCGTAGCTTTATTTTTTTGTTGACCCGGAAGGCAAAAAAAATAATCATGGCATTATTGTGCATAGGTTATAACCCCTATGCAGAAAGTGTGGTGTTGGGCGATTTAACTCTTCCGGTATAACTCGTTTGCAATCTCTTCTACTTTTTTAGTTAATCCGAACTTGTGCATAGTATAAAAGAAGCTATCCGCAATTATACCACGATCGGCTTCCTGTAAGTTTGGTTTTTTGTGCAAATCTTTCATGTATCCATCAATCACGAGAAGTAGAACATTTAAAAAAGGATACAAATATTATCATCTATTTCCTCGTTTTTCCTGATGCTGGATTCATGCAGCCAATACATAATGTAATGAACTCTTAGGAATGGGGGCGTTTTCATAAACTCATGGGCTGCGTTATAATAGGTAATGTGATAGTGAACGGCAATGCCATGGGACATCCAGATAAAAAATCCGCATCTGTTAACTGTCTTCCCTTTCCATCCAGGACTATCCTGCGTATTGTATTCTTTTGCAGTACCTTTTTGTCTATATTTATAATGATATATTTTTCCATATCAACAAAGACACCTTCACCGTATACATCGGTTATGAGTGTTAGCATAGTTATATAAAACTGATTGTTGTTCCCTGAATAATTCAATTCATAGACAGGCTCACTGAATTTACTTGATGATATAGCAAGAATATTAAAATCATCCAGGTAATTTATCGCTCTTTTTATGGATCTGGTTCTACCATCTGTCAGAACATCTGAAAGTGCATTTTTTAAAAATTAGAATATGTTATTTCTACGTTCAAGCAATAATGTATCATGCCACATATTATTTATTTTACCTATTTTTTCTCTTGTTCCCACTATTCTAAATCCATATTTCTTATGTAACGTTAAACTTGCCTGATTCTCTGGGAAAATCGTGGACTGTAGTGTCCATATGTTATATTGCCCACTTTCATTAATAAGTGCACCCATCAAGGCACTTCCAATGCCTTTTCCCAGATAACTACTATCCACATATATACTTATTTCGGCAACACCTGAATATGCGGGTCTTGTGGAAATCTGGCTTAAAGCACACCATCCTGATAAAACATCACCATAAATAGCAACAAACCTGCATTTTTTAATATGATTTTTATCCCAGTTTATCCAATCAGGAACGGTGGTTTCAAACGTTGCATTCCCGGTTTTAATACCATTATCATATATCCTGCTAACCCTATCCCAGTCATTTAAAATCATATGGCGAATTTCTATTTTTTTATCAGCAATATTCATAACATTCTCCTTATATTCTTAAGTTCTTATACTAATTTAATCCTATTTTAACCATGTATTAAAGATTTATTATCATTATACCGTACATAAATTATTGTGGAATTAATTAAAATAATTTATATATAAATTTGCATTCTATTTAGAATGGTACATGTAATAAGTACAATAAACCTAAAGGGTGGTGTGGGAAAAACCCAGACAACAATAGCATTATCGGAATTACTTGCAAATAATTATAATAAAAAGGTTTTGATTATTGATCTTGACCCACAGACGAATGCAACAGTATCCTTGATGGATGAAAATAACTGGCTTGAGATGGATAAAAGGGGAAATACCATATTTCAACTTTTCAGTGATAAGGTATTTAATACCGAATTATTTGATATAAATAATTCTATAGTAAAAAACGTTTCAAATGTAAATTCAGGAATAAAAAACCTGGATTTATTGCCGTCAAGTTTAAGATTAATAGATATACAGGATAAACTACCACTTGTATCAAATTCCGGTTATTTTATAAAAACACCTATAACAATATTAAAAGAATCACTGGGTAAAATCATTAACACCTATGATTATGTACTTATAGATTGCCCACCAAATCTGGGGTTAATAACATTATCAGGAATTTACATCTCAGATTATTATTTGATACCAACAGTTCCGGATATATTATCAACGTATGGAATACCGCAGATATTGAGCAGAATAGAAAATTTTAAAATGGATGCAAATATAAATATAAAACCGCTGGGCATAATCATTTCAATGTTCAGGTCAAACAATAGATTGCATAATTCAATTATAGACTCATTAAAATACAGGGAAAGAAAGGGGGATTATCCAAGAATTTTTAACACATACATACCACTGAGCGTTAAAATATCTGAAGCGGCAGAATTTAATTCAAAGGCTAATACCCTTGGCCAGAAATATGGTTATGATTTATACAATAAATACAATGAACTTACCAGGGAGATAATGTCATATGTCGAATAAGGAAAAGGCTTATGAATTATCGAAATTATTGAAGTACATTGCAAATAAAATAGAGAAAAATCCGGATCTAATAGATAATTTAAAAATAGAGATAAGGGTAAAGGATGTTCCAGAGACACCTAAGGAAAAAATTAAACTATATGACCTCAATGACAATGAATTATTAAAAAAATTAAAAAAAGAAGATATACAAACATTAAAATCTATAATAAAAGAAAATAATCTGGATAGGTCAAAAGTTACATCAAAAATTATGAATAAAAACGAATTAATAAATTTTATTACTAAAAGGCTACATGATCGTTATCATAAAGGAGAATCATTTAATGTAAAAAACAGTAATTCGTAATAATACAAAATAGAAAATATTTATAAATAACGAATTCATACAACTTTATGGTTGAAATCGAAGACGGGTTAAAACCTTATATTTCATTTTTATATGATAAACAGAATTCAAAAACGTTTGTTTTAAGTGGATTTTATGACATATACATAGATAAAGAAATATATTATTCAATAAATATGATTGATATAGTAGATAATAATTTAGAATTATATCATTTTAATAAAATAGTTTTTAAAAGCAAACTTGATGAGATAAATGATTTTAGTGTTTATTATCATTATCACACACTGAAGTTTAGGTTAATAAAATATCTGTCTTACATATTTATTTATTTTATTGTTGTTTACAGGGTCATATTAACTTTTATGCATTAATTTTTATAATAATTAAAAAGTATAATAATGGTAATCCATAAATTCAATAACTAATGGTTGCAATACCATTTTAGCATTTACCCAATTTTTATTTTATCATTGAACAATGGTTTTACATTTTTATCTATTTTGAAAACACCAGATTTTACGTTAAAGGGGTCCGGCGGGCATGGATAATTTGTTTTTGCCTCTTTATTATACATGGAGCACTGTTCTTTGTCATAATCTATTGAAAATTCTTTTATGTCCTTAAAACTAGCTATTATTGTTTCTATACCTCCCGGTTCAACGCCTGTCCATCCTCCCTCAAGCATAGAATATTTTTCCATTGGGTTCAAAGTATATATAAACGCTACAAGAAGTGTGCCGTCTTTATCCTCTATAACTGCCAGAGGTGTAGAGTTGCTCTTAATTGATACGCTCTTCAATGCTACAGGTTCGGTGGCAAATTCTACCTTAAAATTATAATAATAAAGTGGATAAAAGGCATTTCCAAAGGCATATATATTAGACACGGTACCATTTTGATTTATGCCCCTTATTAATATAAATGATAATTTCTTATTATTGGGATTTTCAAAATTCCATGATACTAATCCCTTTGCCTTATCATACCACGTATAATTAACCATTACTGGCTTTTCCTTTATGTCTTCGGATATCAACCCTGCAATTTTCATACTATCCATATTGTGATATAACTAAATATAATATAAAATACTTTTCATTTTTATATATTAATTTTTTTTATTTCATAGATATGACTATTTTTAACTGAAATATATTTTTTCTATCACATTTACGGAAAAATATTTAAAGTATTATCTAATTATAAAAAGATAAAAATGGCAAATGCAGTAAAAATAGCAAAAATGGATGAAGAAAAGAGAAAGGAAGAAATGTCAAAATTGATCGGGAAACTTCTTAAAGATAAAGAAGAAAAGCAATTAAAAACACTGGTAGAAATGATAACGGATATGAAGGAAGCAACAGATGAGGAATATATAAATCTGTGTTTAACCAATATGGGCATAGCTTCAACATTGAACGATACTCAGTTAAAGGGATTTATGGCATTAAGAATGAAAGCAAATTCGGAATTGCCCGGTGATATAAAATCCAGGGATATGAAAATGATAAACGATGCCATGGGCAAGGTGCCGGAGAATACGAGAAATAAATTATCAGCAGCCATGCCAAAAAATTAAATTTAAAGTTAATATTAATATATCTTTTTATTATAAAATTTTTCATTTGCATCTGTTGCCGTGCACCTATCCATAAGCTTTCCAACAGTAAACGATGCACTATCAACACTGTGTTTTACAGGGAACAGCTCCCATTCATTTTCCCCATGTACCAGCAAATTTCTGACATTCAATGCCAGTCTAAATAAAAGGCCTGAATTTTTATCAAGGAATTTCCCTGCCCAGTGTAACAATGAGTTTTCTGAATTTGGGAATGATTCATTATTAACCTTTATATCATAATAACCTATTTTATTTAATCTTATATATAATTTTAATCTTCTGTAATCATAATTATGTAATATTATATCTTTTTCACCGTATTTCGATATTACAATTTTTTCTCCAAGCCATTTTGAATATGCACATCTTAATCCCATTTCCAATAATAAATACATTTCCAGAGTTGCTATTTCATTAAACCGATTTAAATCTATTAATTCATATGTATCATTCTGTAATTTTGTTAATTTTAATGTTAAATTATTTCTTTCTGTTCTATTTCCTACTATAAACAACGGTAAATTTGCCAGAAAAAATCCCAAAATCTTTTTTTCCTTATCATTAACATCAACAGTGAATCTATTTCTATTAAATATTATTTCATTACCGCTATATTCTATAGAATCTATAATCTTACCCAGTGTAAATCTATCTGTTTTCTCAGGGTATTAAAAAAAATCGAATATGGACTCGAGTAAATAATCCTTATATCTTTTATCCATTATTCAAAATTAATAAATTATATTAAAAAATTTTTAATTAATATCAATTAATAATATTCATCTATTATGTAGCAAATCATATGGATAGCCGTTATATGCGTTTCCTGTATAATTGACGTTTTATCTGAATCTGCAAGAAACAAATCATCACATATACCTTTCAGCTTTCCACCATTTCCCCCCGACATACCAAGAACATAAGACCCTATTTTTTTTCCCTCAACCATTCCATTAATAACATTTTTAGAATTACCCGATGTGCTTATTCCAATGGTATAATCATTTTTATTACACAGTGCCTGAATTTGTCTTGAAAATATATCATCGTATGAATAATCATTGCCTATTGCTGTTAACGATGATGTATTTGTTGTTAATGCAATTGCAGGCAATGATTTTCTTTCCTTTATAAAATGGCCCGTAAGTTCTGCAACAAAATGCTGTGAATCCGCCGCGGACCCACCATTACCAAAAACTATTAATTTACCATTATTTTTAAATGTATTTATTATACCCAGCGCAATTTTATTTATTTTTGTTATGTCAATATTTTTTCTTGCATTTACACCCTCATTTATATACTCTTCATAATCCATGCACTATTATACATAATTAAATAATAAATTTATTCATACGTTGAAAAGGAAAAAATTTAATTGTATGAATGAATCTACCACAATGTCATATCTACTTTTCCCAAAAAATATTCGTTTACCATATAATAAAAACATAAGTATTTCAAAGGAAAAAGCGAGAGATGAAGAAGCATTTTCATTACTTATACCGGAAAATAAAACAGATGCAATAGTAAATTATTTAAAAAATCATGCAGGTTTTAAGAATGCAATACCAAGTTTTGATAAGGGAGAAGAATATGGCATATCAAGGATAATTAAGGCTCCATGGGAGCTTCATTTAAGAATTTATAGTTCATCATATTTTCCAGATTTTTCAAAAATATATGCACACATAGAAATAGCAAGAAAATATGTGGAGCATTTAAACTTTAGATATGTTCAGCCGGTTGTATATGAACCATTTAAGTTTTATAAAAATATATTTTCAGAACTTATTGTAGCATACGAGTCAAAATATATTGTGGAACACGTAAATGAAAATTACTGGTTCAAAATTTTAAATCCAGATAAGCTTACTCCAGTATCACCTGCATCAATTATAGGATTTACTGCCACATCAATATCATCAAAAATTAAAAATTATTTCAGTAATCCAAAGCATTAATTATAGATCCAGGTTATAAATAATATCTGTAGCTATCATATTTAATACTTTCTTATGGTGCATTTTTTGCACGTTTAGTAATAATATTATTATACTATATAATTGGCAGATAGTGATAATATGGATGCAAAACAAAAATTAAGTGAAGTAAACAGAATAATGAATGAAGTTAGCAATGACGATTCAAAATTTCAATCATCATTTATGGCATTTATGGGAAGTACACTGTCAGATGGATCCCTTAATACAAAAACGAAGGAATTGATAGCGCTGTCACTGGGAATAGCTGCAAGATGTGAGTGGTGCATATCATATCATGTTAATGCTGCATTTAAATCAGGTGCAACCAGGGAAGAATTAATGGAGGTAGGTTATGTAACCGTTTTAATGTATGGTTCACAGGCATTAATGGAATTAAATAGTTTAATGGATGCAATAAATCAGTTTGAACCAAAAAAGTAAATTAACAATAGCAGTAAACTAATTTTTATCCCAAGCGAAAAGTTTATAACCTTTTTTCATTATATTCATACACTGTATGACATATTAACTGTTATATAATGGGGTGATAAAATAAAAACTAAAAAAATAAATGTTATAGAAAAATTTAAAATTTGCCTATATACCGGGGTTTTTCTTTTCCTATTTTCGGCTTTATTATTTTTATACTCGCTATTTTTTACAATGCTTTTACCCATGATTGGTGCGGCTTTCTCCATACTTATTGCAGGTATAATATTAATTATAATGGCTGCATATTATTCAAAAAACTTTGATACCTATTCATTAAACAAGGTAAAGGAAGATATATTAAAAAATAGAATAATAATGGCTATACTATCCATTATGGCTACATTATTTATTGTCCCCTTTATCTTTATAATTTAAACCTTTTTTATTTATTACTGGCTTTATTTTCCTTTTTTGAGTTTTAATATAAAATCTACTATTAACATAATAATTACAGTTATAACTTGACTTCGCCAAATGAACCTGCCATACTGCTATTTGCCAAATGAGTTTTTTACATTATTACCACCTCAATTTCAGTGTTTTATCCTCAGAGCTCCTGATGAAATCACCAGATAGATCGGTTATCTGAGGTGTAATGTTACTTATTATGTGAAATTTGAAACCAGACCTCTGGTATACAACCGTTTTTGCACATAGAATAAGGCACTTTCTGAACTGTTTTATGTTTACTATGCCCTTTTTCCAGTTTCCCTCAAAATTTGTGTCAAATTTATCATCATTTTTCTGGGGAATATATTTTTTTTGATCCTCTTTTTTCTCTGATTTCCGTGCATTATCCCTGTGATTATCTGACCTGAAATATTGTGTCAAATTTATCATGAAACCTGTGAGGAAAATTCCCTTTATAAAATTTCCATTCCGGTGTCATAACGATCTCAGTTCAAAACATTCCTTCAGGTATTTCAATCAATATATTTACTACGAAAGTGGCGAAGTCAAGTTATAAACACCAAAATGCCAGCACCAGATACCTAATAATTATATTTCCCTATGCATAAGCGTTGGTATCCTTAGCATATTTTGAATATCCAAGCTCTCTAACTGCATATGATGCAATTATTGCAATAATGGCTATTATCAAATCAAATAACGCATTAATGTCCGTTAATTTAACAATTATAATAGCTGATATTGCGATTAAAAATATAGAATTTGAAATAATCGCATATCCTTTTTTTATGGATCTTGCAGTTTTGTTTTTTATTTTAAGTGCATCTTTGTTTGTAACATGCTTATCTATATATGGTACGAGTATAACCATATATACTAAAAATGGGATTTCATTATCCTCATTGTTAAAGGAAATTTCTATGCCCTTCGGGACGAATGTTATTTTTCCTACCTGCATATCCTGTTCAGATATATAAATAATAAAATTATTATCCTCTACGACCGGCTTCGATGATCTGTACATTTTTCCATGATAATTCATGGATAGCTTATTTGAAACAAATCCCACATACTTATTATCTCCTTCAATTCCATATCCGGTAAAGGATTTTGTTAGTTCTATTTTTGGTACGTTACCTGGTAATAATATTTTTATAAACCTGGAGCCAGAATACTGTGAACTAAAACTAACATTGTACAAAACAGCATTGTGATAATATATGTTACCATTTCTGTATAAATATTCCATAATATGTTATCAGAATATTTTATATATATTTTATTATGAATTTTAAAATACAGAGTTTATACATAAACATAATATAGGTCGGTCATTGACTGTTATTGTCCGGGAACAACCTTAAATATGCATAAACTGGTAGGCAATAATTTATCAATGAAATATATTACATTTTTATTATTTTTTGCAGTAAAGAATGCATATTGGTACACATCGTCAAAATCCTTTCACCGTTCTTTGTGTTGATTGTTGCCCATTACGATTTGTGAAATGATCTGCTTTTTCTGGCTTCCGTCGTCATCAACAATGGGAAATTAATAAGGTAAAGAAGAGTAAGATCTCTGTCATGCTCGCAATAACAGAATTTCGTGGAAACCTTGATTCAGGTTATTTTTGTGGATGTGAAAGAGTAATGCATATAATGATATCATAGTGAAATGTTCCACTATGCAATTATGATACGTACCACAGAAATATGTCAACGAAGAACAGAGAGAATTACACTTTCCAGAGAAACTGTGTCATCAAAAATAGTTGAAATCTAAAAGAATTTTGACGCCATATATACGGATTCATTAAGTTTATAATAAACATTTATGTTATGAAAAGATAATATTATTGAACTGAATATATTAATAACAACATTTAAATTATATGTGCTAAACCCGGCAAAACAATAAAAAATGCTGCAATAATGATTGCAATCATGATAATCGTTGTAGTCAGTATATTGATAATATATGTAGTTTGATATATCATATTTCTATTATATATTTCAAATTTAAAAACGTGGGCAAATTCGATTTGGGTAAAAATAGAAAATATGAAACGTTTTGTCATCAGTAGCAACAATATCAAAAAAGCAATCCATACAAGAAATATAGAAAATTTTAAACTTAGAATTCCAGAATATACGCTAACTATATACAAAAAAGTAGTTTCAGCAAATAAATGCCTTAAATATGACAGCGTAACTGGGATGTGTTTTTTAAAAATATACGCTCTTTTGTAATTAAGATAAAAAAATACCGGTGTTGAAAATAAAAATAGCCATATTAAATTATTATTCGAGATTTCAGAAATAATATTATATGCATTCATAACAATTCATAATGATATTGATATTTGTATATATATTTTTGGTTAATAAAGTGGTAAATAGTTTGGTCGTTTATATTATTATTGCATCAGGGCCATCATTGAAGAAGTTAATTTATAGCGTTTATGATATATCATGATTATATAGATATAGGTATAAACCATATCCAGGAAACCTGATTTATGGGTCATAAGAATATAACAAAGGAAATATTTGCTTTATAAAATTGTTGATGTACCTTACCATTAGCACAGCAATATAAAAATATCGTTATATCATGGTATATCTGTGCTATTAGGCGATCAGGCAACTATATGCATGAACTTAACAGTGTTCTTATTGAAAGCATAGTGAAATTTAATAGTACATCTCTAAAATTTATAATTTTTAACCTTATTTATTGAATATTTTTTTATAGCATGATAAAATAATGCATTATGGTCAACGTAATATGGCACGGGCATGCCTGTTTTTCAATAGAGGGAAGTATAAATGTACTGATAGACCCATTTATAGGAAAAAACCCGGTTGCAAAGATTAAGCCAGAATCATTAAATCCGGATATAATACTTATAACACACGGGCATTTTGATCATACAGGTGATGCGATTGCCATATCAAAAAATTCAAAGGCTCCCGTACTTGCATCATTTGAATTATCAGAGATATTAAAAAATGAAGTAGAAACAATGGACATAAACCCCGGAGGAACAATAGATTTCAAGGGGATAAAAATAACTGCGGTCAATGCAGTGCATTCATCAAGTTATAATGGTTTATATGCCGGGGCTTCAATGGGGTATATAATCGATATGGACGGCATAAAAATATATCATGCCGGTGATACAGCATATTTCAAGGATATGGAATTAATAGGAAATATAAGCAAACCGGACACATCGTTATTGCCCATAGGAGGGCATTATACAATGGATATTGACGGATCTATAAAAGCATTAAAAATGTTGAAATCAAAAACGGTTATACCCATGCATTACAACACATTTCCGGCTATAGGTGCAAATCCAGAGGAATTTAAAAATAAGGTGGAAAAAGCAGGATTTAAGCCACTTATACCCGAGGTCGAAGAAGTCATAAACCTATAATTTTTAATAAATACAATCCACTTTAGATTTTATCTGATAAAAAATTTATTATAATGCAAATACAATACATTATAATGGATGTGGTAGAGCTGCTTATGGTTGAGCATTCGGGCATAAGAATAATAGCGGATAATAATATACTGGAAAAAAACAGTGCAGAATTAATAGATTTTAATCAATTCCTTTTGAATATACACGTTAATATTGAAGAAAATATAGTATTCCCGGCATTAAAGGAAAATAATGAAAACGCTGTAAAACTGGTGGATAGACTTATCGCCGACCATAAACTGTTAGAAACACTATTCAATAACTTATATAAATGGAAAGTAAGTGAAAATCCGTTATTTGAAGTAAGATTACCATTATTTTATAAAACGCTTACGGACCATAATTCTCTGGAGGAAAGTGATGTATTTCCATTATGGAAAAATATAGACAGTGAAGAAAAAAAAATCTCTATGAAAAATGCACATGAAATAATACTATCAAACAATATTGAAAATTATATTAAAGAAACCGGCATATCAGAAAAAATGATGAAATATATATTTATTTAACTCAATTCCAGCTTTTTGTAATTTTTTATTTCTTCCAGAATATTATTTATTGCAGTATCCAGCTGGGTATCCTTAAATTTAAGAAAATCCTGTGGCATATTTTCAATATATATATCCGGATCTGTTCCATAGTTTTCCAGTCCGTATTTAACATCTTTGAACCATGTTGCAAACTGCGGTTGTGTTACTGTTGTATTATCGAGCAATTTTATTTTTGGGTTTATGCCAACAACTCCACCCCACGTCCTTGTGCCTATAACTTTTCCAAGTCCCATCAATTTAAATACATGCGTTCCTATATCACCGTCTGACCCGGCATACTCATTTGTTAGTGCTATCATGGGTCCATTAACAGAATCAACAGGATATGGTGTTATTATGCCCCTTCTTGGCATATCATAACCTATTCTTTTCCTCGCTAATTTTTCAAGTAGCAACTGTGATACAAAACCTCCACCGTTGAATCTTAAATCTACTATCAGTCCATCTCTGTTTGATTCATTGTCATAAATCCTGAAAAATTCATTAAAACCATTCATTCCCATATCCGGTATATGTATATATCCGATTTTATCATGGGTTTTATCATGTACATATTTTCTATTTCTCTCAACAAAATTCCTGTATCTTAAATATTTTTCATCATTCATTGTTTTAATATAGTACTTTTTAATTTCGTTACCCCTTTTTATCTCTACTGTTACTATTTCATTTGCATGGTTCAGTAACAGTTTGTCAGGATTGTTTTCATCGTTAAGGTCTATGCCATTTATGGATTTTATAACATCATTCTCCCTTATACCGGTATAGAGCAATGGTGACTTTTCGTTTTCATCAGATAAATCACCACTATAAATTTTTGTTATTATATAATTATCATTTTTAAATTCATAATCTATACCGAGTTTACCAACACTTATAGAGTCAATGTATGACAGATCACCACCTATTTCATATGAATGCGATGTACTGTATTCTCCCTGCATTTCCCTGAGCAGATCAGACAGTTCAAATCTTGTGCTTATTTTATTCAGTAATTTTTTATATTTTAAATATGGCTCATCACCAAGTTTTTCAAGTTTCTGCTTGCTCCAGTAATTTTCTTTTATTAAATTAAATGCATCATATAACATGTTTTTCCATTCATTCATGGGTTCTACTGTTACATTTAATCTGTTCATATCTATATCTTCATCTTTCTTTGTTTCAATTTCCTTTCTTATAAATTTATTACCTGTTTTTCTTATCAGTAAATATTTTTTATTGCCGGATATTAAATAACTAACAATATCATTTTCATATAATTCACTCTTCTTCTTATTAAAATCAAATAATTCTATCGTTCCGGTTTTTTCACCATTATTAAATAAATAATATTTCATAGTTCCTTCTACGGGGTAATGGAATAATAAAACCCCATTATTTACAGGGACAATATCTATATAATCCTCTGCGGCAACAGGAAACACCTCGCTTAATTTTATTATATCATCCAGTTTATAATCTCCGGGATTATTTTTATTAAACTCTTCAGGGATATCAGAGAATAATGGCATAACGTTTTCCCTTATTGGTATTGCATATGGTTTTGTTATTGCCGGATAGCCCAGATTAAAAACCAATTGATCCATAACGGGATCTAAAGATCTTTTGGATAAATAGTACAGATAATTATCATCATTGCTGAAAACTGGCTCAAAATCAACGGATCCGGAGGTTGTTGCATCATACCTTTTATTATTTTTCACATCATATATTTTTATTGATAAGCTACCATTATAACCGTAATATTCTGATTCAGGATATGAATATGCCAGTAATTTTGAATCGCTGGACCATGAGAAATCATCTATTGTACCTGATTTGCTCTCATCTATTTTATCAATATTATTATTCTCTAAATTTAAAATAAATAATTCAAATCTATTATTTCCAATTGCAATATATTTATTATCTGGTGAAGCCTTCATGGAAAAAATTATGCCATTCCCAAAATCAATTTTTTTCTTCAATACTCTGTCAACACTGTACAATAATATGCTATTCCCCTCCTCACCGTAATTATATATTATAACATCATTGCTGTTCATAAATTCTATTATCTGATTTTTTAATTTATTTATATTCATTACCGGTCCATTTTTTATTCCTGTAAATATCGTCTGTCCCCGGCTTATTAAACCTATTAGATTGCCAGAAAAATTTATTTTATAATCTGTTAAGTAGTCAGTTGCCTTTACTGTTCTGCTGTTTATATTCACCGAAGGTACACTTATATCTATGTTTAATTCATCGATATTATCGTTCTGAAGTATAAATAATGAACCTGCCTTCTGAAAAACTATTTTATTGCCGTCCGAATTTGCATTTCTAACGTAATAATCCTTAAAATTGGTATGCCTTTTAAGGTTATTGCCATTTAAATCTGTTGAATAAATATTTGCACTCCCCTCATGGTCTGAAATAAAATATAAATTATTATTATAAATCATGGGTGAATTAACGTTGGAGTCTAAATCAACTATTATTTTAAAATCATTATTTTTACCGGATAATATTTTGCCTCTTGTACCGCCCCTATACCTCTTCCAGTGTGGCATATCTATTGTATTCCGTCCAAGAACTGTGTAATCATTGTAATGTATAATATTCAGGGATGGCCCTAAATTCAGAGCTTCCAAATTTTTATTTACTATTTTATAAAGCATAGGCGTTCCAAATGGATAATATGCATCGGTAGAAATTATTAAATTATTATCCAGATCAAATCCCGCTATTGATGTATACATTCTTCTACTTGTGCTTTTGCCACAAAGATATGTAACCCTATTTAAATTACCGTTATTAAGGTCTATGGAGTATATATCTGATGATTCTCCAGATTTTCCGGTCATCAGCCTGAAATACACACATTTTTTATCAGGGCTTATTTGTGGATTTGTAACCATTCCAAGATTATTTGTTAACCTCTCAACATTTTTAGTATTAATGTTATATTTCCACAAATCATTGTCATTAACAAAAACAATCAGATCTCCTCTTATATCAGGATACATAAAATATTTTTCCATATAAGTTTATAAGTAATGTTTATTTATATATTTTGTTTATGAATTATTTATACCGGTGTTTCCCAGTACTCCACATTATGGGAAACATGTGAACCCAGCTCCAGTTCAGAATATCAAAAACGGGTTTTTAGAAAAACTTCTACTGTTAAAAGCCATTAGCATGTAATATAAATGGTTAAATATTAATAATAAATGTTATAATCATGAGATGCCCGGTATGTAATGCAGAAATACAGGAAACGCCATTTAAAGAGTGGTTATTTAATGATTATTCTGTTTCAAGGTATAAATGCCAGGAATGTGGATATTCCTTCAATGTTTATTCAAAGGAAGGCAGGGAGTCATATACAATTCCAAAAAGAAAATTTTAAATTTATTATACAATTTTAATAATATTTTTTAAATATATTTATCAGTATCTTTATTATTTGTGTATTAAATTTAACTATTATAGCAGGAATCCTGGTATGGCAATGAACTATCCTACCTACTGCAGCATTCTTCCAGCCCATATGCTTAAATCATCAGGTTTAATAGGAGTTTCCCTTATTCTTTTACCTGTATTGAGCTCTATTGACCTTGCAAGGGCTACAGGTGTCCCTATTGTTGGCGCCTCTCCAAGGCCTTTGGCCCCATTTAATGTTTCTGATGGATTTTCTATCCATTTTATATGGTACTCAGGTACATAGTCAGATGTTAACAGGCCTGCATCAGCTATGCTCCGTGTTGATAGCTGTCCCTCGGAATATTTCAGTGCTTCTGAAAATGTCTGTCCAATACCCTCCATTGCACCACCTATTATCTGTGCCTTTACATTCATTTCACTCAATACATTACCAAGGTCATAGTATGAATACCAGTTATCCACATTTATTTTTCCAGTTTTATCTACTGATGATGTTACCATATTAAAGTTAATTGAATTCACATCATAATTTATTTCAGTGAATTTGTATTTATCAAAGCTTCCGGATAATAGTTTTCCTGGACTGTACTCACCGTATTTTTTTCTAATCTCATTTTTTATTTCCCTTGCAACGTATAGTAATGCAGAACCGCCGGCAAGTGCAGATCTGGATCCCCATGCTCCTATTCCCTTTTCCATCATTGATGTATCTCCATTTTCAAGTGTTATTATTTCCCTGTTTATTTTTAATTCTTTTTCAAGTATGTTTTTAACAAATATTTCGTGTCCCTGGCCATGTACATTGCCACCCAGATATACCTTTACCCTACCATTATTTGCAATTATCCTTGCACTTTCGCCTGGCCTTGATGCCGGAATTAAAACAAAGAATGCTATGCCGGTTTTTTCTTTCTTTGATATATTTCTGTAGTTTAACTCATTTAAAGCGTTTTCCAGAAATGGTCTTGTAGCTTCCTTTATTTCCAGGCCAAGAGGTGATTTAAATGGTTTATCTGATGCATTGACTAATCTTACATCGGCTATATCCATTTTTAATTTATCAGCTAACAGATCCATCATTCTTTCCATGAAAAATGCCGCTTCAGGTCTTCCTGCACCACGATATGGCCCCATGGGAGCCTTGTTTGTAATTAAAGATGCTGCCTTAACATATGCATTTTCTATACTGTACGGCCCTGTTAACTGGTATGCTATAAATACTGGGGCAAATGATCCGGTACCGGCATCGTATGCACCCGCATCAACGTATACATCCCCCTTTAATCCCGCGATTTTACCGTTGTTTTTTGCATAAATTTTTATTTTAGCTTTAGCTCCCCTGCCGGGATAGGCAGCCATTAAATGTTCCATTCTTGTTTCTATCCATTTTACAGGTTTTTTATATTTCATCGATGCATACGCTGCCATTACATATTCAGGATAAAATGAACCTTTAACACCAAATGCTCCTCCTGTATCCGCCTGAATTACTATTACATCATTCTCATTAAGTTTCAATGATTCAACCAGGCCTGATTTTACAGACTGAACAGATTGTGTGGAAACGTAGAAATATAATTTACTGTCCCTATAATATGCAATGCATCCCCTTGTTTCTATTGGATTTGGTACAATTCTCTCATTGAAAAATTCATCTTCCAGCATGATATCATAATCAATATCATTTTCATTAAAGTCCTTACCGAGATCCTGTGACGCCAGTATATTATTTTCTGTACCATTATGTAGCGGTTCGCCATGCAGCGATTCATCTATGCTGGAAATAGCTTTTAATGGTTCGTAATCCACTTTAACCGTATTCAATAAATCCTCACTTTCGTATCTGGTTTTACCAAAAACTGCCGCTATAGGCTGCCCTTCGTAATTTACATAATCTGTAGCAAAAACATGTTCATGGTATACATTTTTATTTTCACTAGCACCCAGGGATGCCATTTCTCCAACCGCTGATTTATAATATGCATTGAAATCATTTGCATTCAGTCCGCCGGTTACATTACCTATCTTTGCCCTGCCATACTGGCTTCTATATACGGACATGTATAGCATATTATCAAATATTATATCATCAATATATTTTCCTTTGCCATCAACATAACGGTTTCTGTAGTCCATAGGAGGTATAAACATAATTATAATATTAATATTACTGTAAAAACTTTGTAACAAATTATTTTTATTATATTATTCTTCATTATCAGAACTCTGCATAAATTTTATTAATTTAAGGTTATGTACTATTTCCCTTTTTATTATATCAGCTATTCCAATTCCCTCCTCCACTGATCTATTACATAATTCAACCGTTCTTTTATGGTCTACAGTTATAAAATGTCCATCTCTGTCATAAATAATCATGTATCCCATATCACCGCAATCCATATCTATACATGTTAAAATATTATTTATAAATTTATGCAGTATTTTCCATATAAAAATAGTTATTTACGATATAATTATTACTGTCTATGCTGGTAAAAAAGCTTGAAGTACCTATTGAGATCAGGGCATTAAAAACTGCAAATGTTTATTTTATAGATAATAATAATGATAAATTTATTTTTGATACAGGCATGTCAAAGAATTCATATGAATATATAAAATCAGATATAAACATAAGTGACCTTGATTATATCATAATATCACATTTACACATAGATCATCTTGGCGGTGCCATGTATTTTAATGAAATAAATGATATACCCGTTTATATAAGCAAAAACGATTATAATTATATAAAAAATTTTATTGTTAATAACGGCTCCTATTTTGATTCGTACAGGGATTTATTAAGAATAAATGGCGTTCCGGAATTACTAACAAATATAATGTTCGAGGCACATCCACTTATAAAATTTATTGACTATTATAATGAATTAAATATGAAGATTCTTGATTTTACTCCAGATAATCTTGAGGTAATAGATGTGCCAGGGCACTCTCCCGGGTCAATAGTGCTTTATTCCGAATCAGAAAAGTCCTTGTTTTCAGGGGACCATATACTGAACAAAATAACACCAAATATAAGTGTATATTCAAGGGATGAAGATTATTTGGGTTTATATATAGATAGCCTTGAAAAAATAAAAAATCTGGATGTAAAAACAGTTTATCCCGGCCATGGAGATATTTTCCATAATTATAAGGAAAGAATTAATGCAATATTAGAGCACCATAATAACAGGGTTAACAGTATGTTAAAAATATTAAACTCATGGAAAAGTGCATATGAGGTTGCATCCGAAATAGAGTGGAGTAAAGGAAGAAAAATGGAAACAATGAATTATATGGAAAAAAATTTTGCAATTATGGAAACAATAACGCATCTAATATATATGCGCAATAAGAATTTAATAAGGATGGCTGATGATAATAATATAATTAAATATATGATATAATAATAATTTTAGATTTTTTAAACAAATTTAATATAACATAATTTCGTTAAAGGCAAAAGTGAAGGCATTTAGAATATTATCAGTAATCGCCATAATTGTAATACTGTTAGGGGTTACATATACCGGTATTGCCGCATATGATACCATGGAAACAGCGAAAAGCATATCAGTTTCGGATTATAAATCTGGCTTATCCGGTAGTGGCATTAATGCATCGGCCCTAATTTCCGGTAATAATGCAGGCTTTTTCACATCAAAAATAATAGTAAATAATAATACATTAAATTTCAGGCCGGGAATAGAAGAGCATAAAAGAATCTATTTCAATGAAAGTTTCAGCACACTAATGAATAATGGATGGCCATTGAATAATGTATCAGTTTACAAAAATGTATCTATAACTACACCATCATATCTATTCAATGCAAGCTCTAATATAGAAAAATACTATAATTTAGGCGCTCCATTCTATAATTTTAAAGTAATAAATTCCTCACTAATTGGTTCAAATAAAACCTATAAAATGTACAACATAACCACATCATTCCACGATTATTTAAATTATAATCTAGGTAAAATTAACGGGTATAACCCCCTAATTCAGATACTTTACAATAACTCAACCGCAGGGATAATAAAAAATATAACATTATCATACAATAAAATTTATCAGTACAACGGTACACTGAAATTACCCTCCGGTGTAAAATATGCAAATCTTACTTTCACATTGCCCGGTACAGATATAAAATGGGAGGAGAAAAATGTCAAAGTTAATTAATGGAATAATAAAATCAATGTTTTCTTTAGTATTTTTATTGCTATTTTTCTACGATTTATTACCATATGTTCATTCCTACCTGATTTCATATGGATTGAATCTAATGGACTTTGTTAATTCAATATACTATATACCGGTTACAGTAATACTTATAATAACTGTGATGCTAAGGGAAATGCTATATTATAAATGGTACAGATATTTCTTTACAGCATTTTATGTAGCCGTTGAAGTCCTGTTACTGTATATATTATTAGATTCAGGAATATTATTAATAAACAAGGGTAGTTTTGGCCTGCCCGCATCCCTGATTATAAACTTCAGATATCTGTTATATCTAATAATATTCTCAGAAATTTTGATTATAATATCAAAAATACTCAGGTCATTTTACATAAAAAATAAAATTAAAAATAAAACTGATGTATCTCAGATTTAATAAAATGCAGTGATAAAAATGGCAATTTTATATTTTATAATTTTTGCCGGATATGTTAGCTGGAATTATAGTGATTGAAAATATAACTTTTAAACCCCACCAGTGCCCTATATGTCCTGAATGCGGTAAGCTATACTGTTATTATTCAATATTTTTTCATGAAATATTCATATTCGCCTTCCGCATTATTTTCCTTTCTATCCCTTTCTATGCCCCTCAATTCATTTCTCCGAATTTTCCCACTTATTGTCTTTGGCAATTCATTGGTGAATTCTATAATCTCTGGCAATTTATAGGGTGGCAGTAATTTTTTTACACTGTTAAATATCAACTTTGCCGTTTCTTCATTTTTATTGAATTCTGGTTTTAAAACAATAAATGCCTTGACCTTCTGATATTTCAACCTATCCGGGCTGCCTATAACAGCGGACTCCAGAACACACTCACTCGTTATTATTGCACTTTCAACCTCAAATGGACCTATCCTGTAATCAGAATATTTTATGACATCATCTGATCTGCTGACAAAAAAGAAATGGTTATTATCATCTTTAAAGGCTTTATCTCCGGTTAGATAATAATTATTTATAAATACACTCTTATTTTTTTCCTTATCAGAATAGCTCAAAAACAAACCATAATTATTCTCATAATTTTTTACTGCTATTAATCCAGGTTCATAACTTTTATTAATTTCATTCATCTCATCATCCAGTAATACAATGTTATACAGTGGTGAAATTTTCCCCATGGATCCCGGTATAACTTTAGAACCTGGCATATTTCCTATGATTCCGGTACTTTCTGTTTGCCCGTAATAATCTCTTATCGTTGTACCAAATTTATTTTTCCATTTGTTTATTATTTCTGCATTCAGCGGCTCACCGGCACTTACAGTTTCCTTTAATGAGTTTAATTTTATGCCATCCAGGTTTAGGGATAAAAATTGCCTCCATGCCGTTGGTGGTGCACAGAATGAATTAACATTATACTTTTCTAAAATTTCCAGATACCTTTTTGTATTTAATTTCCCTGAATAATCTACTGTTAATACCGTGGCACCAACACTTAATGGTGCAAAAAATGAACTCCATGCAAATTTTGCCCAGCCCGGGGAACTCAGATTATTATGTATATAGTTATTCCTTATTCCTGTTAACATTACATTCGATAGCTGGCCTAATGGATATAATACTGAGCTATGATTTACCGTTTTCGGCATTCCCGTTGTACCTGATGTGAAATATTTTATAAAAATATCATTTATATTTAATTTTTCAGGTTCTGCATTAGAATTCTCCTTATAAATTTCATCAAAATCTACACAGTCTTTAAAACTGTTTATAGCTATCTTCAACGGATTATTACTTAAGGAATTTATAATTTTCTTCATGTTATTTTCATCAGCTATAACAGCATCAGGCTCTACATTGGAAAATCTGTATTTTAACTCATATTCTGTTAAATTCGGCGCCAGTGGTATTAAAGTAAAGCCCGCTTTCAGTGATGCCATTATTATATACCACTGTTCTATTATTGCCGGGGTCATAACATATATTATTGAACCCTTCTTCATCCGGTTTTTTCTTAGAAAATTTATTAATTTGTTATAATTAATATAGAATTCCTTATATTTAACTCTTTTTTCGGTGTCGTTGTCCATATTATAATATATTATGATATCCTTATCCTGATTTATATATAATTTCTCAAACATATCTGAAACCCAGTTAAAGTTTGTATATGTTTTAGAATTTTTTAACTCTGTCAGCATACTCTCCCTTTCGTCAAATTTTTCATCAAAGTTTTTATAAAAATTCTGCAGTTCCATAAAAAAGTATAGTGTAAAACATATAAAAACTTTATTTAAGTCTTCCAGTCAATCACTGCAATTAATAGTAATTACCATTAACTATGTTATTCAGCTATTATTTTCTGGTATAATTTTATTTTATAATTAACTTTAAATATAATTGCCAGTCAGTGTATCAATATCTATTTTTATCCTTTTTACTTCTTTTCTGCCCTTCTCTACTATAAATATGTCATTATCCTTAAAAATACTGTAGTTTTCATACTCAGTTACTATTCTCTTTGCAATTGCATTCTCTATAAGGCGATTCCTATCTATTAGATTTCCGAGATTTGTAAAACCATTGTCTACTGTATAAAATACCATACTATTATCATTTATATCATTTATTTTAAATATTATACCTGATTTTTCAAAATATTCTATATACAAATCTATATCTTTTATATTAAACGACTTCTTAACACTGTTAATTGATATACCTGGATTTTTAACCATATACAGCGATAAATCAAATAATTCATTAAAATTCTTTATATTATATTTTATGCACATTCTCTGTATCGAATTATATAGTATACTGTATAATACATTTTTATCCCCTGTTTCTATGTATTCTGTAAAGCCACCGGTATATAAATAATTATTTACATCCCATATTTATTTATGTATTCATTATATAAAATTGGTATTTTTTCTATATCCACATGTCTTTCATTCAATTTAAATTGAAATTTTTTACCCATAACTGTATAACTTGATCCGGTGTACAGCATACCACGATTTTTTGATGTTTTTAATTTTGTTTCCCATGAATTGATTTTATTTAAAGTTCCAGGTAAAAATAACTGAAATTTCCGTACTCTTCAATGTATATATCATCTTTCTGTATTTTATTTACCTCTTCCTGTATAAACTTATTATTAAAAGAATATTTAGTATTAATAAATTTTTCAAAGATGTTTTTCATCGCATCGATGTATATTATAATTTATATTTAAAATTTTTATTTTCTACGAAGTTTTAAATATTAATAGATAAAGGCCTGTAATGACGATTTTAACATGATTTTTATACAGGCAATACACCGTGTTATAGGGAAAATAATAATTATAAAAAGCTATAAAAAACTTTTTTAGTGATATACGATTATACTTTTATGAACTGCGTAACCGTTAATAATTTATCAAAAAACTATGATAAAAGGAGAGTGTTAAACAATATATCATTTTCATTAGAATGCAATAAAAGTTATTCATTAATAGGCCAGAATGGTGCAGGAAAAAGTACAATATTAAAAATACTGGCTGGTTTAATTGATTATACCGGTGATGTAACAATAAAGGAAGATAAACCCGGATCTGATAAATCTAAAAAATTGATTGGATATCTGGCAGAGGATGCATCTCCATATATAAATCTAACCGTTAAGGAAAATTTACAGTATATAGCATCTTTAAGGGGCGTTCAGAATATGAATGAAAGATTATCATTTCTGGTTGATTTACTGGCCCTTAATCGTTATTTAAATATAATGACCTCAAGTTTATCAAGGGGAACAATGCAGAGGTTATCATTAGCATTATCTATAGTACATAATCCGGAGATAGTACTGCTGGATGAACCGTTAAATTATATAGATATACCCACACAGGAAAAAATCATTCAATTTTTTAAAACAATGAATTCAACATTTTTAATATCCACACATGTTATGTCAATAGCAGAGAGATTTGCAGAAAATATAATAATTATAAATGATGGTAATATAATATTCAATGGTAAATTATCAGAAATAGAATCCATGAGAAAAAATAACGAAACAATAGAAAGTGTAATATCAGGTATCATGTTATGAAATACTCACTAACAAAATTGCTGTTAAAAACGAGAATACCGGATATTTTCTGGATATTTTTTATACTATTAATACCGGCATATTTCTTTATTTCCCTTATGATTTATTCTGTAAATATTCCAGGTCATCATTTAAACACTGGATTAATCCATGTTATAATACTGGCTGTATCAATTATTTCACTGTTTATTTTTATGCTTTCACATATAAACATAACAAAATCGGATAATGATCTTATTTTGGGAATACCTTTAAAGAAAATTGATATATTCAGGTCTTTTTATATATTGAATATTATTTTAATGCTCCCTGTTGCTGTTTTTTTAATAATATTTTCTGAATTTTTATTTTATGGTTATGATTTTTTAATTTCAATTGTTGATGCCCTAGTATTATTTTTATTATCAATCAATTTAAGTTTCATTGATAGATATTTGATAAAAGATAAAATGAAAATGGTTATACCATCCCTATTCACAATTTTTTTAATTTTACCAATTTTTATAAATTTTGGTTACAGTATAACATCAATATTTTCCGGATATATATTGAATGGAACAGTGATAGCAATATTATTATTTATTATAAGTTTTATTTACATGATAAAAAATACTAATAATTTAAACGTAATTTATAATGATAAAAATCTAATAAAAGAAATAAAATCTGAAAATATAGGTGGCTCACCCCTAAAGGCAATGTACTTAAAAAATACATACCTTATAAACGCGGTATATGCCTTCAACAACCTTGGAAAAACAAAGGTGTATAATAAGAGATTAAACATAAAAAAAATTTTATATATTTTTTCGGTAATTGCAGTAATATATATTATTATAAATATACAATATTACAATACATTTATAGTCCTTTATTTCGATATATATATGGTAATTTTACTTCCACTGTATTACCAGATAGTTACAAATCCTCTGGTAATATCCCTAGAACGGCCGTGGTTATCATTAACCTCTATGGATAACGGTAAATATATAAGAAATCTTGTTTTACTAAATGCCTTATCATCATTTATTGCATTTATACCTGTGGTTTTAGCCACATTTATAATAATGATACTTCATTTTAATAATACAACCATTATTACATTTATTTATTTTTTGATAGTTCCGTATATTTTATCGGTTTTTTACCTGTATATTTCGGCACTGGTATCGCCATATCAGATAAGGGACGTAAAAGAATTTCAGCAATTTTCAATGCATACAGGTGAAAGTCTGGTAAGGGCTATATTTCTCCTGATTTTATTCTTTATAACGGTAATACTGAATGGAATCACAGTATTTTTTCCCAAATTTATTATAAGCCTTGCGGTTTATTACATGATATTAATTGTATTAACAACAATAATGATTAATTCAAAAAAATTATCCAATCATGTATGCAAAAGATTAATAGATTCTCATTTTGTATAGATTACTAACCTTATTATTGCCGGTATTATTGCTATAAGTGCTATTATCCCTATAAGCAAAAAGGCATATGAAAAATTATTGTAAATAGAGAACATGAATCCTATTATAAAAGGAGATATGGCACCGCCTATCTGGGAACTGAAATTTAAAATGCTACTTGATGAAGAAATTTTATTATCACCGCTGAAATCGGATGCCATTCCCATTGAGGGGCCAGCATACAGACCGTATAATATTCCAGTTATAAATGATAAATAAAATACATAATACGGTTTTGAAAATCCCAGATAAATTATTATTAATCCCAGGATTAAAACGGACAGTATTGATACAACAGGCTTTCCCTTTTTTAGTTTTGTTGATATATACCCACCAATAGGTGAGGTTAAAATTCCACCTACCGCAGGAATAAATGCATATAAATAAACGTTTGAATAATTTGCTATATTATCAAATATAATAAATGTAGTAAATAATGATAAAAACCCTATATATAAAAAACCTGCTGAAAATCTTATTAATGCAACGTATATAATATCCGTTGAAATCTTTTTATTATATTCTTTATATACTTTTTCAGGGTTTTTTATAAACATTACATTCATTATTGCAGTTAATAAAAGCAGTATAAAAATTACAAGGTAGGGCAGATAGAATGAAACACTTAACGCCTCTAATATTATAAATTCACCCAGAGATGCCCCTAAAAAAAATCCGGTTTGATATATTCCAACATATGTAGATCTTTTCCTTGTGGGTACCCATTTTTGAACTAATGACGCATCTGATATATAAACCATGGATGAGAATAATCCCAGAAAAAACTGTATAATGAATATGATATAATATGACGATTTAAAAAAATAAAGCAATGTAAATATTAATGTTAATGCTATAAATGAAATCTTATTTGTTTTTGCTATTCCATATTTATCTGATATTATTCCGGAAGGCATTTGAAACAGTGTATAACCTATCCAGTAAGATGTAATTAATAATGAACCGGCATAAACACTTATATTTAATGATATTATTAAAAATGGTAGTAATACAGGTATAAAAAACCTAACAGAAGAGTTGAGAAAGAATGATATAAGGCTCGAAATTAATATTTTATTATAAGGTTTACTGTAATGCATTTTTCCCATTTAAAGTTAATAATTTAATCGTAAATAAATATTATACTCTATTTTGGCACTAAAATTTATTGAATACATAGGACAAATATATTTTTTAATAATGTTATTGCCATAGAATTGCTGGATAATTTTCTGGTACACCAATATTTTCACTGTTTTCTATAGAAAATATGAAGCACTCGCATTTGTTGGTACAGTTTTAATTATCTCAAATTTATCGTAGAATTATGCTGGTATAGGTGCAGAATGGTATTAAATTTTAATAACAATATGTTGTAAATGGGATGGTTATGGAGCAATAATGTAAAAGTATTTATGTTGTTAATTTTAAAAGCTTAAATATAACAACTAACTATATATAATTATTTTAGTTTAATTTACTACAATATATATATATATATAACAGTACGTTAATTATTTATGAAAAATAAACTTATAACGTTTGTAATAGTATTAACAATGCTATTTTTTTCATTAAGCCCATTGATAAGCACAGTACATTATAATGCAAATCCAGACAGCCAACAAAATAAGATAGTTAGACCGGACAACGTTCCCAGCACGGGTAATATAGTTCTATGGAATACAGAAGGTTTTACAGGAAATTGGGGCAGCAACGATCAGGTTTTCTGGGGGACTGCGTACTACTATTATGTAGGTTACCCGGGTGGAGAATCCAATCCAAATTATAATTGGTACGTAATTGCAACACAATTTTTTAAGGGATCTGGTAAGGATGCTGTGGATATTGGAGGTACACATACAACAATGTGTTTGTGGTCATCAAATCACGTTTGGAACGTAAATGCAAACCCAATTTCAAAAAGCCCCACAAGCACGGGAAAAGGTGAGGTGGGATTAAGCACGGGATATGTATCTGTAAATGTTGGGTATAATGGATATGATACAGGTACTATTTCTGGAGGTAATCCTGCAGCCTATGGTGAATTTAACTGGCTACATAAATTCACAATAGCTGATCAGAATACATGGGGTTCCATGAGTGGAGCTTACAGTGGCAAAGTATCGGCTACTAATGCCCATGCATGGGCTGAAGGAACTGTTAGCATTCAATATTATATGTGGTGGACGGGAGGTTGGAATCCTTTTGCAGGTGTTTCTAATTGGGCTTACGCTACCTATGATAGTGGGGCATCAGGATATGCAACATATCCCAATAGTGTTGCTTCTTCTTAATGTAAATCAGTGAATATTTATGTCCATAGAAAAAATAATAACTATAATGGTAATAATATTATTTATGGCAACACCAGTTAGCGCTATAAATGTTAACCACAGCACACAATCTATAGACAAGATTACATGTGCAAGCAGTTACATAGATACTATAAACCCATTAAAAGTTCACGCATCTGCTGTAAACAGTTCATGGAAATCTTATTTTCACGCTGGAACGTACTTCTTAAATTTGGCTTCTGATAGACCATTTAAAACCTATTTTAATCTGTCTGTTATCGGGGCAGGTTTTAATGAAACGTTTTTTACAAACAATTATGTATTTCACGGTATAATTTTTAATCAGTCTGGCATTTATAATATAACATCCACAGGGCAGGGAAAATGGTTATTTTCTTTATGTGCCCAAGATCCAAATCATATGTATAGATCTAATATATCCGCCCCCACCTCCTTCGTTATAGTACCGGATTTGGGAAATTCATCCCACATTGAAATAAATTTCCAGAATAACTATTTAATTTCAGTAACGGTTTTCAATGAGTTATTAAATTCAATTCATTCAACAGGTATAAGCGAAAACACAACAATTTTCCTTAATCTAACCGGTGATTATGACGGTATATTATTTTTATCTGTCTCTCCAGAAAATAATAATACATTTTTGAATATTGCCTGGGCACCCATAAAGGATAAACATAATACACATACAGCAAATCCCATTATAAATTATGCCGGAATCGTAGTCATTGTTTCAATAGTTATTGCTTTAGGCCTTTTTCTATATAAAGGCAACTCTAATAGAAAAAAGAGGAGAAGATAATTATGCAAAGCACTCTTAATGTAGAAAACCTGACAGTAAAATACAGGAATTTTTCTATAAACAATATAACATTTACATTAAACGAAGGCGATATTTTGGGAATTGCCGGGTCTAACGGTTCTGGAAAAACAACACTAGTGGAAACGATTATGGGCATCCGGAATCTTTTTTCTGGAAATATATATTATAAAAATATTAACGTTATAGATAATTTCAGCATTATTAAGGAAAATGCTATGATTATCTCTTCTGATATACCATTTTTCCCGAATATGAGTGTTATCGAAAATCTTGAATTGATATGTAGCTTTTGCAATTATAAAGGAGAGACAATAGAAAAATTAAAGAGAGTTAATTTACTAAATCATAAAGACGTTCTTTATAAAAATCTTTCAAAGGGCATGAAGCACAGACTCGCCTTCGCTGAATATCTTATCAGAAAACCCGAATTGATCATAATGGATGAACCAACGGAGGGTTTGGATCCGGCCTTTAAGGCAGATGTCATCGAAATCCTGAATTCAATAAAGGAACATAACGGTATATCCACATCCGCCATTCTGGTAACACATGATATAGATCTACTTTCAAAGATATGCACAAACATTATTTTATTATCAGATGGTAAAATTATGGATAGTGGAAAATTTGAAGAAATTATATATAAATTTCAGGAATCATATATTATCCTTGATAGCGATATACAAACTTTAAGAGGTTTGGTCAATAATTTTGATAGTTATGCAATTCCGGTAGGCCTAAATTCGTTTATGCTACCGTTAAAGTTTTATGATGCATTAAAAGATAAAGTCAATATCAGAAAACCCGAATCACAGGATATATTCAGGAGAGATAATTATGTTTAAATCACCGTTTTTTAAATTACTGTTAAAATCTGGAAATGGAAATTATAATTTAGTATATATAATTTTAATTATCTCAGTTATATTCTCTATTATAACGGCATATTCTGCAAAGGGGCATAGCGAATTAACGCCCCTAACCTCAAGTGGTTATCTATCCACATATTATATCTTATTATCACCATTTATAGTAATAATATTGTTCTATGATATTGTATCTACGAAAGTTTCAGATAATACATTAAAAAAAATTTTATCGGAGCCAATTAAAGAAAACCCCCTCGGCATTTATGCATTGTATATTATAGTTTTAATTTCACTTATATATTCCATCGCTCTGATAATGCCTGGAGCTATTCTCTCTTATTTTATATCGAATACGGGAAATATTAATTCCTTCACAAGGTATGTACTGGCTTTCATTCCAACATTCATTTATATACTATTTTTTGCTTCTATAACATTTTTGGTTTCATCATTATCATCAAAAACATCATCCTCGCTATTGATAAGCTTTTTAATTTTTGCATTTTCCATGTTTTTATGGATTCCTATAATGCATGTGTTTAATATAGGAATTATTGATCCGTTGCTTGGCATATCCCCCACTTCATCGCAGGGATTTTTTATGAGCAACAGAGAAAGTTATTTTATACCGAGCCAAGACTATGGTAACTCAATTATACCTTTAGGAGATCCACTGGCAGTTGGATTTAACCTTACGAATCTGGTTATATTTTCATTTAACGGCATGAAAAGTTCAGTGATGCATTCCATAGAACTATCTATTGTTATTATGCTGCCAACTATCTTATACACTATTATAATATTATTTCTGATCCGGTACAGAATAAATAATTTAAAAAAATTTTACTGAATTAAATTTAGTAAAATTATAAAAAAACATTAAATAGGAATATAATATAATAAACTATGATAAATAACATCGAAGTATGTCCGCACTGCAATACAAAAATGGAATTAAAAACAGCGCCATATAATGATAACGGTAAAACTCTGGGCAATTTTGAAGCCTATGTATGCCCCTCATGCAGTAGAGTTTTCTATACAGATAACGGCTATAAAGAATTAACAAAATATATAATGAAAAAGAAATAATATTATGTTTTTTAAATAAGTTTTATATTCTTTTTATAATACTTTAACAGGTGTTTTAATTGGAAAAGATAGGTATAATTGGTGCAGGTGCAATGGGTTCTTCCATTGCAGAGGTGTTCGCATATAACGGTTATGATGTTTATTTAAAGGATCAGAATATGGATCTGGTAAACAGGGGTATCAGTAATATAAAAAGAATATTGACAGATTTTCAATCTTATGCGAATACATTGCCGGATAAGGAAATAAAAAGAATAGAAAAACTCGGAATAAAATTAAGCGATGACCAGGTTAATGCAATAAATACAAATCTCAGAGAGGATATTAAAATAGAGGAAATAATAAGCCACATAAAACCGGTTGATGATTATAATAAATTAAATGATGCAGACCTTGTAATAGAGGCAGTATTCGAAAAGCAGGAAATAAAGAATGACCTGTTTAAGGAATTATCAAAATATTTAAATGAAAATACAATTTTAGCATCGAATACATCATCTTTAAGCATAACAGAAATGGCATCGTATTATAAAAAACCTGAAAATGCACTGATAATACATTTTTTTAACCCGCCATATACGTTGCCTCTGGTTGAGATAGTTCCAGCTATACAGTCATCAGGCAGTACTGTAGATAAGGCATATAATATAATCTCAAAAATGAAAAATCACAGGGACCACATGGTTCCGGTTAAGGCAAAAGAAAGGGCAGGTTTCATAGTTAATAGAATCTTAATACAGATTATAAACGAGGCTATAAAAATCTCTGAGGAAAACATAGCAGATGAGAAAAGTATAGATATAGCAATGAAAAAGGGTGCCGGTTTTCCAATGGGTCCATTTGAATTAGGGGATTATGTGGGTTTAGATATAGTATACGATGTGTTAAAAACCTTTAATAAGGTCTATGGGGATAAATTTTTGATTCCTGAAAGATTAAAAAACATGGTAATAGCCGGATATCTGGGTAGAAAAACTGGCAGGGGCTTTTATGAATATAAAAAGTAATCAGTAATCGTTTTTTATAATATTTATTTTTATATTTAACCTGTTTTCTGTATACTTATTCAGATTATCTATTATCATTCCATTTAATTTATTTAAAAATTTATCGTCATAATTTATTAGATCCATTATATTTAATACGGTATTTGATCCTTTTATTTTTAATATTAAATCATCATCATAATGTAATTCACTGGCTATATTTGCAAGAAAATTAAAATCTACTTTACTTTTAGAGGAATGTAAATCCAAATAACCATATGCAAGTTTTGATAATTTTCCAGGCATCCCTGCTATTATAACATTATCTATATTATTATCAATGCATCTTTTTAATGAAAACCCTATAAAATCACCTATTTCTATAAACTGTTCCTCCCTAAAATTATTGTATATTTTTTTTACGGCATTATCGCTTCTGCCACCGGTGCTTAAAACCAGGGTATTGATATTAGCCTTTTTTGCAACCCTTATTGCCAGAACTATCGATGCTTTCCATGATGAATCCGAAAATGGTATAACTATACCTCTTGTGCCCAGTATTGATATTCCATCCATAATGCCTAATC
This sequence comes from Thermoplasmata archaeon, assembly GCA_021806235.1. Lineage (GTDB taxonomy): Archaea > Thermoplasmatota > Thermoplasmata > Thermoplasmatales > Thermoplasmataceae > Ferroplasma. The sequence continues at coordinate 51,724 of JAJZXU010000026.1, forward strand.
TGGGATTGCATGTTTTTTTAGCTACCTCCTCACCACCGGGAACAAATATTGTTACTGTCACACCCCTGTTAATATTATATCTATTTAAAACCTCTTTTACTGCATTATTAATCATTTTCAACGGCACCGGATTTATTGCAGGGTTTCCGGGTTTTATTGGCAGGCCCTCCCTTGTTACTGTGCCAACGCCTGTGCCCCCATTTACCATTATTTTATTACAGTCATTAAAACAGACCCTTGAATATATCAGCAACCCTGTTGTAACATCAGGGTCATCGCCACCATCCTTTAATGTTGCTGCAATTGCATAATCATTATGAATTATTAATCTTTTTATTTCAAAATTAACAATTTTTTTAACAGGCAATTCTATTTCTATATTTTTTAATTCATCTTTTGTTATCAATGAAGTTAAGGCCGCTTTTGTGGATGCAGTAGCACATGAACCTGTTGTATATCCGAATCTTAAATTCCTTTTATCTGGCACATTTTCAGTATACATTTTTTATCAGCTCGTTTATTATTGCAACTGCTGTCGGTGTTCCACCTTTTCTTGTCATATTGGTAATAAACGGGTAATTAATTTTTAATAATTTATATTTGCTCTCAATAGCGTTTACAAAACCCACAGGAACGCCTATGACCAGTGATGGCCTGCAGTTATTATTTTCTATTTCCTCAATCAATGATAATAAAGCTGTGGGTGCATCCCCTATTACAAATATGGCATCATTATATAATTTTACTGCCTTTTTTATTGCAAGATATGACCGTGATATTTTACTACTTTTTGATTTTTCAATTACATCCCTATCATTTATAAAGCATTTTACATTTTTATATCCTGTTATTCCAGATTTAACCATATTTATATCTGTAATTATTGCTATATTATTTTTTAAATTACTGACAGCCCTGTCCGGATTATTACCAAACATTAATGACCTTCCAATATCATAATCGGCAGTTGCATGGATAACCCTTACAGTTATATCTGATTTCAATGAATTATCTAAATTTAACTGGCTCCTTATTATATCAAAGCTTTTTTTATATATTTCTTCAGGATTTAATATTTTTATCACCTTTTAAAATATTAATTACTTCATTATAATTATATGCTATATTTTTATAATTGTATTTTTTCCTTTTTATTATAATTGCTTTAATATTATTTTCTATTGCTGCCCTTATTTTTGTGTCCGCATCAAAACCACTATCCTTTGTTATCAATGCACCTATTTTATAATTTTTATATATAGCCCTATTCAATTCAATGTTAAATGGTCCCTCCATTGCTATTATATTTTTCATTTTCACACCCATGGCAGATAACAATTTAATGCTATCAGACTCTGGCAGGATTCTGAAATAAACATTTTTTATTTTAATTATGTCCCTGAAATATTCTACATTTTTAATGCCCGTTGTTACCAGTATATTATCCGAATTTATTTTTGATACCTCTTTTACCGCCCCATCATAATTATCTACGTATATTATGTTGCCATTTTCATAAACTATTTCGGGTCTTTCATATCTTATATGTAATATTTTTAACTTCTCTGCAACTCTTAATGAGTTTTCATGTATTGAATTTGCATACGGATGTGTTGCATCTATTACTGTATCTACCTGTAATTCTTTACACCTTTCCAGTAAATCATCATATAACAGTTTTTTATTTATTGTTTTTATGTTATTATTTATCAGTTTATCCGCACCCTCATCTGTAGTTGCTGTCGCTACCAGATCATAACCATTATTTTTCAGGAATATGGTAAGGTTTCTTGAATCAGAAGTGCCATCAAGCAATAAAATCATATAAATATATTAATATTAACCTATTAATTTTTATTAATTTATGTTTCAATAACAATTATACTGTTGCTGTACAGGCAATAATATATTAATTTTTATAAAAAAATTTATTATAATATAATATAAAAATGTATAAAATTATTTTACCTGGAATGCTTTACAAATAGAACAAGTATTCCAGCAAACAGAGCAAATATAGCCATTGCATAAACGCCATCTACAAATGAGTGTGTATAGCTTTCCAGTCCACCAACCAGTAGTGGCCCTACTATGCCCCCAAGATTCCCGATGCCGTTTATCATTCCTATTGACGCTGCAGAACTTTCCCTGGTTAATGATTCCTGTGGAATATTCCAGAATATGGGTAAAAATGAAAATATTCCTATTGCTGAAATTGTGAAGAATATAAATGAAACCACAGCATTGGATATCAAAAATGCGCTCATGGTAAGTCCAGCAAAGGCCACAAAGAATATTATTGCAGTTAATACTTTTCTGTTTCCCTTTTTATCAGAATATCTTAATATAAATATCAGTGCTATGGAGGCAGCAATATATGGAATATCGCTTAAAAAACTTGATGCAGCAGCGTGTAAATGTGTAAATGAACCTATAATAGATGGCAGCCATATAGCATAACCATATAAGCCGGTAATGCCTAAAAAGTAAACAGCTGTCAGCAGCAAAACATCCGGTTCCGTTAATGCCTTTTTCCAGCTCATTTTCAATGGTTTTTCTTTTTCTTCTTTATCAAGTGCACCCTGTAAAGAATCTCTCTCCTCCTTTGTTAACCATTTTGCATCCTCAGGAAAATCTGTTAAAACCACCCATAATATTACAACGGATATTAAAGCCAATATCCCCTCATATATGAATAGATATCTCCATCCTGGATTATTTCCATAAATGGTAAACAGCCCACCTGCTATTAAACCGCCGAATATACCTGCAACAGGTATTGCTGCGTTGAAAAATGAGTTTGCAACCCCTCTTTCAGATTTTACAAACCATATGCCCATAAAGAACATTGTGCCTGCATAAAATGGTGCTTCAGCAAACCCTAATATAAATCTCAATGCATATATTTCAGGAACATTCTGAACAAAACCGGTAACTATTGTTATTACTCCCCAGGATCCAAACGCAAGTGCAAATATTTTTCTTATACCAACATTATTTATTCTTAACGTTGTAAATACCTGTGGTATGGCATACGCAACAAAAAATAATGCTGAGGCTATTCCAGCTATAAGGTCAGCACTGGACGCAGGTGCTCCTATATCCGTAAACATACCTGCAGCTATACCGTATGATAGATTAACCCTATCAAGGAAGTTTACAACATATAGAAAAAACAGTATAGGTGCAAGTCTAATATATCTCTTCTTTAAGGATAACTTAACATTGCTATTTATATTTTCCATCATAAGTTAACACATAGATATATATAAATATTATACATTGCTATATATTTAAATTATATAAATAGGTTTAATTCTACTATTATCTTTATTATAAAATATAGTTAAATTTTATAATATAATGGAATAATCTGAGGAGGTACTGATACTTTCACGACTATTAAGGTAGAAAGCATACAGCTTAGGTCATGGGATGAATGCGAAATAGGGGTATGCTATACACACAGTAGAAGAAAATGCGATCTTCCACGTACAAAATACAACACAAAGTTTTTTACAGTTTAAATCGCAAATAAATCCTCGCCAGAAGAGATGAGTTAATGATACAGGATTTAATAGACACTATAGTTATGCTTATTTTCTCAGCAACTCAAAAATACTTAATAACACGGAACACATTTTAGCGTCACGGGATGGGCAGGAAGTGGCATTCCGCATCTGGTATTATTCAAAAGCGGTTCAGCCATCTATTTCCCAATAGCATGAATAAATAACTTTATATTGTTTAGAATGTTAATCAATTATGAAATTCATGTCAATCAAATCAATTAAAGCCTGGAATTATAAAAGCTTTAATAACCTAAATGTGAATCTTTCGGATTTTAATATTATTATAGGTCCAAATTCGGCAGGTAAATCAAATTTCATATCAATCCTACAATTTTTAAGGGACATTATTAATTCGGGTGTTGAAAACGCAATCTCTCTTCAGGGCGGAACTGAACACATATTAAATGCAAATGCGAAAAACGATACTGCTGGGATAGAGATATTATTTGATGCCAAGATATCCTCAAATTTTGGAAGCAACAATTCCAATCTGAATATAACGGGCATTCTATACAGAATTAATATTGAACTATCAGGCAAGGTTAAAAAATTAAAAAAATACAGGTATACGGAAACGGTCGAATTCCATCTTGAGGATGGATCTACACTTTCAATGTCTAATATAAATGGAAAGATAAAAATGGATGATGAATTAACAAACAAACTCGGTTCATTTATTAAATTCATATTGGCACGTGAAACATCGGATAAAAGTATTCTTACATTAATTCCAATTATTCCCTTCTTTGAAAGATCTAATATACCGCAGATTTATGATATTGATCCCAAACTTTCCAAGCATTCAATACCACTTTCTGGGCTGGCTGAATTAGAACAGGATGGTAAAAATATTGCCCTGGTTTTGAAAAATTTGACAAAAAATAACGAGTCGATGAAAAAATTAATTGGCCTTGTTGATATGTGCCTTCCATTCATAAATAAAATTGCTATAGAATCTTTATCTGATAAAACAATAATATTGAATGTCCGGGAAAATTTTAACAATAGTTTGGAATTGCCAGCCACGTTTATATCTGATGGTACTATAGAGATTATAACATTAATTGATATATTATATTTTGAAAGAAGAAATGTAGTGGCAATAGAAGAACCAGAAAAAAATATCCATCCTGCCTTATTACAGAAACTCGTTGAATTAATGAAAGAAGCATCAAAAACTAAGCAGTTAATTATTACCACACACAGTCCTGAAATAATAAATTATATAGATAAAGATAATATTTTTGTTATAAAACGTGACCTGGATGGTTTTTCTATTATAAAGAAACCGGAACAGGATAAAGAATTGAAATATTTTCTGGATGAGGAAATTAGCATATCACAACTGTTTTCTGATGGGTTTTTAAATTGAACACTACAGTTTTGATTCTTTTCGTGGAAGGATTAAGTGACGACCTTTTTGTTAATAACGCCGTTAAAAAAATGAAACCTAATACCTGTATAAAGGTATATGAATATGCGGAGAAGAGAAAAAAATATACAACAAATTACATCAAGGCACTTAATAAAATGTATAATAATAATACCGGTATACATTATTTATTTCTGGCAGATAATGACTCCTGTATATACCCAAATCAGAAAATAGGCATCATAGCAAATAGTTACCCAGATATTTTGATGGAAAATATAGTAATTGTCGAAAATGAAATTGAAAGCTGGTATATGGCTGGTCTTGACAGAAAAGCGTGTAAAAAACTCAAAATAAAATGGGAAGAAGATCCGGATAATGTTACGAAAGAAATTTTCAAAAAATCACTTGGTAGAAGAAATAGATTGGAAATTTGTCCGAAATTTTTTCCTATTACTCGATAGAACTCGGAAGAACCAGATCCAGATCTCTTAAATACTTTTTAGAAAAACTTGAGCAATTTAAATAAGAATACTGATAATTATTTACCATTCTGTACCATATAAACCCGGGCACTTTCAATACTCTGATATAATGGAAATACCGGATGAAAATATTCTCCGTATATTAATAGTATTTATCTATATTAAGTTTATTAATTAATGGTTTTTCCACAGCACCATAAACCTCACATAAAACATTTTTATCATCATGATTAAAAATCATTAAAATTTTCTCCTTAATAACCTTATTTAATAATTTTTTCTTCATTTTCAGTGAATTCAGGGGATAAGAATCCAGCGCAGTTAAATAATACGGTTTTATATGAAATGCTGAGGGAAATAAATCTCCGCCGTATAGATATTTTTTAGAATTAATTTCAAACAGAATAACCTCATGGCCTTCGGTATGGCCAGAAGTAAATATTACATTTATATTACTGTTAATCCTCCCAGAACCATTCAGTAAAATCATTTTTTTATTTATCTTATCTTTAACGTAACTGCCCCTAGTAAAATCATTTGGTTTTCTAAATGCGCTTAATTCCTTTTTCTGTAATATTATCTCTGTTTTTTTAAAAATATTATTTTTTGAAAATGTATGGCCGCTGTGGTCAAAATGCATATGTGACTGTATTATCAAATCAATGTTTTTCACACCATAATCCCTTAACTGGTTTTCTATATCGTGATTTTTTTCAGGCCTAAAATTTTTAATAAATCTTTCAGAAAAATTATTGCCCATCCCGGAATCTATCAGAATATTTTTATTATTAATTTTTAAAAACGGGATATTTGTTGTATTCCTTATTTTGTTATCGCTATCGTTAAAATATTTTGACCATAAAACCTTTGGGACTATGCCACAATAAGCACCGGAATCGATATCATAGGAACCATCATTTAAAAAATATAATTCATCCATAAACATAAAATAAGAAATAAAATATTAATATTTCGGGTAGAACTTATCCGTATCTCAGTGCTATGCCCTTTCCATATCTTGGATATTTCCATAAAATATTCTCATAGGGGCATGCTATTTTGCACGCACCGCATTCCACACAGTTTTCATAACCTATTACTATTTTATTATTCTGCCATGAATAAACATTAGCCGGGCATATTGAAGCACATGGTTGTGGGTCTCCATACTTCTTTTCACATTCAATACATTTATCTCCGTCCTCTATGGCAAGATGTGTTTCATTATCCTTCTTATATCTTAATGTATATAATTTCTCCTCTGTTCTCATTTCTTCACCTCATTTTAAGTACGAATCCCATTAAATCCGGTATCACATTTCTATAATTACTGACCATTGTATTACGCATTCCAAACATATTGCCTGAAGCCCAGTTATTTAGCATTGATGAAACCATTTCTATGTACTCCCTGACCCTGTCTCCTGACATAAATTCTGATTCAAGCTTTCTCTCCTTTGCAATTTTTGATATTTCCGGGTTTTTCATCAATTCATATCTGTATGTTGCTGAATCGAGGTTGTAAACTGCTGCACTTCCCGCTATTGTTCCAGAAGCTATTGCAGGGCTTATTCCATCAAACGTCAGTGGATCAACCAATCCCAGTGCATCACCGCAGAGGTAAACGTTGCTTTTTGATACGTTTATATCCGGGAAACCACCTTCCGGTATAACCTTTGCAGAATATTCCCTCAGCGAATAGCCCTTAACCATATCTGACAATCCGGTTTTATCCATAAAATCATCTAAAAGTTTTTCTGGCCTTATTTTTCTCTCAACCAGCTGATTTATCGGTGAACCTATACCTATTGATACACTATCCTTATACGTATATAAAAACCCTGCAACCAGTGGATCCGTCATTATATATCTCCACGCTACTCCAGAGCTTTCATTTTTCGTATTAAACATTGAATTTATATCCTCTTTTTTTACCGAATAAACTACCTTTACTGTCTCTACCGCATTTTCGGGCGTTAAATCCGATCTTATCTTTGACTCCATTGATACCAGTGAGTTAACGCCTTCAGCTAAAACAAAGGATTTTGCAAATACCTCTCCCCTGTCCGTTGTTATCGATTTTGCAACATTATTCTCCCAGTTTAATTTTAATGCAGTTGTTTTAGGTATTACCATGGCACCGGCATTTTCAGAAACCGATGATAACCACTTATCAAACTTTAACCTTCCGGTGGTAACAAGGTTATCCGGGCTGAATTCTATACTTACTGGTTTATCTTTATCATATAATGATAACTTTATTTTATTGACATTCCTTTCAAACGGTACTCCTTCACCAAATACCGATGTTACATAATCCTTTCTTATCATCGCACCGGATACATTCTTTGATCCCGGTTCAGGACCCCTCTCTAGAACCAGAACCTTTTTACCGGATGAGGCCGCTTTTAATGCAGCAGCCGAACCTGATGGACCTGCACCTACTATAACAATATCATATTCAAGCATTTATATCACCTATTTTTTTAATTAGTTCAGGAACTATTTCAAATATATCGCCAATGACACCAAAATCGCAGTTGTCAAATATTGCAGCATCCGGATCGTTATTTATGGCAATTATTCTTTTTGATCCCTGTATACCAACTAAATGCTGTATTGCACCTGATATACCCAGAGCCATATACAGATCAGGCCTTATTGTTGTCCCTGTCTGGCCTACCTGGTGGTCTTTCGGGTACCATCCAGCATCTGCCAGTGGTTTACTTACACCTATAATGCCATTTATTTTCTTTGCAAGTTTTTCTGCGATTTCCATGTTATCCTTATTTACTATACCCCTGCCAACACCAACAACAACCTTGGCCGCTGCAAGTGCATTTGTTTTTTCTATGTTTTCATAATCTGTAATTTTGAATCTTGTTTTATCATCGTCCAGTTTTTCCTTTATAAGTTCTCCCTTAAAATCTCTTTCAGGCAATGCGGGGAAAACACCCGCCCTTGTTGTAACCATTATTGGTCTGTTATTAGGGCAGATAATTGTTGATGTTTCCTTACCACCAAAATCCGGCCTTGTTGATAATAACTGCCCCTTCTGGTCAACATCAAATATTATACAATCGGCTATTAAACCGGTATTAACCTCTATTGCTGTCGTTGATGCCAGTTCCCTTGCGGTTGATGTTCCGGGGAAGAATAATGAATTTGGTTTATATTTTTTTATCATCATGGATAAAGCCCTTGTGTATATATCATTATCATAGGTTTTTCCATGTTTTGTATCACAGTAATATACCTTATCGGCACCGTATTTAAAAGCAACATCTATGAGGTGCTCATCATCTTCACCTATTATAACTGCACCCAGTTTTGTATCCATCATGTCAGCAACATTCCTTGCTGCTCCCAGAATTTCCAGTGATGTTTTATTTAATTCTCCATCCATATGGTCTATATACACCCAGACATCCTCATCTATCTTTGTAACTGGCTCGGGTTTTTTATACAGGTTTTCCATAGATTTCATACCCTTTACTGATTCCTTTATTTTTGATATTAAAAAGTCTACCGTTTTATTTAAATCCTCATTCTTGATTATTTCAGGATTTCTCATTTTTGGTGGTGGCCTTACCCTGATAACCTTTGTTGGCGATGAGGCCAGACCTATTTTCTTTGGGTCAGCATTTATATCGGTTTTTGATAACCTTTTAACATCAAATGTTTTAGCCTTTATCATTCCTTCCAGTGTTGCCTCCCGGGGTTCATTTGAATCTTCTAACATTGTGACAACCAGAGGCATTTTAACCTCTATCGTTTCCTTATCAAACTCAGTTCTTTTTATAAGTTTTACTGTCTTGGTTTCTGTGTTTATATCTACAATTTTATCGGTATATGCAACGGCCGGGATACCAAGCCACATTGCTATCTGTGGTCCAACCTGCTGTGTTTCACCATCAACTGCCCTTCTTCCGGCTATTATTATATCAGCCCCTCCAATTTTTTTAATTCCCTGTGATACAGTATATGAAGTTGCCCATGTATCGGATCCTGCCATTGCAGCATCGGTTACCAGGTATACATCATCTGCACCCATTGAAACTGCTTCTCTTAATGATACATCCCCTCTTGGTGGCCCCATGGATACTATAGTAACGGTGCCGCCATATTTTTCTTTTAATCTTAATGCCTCCTCTATGGAGTGCAAATCCGGAGGATTAATTATTGCAGGTACTCCTTCTCTTACCAGATTATTCGTTACCGGATCTATCCTCAAATCGTCAGCATCCGGAACCTGTTTTACTGAAACCACAATTTTAATGCCTTTCATAGTCCCGTATCGTTTGTGCTATTAAAAAACTTTTTGAAAGGAAATAATAAAATAATTCATATTTTTCATTTTATATATAAATTGATTCTCAAAAAATCAATAATTACCATAAATTTAAAATAGCAATTTATTAGATAGATAAAAGATATTACTTATTATTAATACGATTCATGGGCAATAAATTTTGTTCTGTATCTCCTTATGAAATAAATAAATACCAGAAATAATGCAGTCAGTGAGGTCAGACTCAAAAATATCTCATTAAAGGTGCTCCCATATAGATAATTTAGGTAAAACGAACTTAAAAATGGGCTTGCACCTATTACAAGGCCAAAAAACGTTCCCGTAGCACATGCAGGGCATACACCAACAGCGCCTATTAATGATGCTGTAGACTTACTTTTTGACTGTAAATTCATAAACGATATTGAAACTATGGAGCCGCCTATTATTGATGCGGTTATAAGGGATAATACCTGGAAAGGGTAAATGTATATACCTATAACATTTGCATAATAAACCATCAGATTAGGAGTAAACATGGGCTGTCCAAATGAAAATATAACTACGTGTGGATAAGAATATGCCCTGGACGGCATTATGTGTATTAATCCACCAACTATCGCCAGAATTATTGCATATACGAAAGTTATAGGATAAAAATGCCTTAATTTTGGGATATTAAATTTATTTTTTATGGTTCTGTATATTAAAAATCCTATCATCACTGAACCTGTAATTAATAAAATGTCCACTATTGATGTATATATTTCTGCATGGTATAATGTTACATTATAATCTGTTGATGTCGGATAAAAATAAATTCCATATCTGGCATAAAATTCATATGCATTAATTATAAGTAAAACCCCGGTAAAGAAAATTATAATATCTTTATTCTTCATAATAGTGTATTTTTTTATCAAATAAATATATAAATATAGAATAACATCTATAATAGAGAATTTTTATAAATTTTTATAATTTGACGTGGTTAATTATTTATAGTTAATTACTGACATTTTTGCTGTATTGAATTCCTGTTGAACACCCATTAGACCATTTTATGTGAACATGTTAAGGGTATAAGTTACCCGGCAATCAATCATAAATCGGGGTTTATAAGAATACTTTTTTACCTTACATAATATTTAAATTTCATTTAATAATATTATAATTATGAGTCTTGAAATAAAAAATATTATGCATAAGCCTCCGCTTTATATATCCGAAACTTCGACTATATACGAAGGTGCTAAGAAAATGTTAGATGAAAATAAGGGTTCGTTACTCATAGGAAATGATAATGAATTAAAGGGCATAGTAACGGAACGCGATATAATAAGGGCAATTGCTGTAGGAAAGGACCTAAACACAAAAATTATTGAAATTGCAACAAAGGAAAATCTTATAACAATAACTGAAGATGATAACATTACAAAGGCCGCAGTTTTGATGAGCAAACACAATATAAGGCATTTGATAGTGAAAACTGGAAATAAAGTTTCAGGAATACTATCAACACGTGATTTAATGCGTGAGCGCAACACATTGAAGGAATTGTCCAAAGTTAAGAATTCAGAATGGTATGGAAGTGATTAAAATGGCAGTAAGTCTTGGATTAGAAGATGTTTTTATAAAATATACAGGATTGACATATATAGATGGCAATGCGGGAATATTAAGGTATCGTGGTTATGACGTGAATGACCTCGTGAAAAATTGTTCCTTTGAGGAAGTGGCATATTTAATGACATATGGTGAATTACCCAATAAAGAACAGTTATCAAAATTTGAGGATGAATTGAAAAGCAGTTATAAATTGCCCGATCATGTGTTATCATTGATATCTGAACTACCTGAGGAATCCGACACCTTAACAATGATGGAAACTGCATTTGCATCATTATCGTCAGGGGATTATAAATGGGATAAGGATAATGATAAAAAACAGGTAGCGAAAATACTGGGTGAAGACCTGGGAATAATATCAAACATATACAGGCATAAAACAGGTAAAAAATTACAGAATCCAGATCCGAAATATGGCTATGCTGAGGCATTTTTAAGGAATTGCCTTGGTGATAATGTGAATGAAAAAAAGATAGGTGCAATGAATTCAGCATTGATAATATATGTGGACCATGAAGTACCTGCCTCAACAACAGCCGCTCTGGTTGCATCATCAACATTATCTGATATGTATTCATGCATAACAGCTGCAATAGCCGCATTAAAAGGTCCTCTACACGGTGGAGCCGCAGAAGCAGCATATAAGCAGTTGTTGCAAATAAAAACTACCGATAACGTTGAACCATGGTTCAATAAAAATATTCTTGAGGACAAAAAGAGATTGATGGGCTTCGGTCACAGGGTTTACAGGACATATGATCCCAGAATGAAGATATTTAAGGGCATAGCCAAGGATATGATAACGGATAATGAGCAGAAAAAACTGCTTGACATTGCAGAGAAACTTGAAGATCTTGGTGTTAAAACCTTTGGATCAAAGGGAATATACCCGAATACGGATTATTACTCTGGAATAGTTTTCAATGAAATTGGTTTTCCCATAACAATGTTCACAACATTATTCGGTTTTTCCAGGGTTCTGGGATGGTTGGCACACATAACAGAATACGTTGAGGACGAGGAACGCCTGATAAGGCCAAGAGCAATTTACACCGGGCCGGAAGAAAGAGCTTTTATAAAAATAGATAAGAGATAAATTTTTATTTTATTACTGATAAATTTTATAACAAATTCTTTTTTAGACAATACAAAAATTTTTAATTTTGATAAACATATCAATGCATGGATAAAAAGGTCTCTATTATAGGAGCAGGCGCCGTAGGTGCAAGCGTTGCACAGGTTCTTGCAATAAAAGGTATAGCTGATATAAATATCTTTGATATCGTTGAGGGTGTTGCAGAGGGTAAGGCCCTTGATATACAGGAGGGAGCCCCGCATTTTGGGTTTGACTGCAAATTAAAAGGTTTCTGTACAAAAGATGAAGCAATGTATAAGAATCTTGAGGGGTCAGATGTAATAGTTGTTACTGCAGGGCTTGCAAGAAGGCCCGGAATGAGCAGGGATGACTTGCTGGTAAAAAACATAAGCATAATGAAGAATATCGGTGAAAATATAAAGAAATACTCACCGAGGTCAATAATAGTTACAGTTACAAATCCCGCAGATATTATGGCATATGCAATAGAAAAGTCATCTGGCATTAGCCATGAAAGGATAATGGGCCTTGGTGGATCACTTGACAGCTCAAGGTTCAGAACATTTCTGGCAGAGGCCCTGGATGTTTCCGTGGAGGATGTAAATGCCTTTGTTATAGGTGGCCACGGTGATGACATGGTACCATTTATCAGGTATTCTAACGTCTCTGGAATACCAATATCGGATTTATTAAGTGCGGATAAAATAAATGCAATAATAAAGAGAACAAGGTTTGGTGGTGGTGAAATACTTGACTACTATAAAAACGGAACGGCATTTTATGCACCATCAATATCAATATCCGTGATGGTTGAATCAATAATAAATGACAAAAAAAGGGTAATACCATGTGCTGCATATTTAACAGATGAACATGCAAAACATTACGGAATAAATAATATGTTCATTGGGGTTCCAATAAAAATCGGTAAAAACGGTGTTGAAAAGATATACGATTTAAATTTCAACGATGACGAATTAAAAGAATGGAATAAAGGCGTGGAATCTGTCAAGAGCAACTGTAAAATAGCCGATGATTATTTCAGCAAAAACCAGTAATTTTAAATTTTTTTACTTTTAGTTTTAAAGCAAAATCTTATATTTTATTTAATTATATCACATAATAAACTATATATTGGTGATTATCTGATGGAAAAAAAAGAATATGATGCAGTTATTTTAGGAGGGGGACTCGCAGGTTTAATGGCAGCCAATATTGTTGCCTCTGCAGGTTTTTCCGTGGCAGTTGTCTCAAAGGTATTTCCCACAAGGTCGCATTCAGCCGCAGCCGAGGGGGGGATAGCGGCATATATAAAGGGTAATTCAGATCCAAACGATGACCCAGATTTTATGTCATATGATGAGGTTAAGGGCGGTGATTATTTAGTAGATCAGGATGCTGCAGAATTATTATCTGCCAAATCCGGAGAAATTGTCCACATTCTTGACGCGTGGGGTGCCCCTTTTAACAGGCAGCCGGATGGAAGAATAGCATTGAGATATTTTGGTGGGCAGACATATCCAAGAACAAGGTTTGTTGCTGATAAAACCGGTATGGCATTGCTGCATACATTATTCGAACACGCAACAGGATTTAAAAATATAGATTTTTATAATGAGTATTACGTTTTAGATATAGTCAAGGAGGGAAAGGATGTAAATGGCCTTGTTGCAATGGAAATGAAAACAATGGATCCGGTATACCTGAAATCACGGGCATTATTGATAGCTGCCGGTGGACTGGGCATGTTGTATAAACATACAACAAACAGTTATATAAACACGGGCGATGGTTATGGCATAGCCCTGAGATCCGGTGTTGCGTTAAAAGACCCGGAATTTGTCCAGTTTCATCCAACAGGCTTATATCCATCAGATATCTTAATAAGTGAGGCTGCAAGGGCAGAGGGGGGAATACTGAAAAATAATAAGGGAGAAAGGTTCATGGCAAGATATGCGCCGCATAAATTTGACCTTGCCCCAAGAGATATAGTATCAAGGTCAATGACAATTGAAATACGGGAAGGAAGAGGCTTTAAAGGTGGTTATTTAGGCCTTGATTTAACACATTTAGGTAAGGAATATATAATGGAAAGGCTGAGTTTAGCATATGACGCTGCTAAAACTTTTTCCGGTGTTGATGCCACAGAGGAGATGATTCCTGTAAGGCCAGCACAGCATTATTTCATGGGAGGAATAGATGTTGACATAACCGGATCAAACCATGATTTAAACGGTATTTTTGCCGCCGGAGAGGCCGCCTGTGTTTCCGTTCATGGAGCTAACAGGTTGGGGTCTAATTCATTGCTTGAAACTTTAGTTTATGGAAGGGAAACCGGAGATTCAATGGTAAACTTTCTTAAAAGCCATAAAAATGTTGAATCAAACAGCAATGTTGATGATATTGTAAATACTGCGTATTTATATATAAAGAGGGAGAGTGGAGAGCATTTCGGCACATTACTGAACGAACTCAGGGATATAATGTGGGAAAATGTTGGTATTTTCAGGGATAAAAAGAAATTAGAAGAGGCAGTAGGGAAAATATCGGATTTAAGAAAAAGATCAGTAAATATGTATGTAACCGATAAAAGCAGTAATTATAACACAGAGGTTTTCAATGCCTTTGAAACAAGGAATATGTTAGATGTGGCATTAGCCGTATCCTCAGCGGCACTGAATAGAAAGGAAACCAGGGGTGCACATTACAGGGATGATTATCCAAATAGGGATGATGACAACTGGATGAAACATACAGTAGCATATCTTGGTGACAGTGAAATAAAAATATCCTATAAGCCCGTTAATTTCACAAGGTGGAAACCTGAACCGAGGGTGTATTAAAATGGAAGAGAAGGAAATAACTGTTAATGTAAAAAAATATAATGAAAAAGATGGTGTTTTCTGGAAATCATACAGGGTAAAAGCCGATAGGTACACACAGATGACGGAAGTTTTAAGAAGAATAAAAACAGAGCAGGACCCCTCATTATCGTACAGGGCATCATGCCATATGGCAGTATGTGGCAGCTGTTCAATGAAAATAAATGGTATACCATCACTGGCATGTAAAACAATGGCTTTTAAGGTAATGGACGAAAAAGGTGAAATAAATCTGGAAAGCATGGACTATTATACAGAGGTCAGGGATTTAATACCGGATGTCGATACCTTTTATGACAGAATGTATAAGGTAATGCCAAGGTTATATGCCGATGAGGAGGTAATAGAAGGTAAGGAAGAACAGAGAATGCTGCCGGAAGAACAGAAAGAGGTCTGGAAGTTTCAGGGATGCATATACTGTGGCCTGTGTGTTTCCGCATGTCCATCGGTGAAGGCGGATGAAAAGTTTCTGGGGCCTGCAGCACACGCAAAGGGCTACAGGTACATTGCAGATGACAGGGATACAAAAAAGGAGGAGAGAATAGATATGTTAATGGACAGTGCGTGGAGATGCACCTCATGTTACATGTGCTATGAGGTATGTCCACAGGATGTCCAGCCTGTGATAGCAATAAAGAAAACAAGGTCACACCTTGATGACTACAGAGGACCTGAAACAGATGTAATAACAATGGCAAGGAAGCACGACAATGCCATATTGGAACTGATAAACGATACCGGTAAAATAAAAGAATCATCGTTATATCTAAAAACATTCGGTTTTGGTGAGGCCATAAAGGATTCTATAAATATGTTGAAATCCGGGAAAATAAAGTATGCATTTACAAAGGATAACAATGTTAAGAATATTAATGAAATAAAAAAAATAATGGGTGATAAAAAATGAAGGTAGCTTATTATCCGGGATGTGCATCCCATGGAATAGCAAAAGATGTTGATATAGCCACCCAGCTGGTGGCAAAGGATCTCGATCTGGAATTAATGGAGGTCGATGACTGGAATTGCTGCGGTGGAGGTTTCATGGATGATAAAAGCGAGGAAATTCATACAGCATTGAACTTAAGAAATTTAGAAAAGGTAAAAACTATGGGTTTTGAGAAGATGTCAACTCCATGCAGTGTATGCTTAAATTCGCATAGAATAGCATCTGATAAATATGAAAAAGATCCAGAATTAAGGGAGAATGTGGACAGGAGATTAAAAAATGCTGATATGGAATACGATGGTAGCGTTGATTCCGAGCATTTTATATGGACACTGATACGTGATGTTGGTATAGATAAAATAAAAAAGCATGTAAAAAAACCCCTGAAGGGAATAAAAATGGGAACATATTACGGCTGCCAGTTATTAAGGCCATACGAGGTAATGGGCTTTGAATCGCCTTACAACCCAAAGAGTGTGATGGATCTGGTGGCTGCAACAGGTGCAGAACCTGTGGCATTTCCATTAAAAAGTTCATGCTGTGGTTTTCCACTGGTAGGTATAAATCCTCCGGTAGGATTAAAAATGGCCAATAATATTTTAAGCGATGCAAAGAATAACGGTGCGGAGATGCTGGTACACCCCTGTTCACTGTGCCATTTACAGTTAGACGTAACGCAGTTAAAAATACAGAATCAGTTTAAACAGGACTGGACATTACCCGTACTTTATGTAACGCAGTTGCTGGGTTTATCATTCGGTTATACGCCTGAAGAACTGGGTCTTGGTAAAATAGCAAAAGATTATCTCAGGGAAAGGGGGTTCGTATGAATTATAAGGATCTACTGACAGGACTGGAAATTACAGATGAGAAGGAGGTATCACCAAGACCGGGTACCGGCTCATTAGCTACAGAGGTCTATTATAAAAAAGATGATTTATTTTACGGAAAATTACACATAAGAAAATCAAACAATGCAATGTACCTATCAATAATATCAAAAATACCATTTAACTGGAAATTACTGGTGCCTGATATGAAATTCTCAGGAACTTTAATTGATTCTGCCGGCGGTCTGCTCTGGTTAAAGGAAACTGACAAAACAATAGATAAGGATATAGCATATATTGAAAAATATTTAACAGATTTAAAAAATAAAAATAATAAAAATTAATTTATTCTATTTCTTTTTCTATGAATGTTTTTATTGGGTCAACTATTGTATAGCCATCCTTATCTGAAACATCCTGGTCTGATGGCGGATATTTTATGTAATCAGGCACAATTTTTGATAGCCTTTCAGGGAAAGACGGTACAGTATTATTTTCATAGAATATTCCTATGGGTATTTTATCTCCCCATTTTAATGATAAATTATATCCCTTGTTGAACTTTTCCTCTTCCTCTGATTTGTCATTTACAACAGGGTTCCAGGTTTTATCATCTTCCAGCTTATATACCCTCTTTCTGAACCAGTCCAGTGTGTTTACATCATTGTATGTGGGGCATGGCTGTAATATCTCTATTATGGCAGATCCCTTGTGTTTCATTGCCCTTTCTATTAGCATTGATAACTGTTTTATTTCAGATGAGAAACCTCTGGCAACAAAGGAATACCCGGAAGTCATGGCTAATGCCACTGGGTTTATTTTATCTAATATATTTGGTCTCGGTATGCTCTTTACCTTCTCATTCAGCGGCATTGTTGGCGCTGCCTGGCCTTTAGTTAAACCATATACAGCATTATTGTATAACAATACAACTATGCCGGAATTCCTCCTGCCCTCTGCAACTAAATGGCCGGCACCGATACTTAATAAATCGCCATCTCCACCCATTACCAGTACATTTAAATTCGGGTTTGCCAGTTTAACCCCAACAGCATATGGTATTGACCTGCCATGCAGTGTATGTGCTCCTGCTATATTTAAATAGTGAGGTGTTTTGCCAGAGCATCCTATTCCGGAAACTGCCACAACATCCTTTGGATCCATTTTCATATCTGTTAATGCCTGTGTCACAGCTGAAACTATACCAAAATTTCCACAGCCAGGGCACCAGTCTATCGTTATATTACTTCTATAATTATACCTTTCTACACTTTTTTCCATTTATATCACCTATGATCCATTCTCCAGTACTACCATTTCAAGCTCCTTGCCCATTATACGCTTTGTTGATTTTATGACCTCATCTATGGTCATATGCCTGCCATTATATTTCAGTATGGAACTCTTTACCTCTATTCCTGTATTCATTCTAATTATCTTTGCAGCCTGTGCGGTCATGTTGCTTTCAACATCTATTATTAAGTTAGATTTTTTCAGAACCTCTCCTACATATTCTGAGGGAAATGGTGCAAACATTCTTAAATATAACAGGTTAGCCGATATTCCATCTTTCTTTAATTCATCTATTGCATCTAATAACAGGCTTTTCTGGCTTCCCCAGGTTATATATGTTATATCCGCATTTTCATTTCCGTATAATATTGCCCTGTCTTCCATGGGTATTTCCCTATCTGCGGTTATAAGTTTTCTCATTCTCTTTTCCATCATTTTATCCCTCAGCGATGTATCCTCTGTTACATGGCCTAATTCATTATGTTCATCTCCAGTCATCCAGAATACATCCTTTCCGAATACACCGTATGGTGAAACACCATCATCCGTGTTTAAATCGTATCTCTTATAGTTTTCATGATTATTATTGTCCCTATATTTTTCTATCCTTACCCTCTTAACATCTATTTCAGGTACAAGGTCCATTGTATTTGCCAGGGTTTTATCAATCATATGTATAACAGGCATCTGGTATTTCTGTGCATAATTCAGGGACTTCATTGCATCGTATACGCATTCTTCCATATCACCTGATGAAATTACCATTTTTGGGAATTCACCATGGCCGGTGTTCAGTGCAAATAATAAATCTGACTGCCCGTTTCTTGTTGGCAAACCTGTTGACGGCCCTCCTCTCTGGTAAAGTGTAACAACAAGTGGTATTTCAGTCATTCCTGCAAAGGAAATACCCTCAGCCATTAATGAGAATCCCGGACCTGATGTGGCAGTTGCACTTCTGGCACCGGTCAGTGCCCCTCCATTTGCCATATTTACTGCTGATAATTCATCCTCACACTGGACAACTACTAAACCTCCTTTTTTTAAATTTTTGGTTTCATTTTCCAGGAATTTTATATCCTCATGGTTTTCCAGCAATGTGCTCTCATCACTTGCCGGGGTTATTGGATAATATGTCTGAAATCTCAGTCCACCCATTAATTTACCTATTGCAACAGCATCGTTACCCGTTAATAATATTCTCGGTATCACGGGATAAAATTTTAGCTGTTCCGGTTTTATTTCTGATTTATCAACGTAATCATAGGCAGCCTTTATTACCCTTAAATTTGAATCTACAACCGATGGTTTTTTCCTGAATGCATATTTTATTCCCTCATTTGCATGTTCTATATCCAGGCCAAGAATCGCAAGTGTCGTTCCGGCTCCAAGTGTGTTATAATATCTTGTTGCCGGGCCTTCTGGAACGTAATCATTTATTAATTTATCAAAAGGCATTGCAATTGGTACTGCACCAACACTTCTGAAATAATCAAGTATGCCATGGACATCCAGTGTTAAATTTCTTGATTTTAACTCATTCCGTATACTTTCCATAGTATCTGATGTTATCATCCTTGCATTTTTTAACTCAAATTTGTCAAATGATGTATCATATATTATTTTTGCATTACTTGATACGTCAAACATATGTTCAAATAATGTATCCGGGTCAAGAGCTACCATTATATCTACAGGGTATTTCAAAGACCGTGGTCTTTTATGCATTATCCTGAAATGTATATAACTGTGCCTCCCCTTTATATTTGAATGGTACTCCCTTATACCATATATATTATACCCCGCAAGCGAAAATGCCATACTTACCATATTTGCAGCGCTATCTATTCCTCCGCCCTGTGGACCTCCCACAAGAAGATTGATATCTGTTTCCTGCATTGTTATCGGATACTATAAGCCTTAATTAATTTAAAAACTTTTTTATCGGTTTATAAGTCAAAAATCATTTATATAATTGGAGTGTGTACATAATCGAATATAAAAAAACGTATTATTTATATTTTATATATATTTCATCCACTCCATAATTGGATCATCATCTAATAATTCAGTTTCGGTCTTTCCAAAATTTGTAATCGTTACAAACTTGGAAAAATATATTTTATCTCCACTTAAATCACCGTACATTACATGTTCTACATCTTCCCCATCTGGAAAATGTTCTTCTGCCTCTGGTGTGTTTGGAATGAAATGCAATTCAACAATACCATTTTTCTCGTAGATTTTATATGATGGATTTTCAAGCACGTAATTTTCAAGTTTCTTTTTTTCTATACTGGGTTTCATGTTTTAACATAATAATGGAATATATAAATTTATTATACGAGAATAAAATTATTGCATTAATTATGTTGTTTACAGAGTTGCAGTAAAAATTAATATTATTATAAAATACAAGTTAATGGAAAAAGCATGTGGCATATGCAGTAATAAATTTCGATGTGGCGGCATATTTTGCTGGTGTAAAAATATAAAATTAAACAGAAAAAGTTTAGAAACCTTAAAATTATTATCTGACGGTTGTGTATGCCCCAGCTGTCTGGAAAATCTAAAAAACAATGAATAAAAATATAATTAAAAAATATGGTAATATGAACTGTACATTCTGCAATATAAATGATTTTATATTTAAGGATAAATATTCCGGGGCCTTTCTGGATAATAAACCACTGTTTAAAGGGCACATCCTGTTAATGCCATTAACCCATTATAATAATATATTTGATACGCCATATGAAACTATTAAAAAATTATACGGGAATGCCAAAATATTATCTACCGCATTGAAAAAAGCATTAAACTGTGATGGCATATTAATAATAAACAATAATGTAATAAGCCAGAGTGTAAATCATTATCATATCCATATAATACCCAGAAATAAAAATGACCATTTAAGGGGATTTATGTGGCCAAGAGAAAAATATATAGATGATGATGAAAAAAATGGTTATAAAAATAGAATAATAAATGCCATAGAAGAATTACATGAAGATCATATATAGAACAATGGTATTAGCTGCTCATCCATGGTTAACCCCCCATGATGGCTCTTCAATAAATGGTAATTATCATCAATTTTTGACTGGTAAATAAAGGCTTTTCCATCATGCGGTACGATCAAATAGTCGCCGATCCTGTTGATGAATCTATCATCTATATTTCCAAGCATGTTTGATTTTATAATCTTTTCCTTATCAAATATCTCCGTATCATTGAAATTTAATAGATCATCAATACTGTACCTTGTCCTTAAAAACAGTGCCCTGGAATCACCGTATGGCATTACGTCCAGTTTATTCAGGAGATCCTTTCTATCATTCATCATAACATTTTCAGATACGGGGAAATGGCCATGGTCTGCCGTTATAATTATATTGTATTTATCCTTAAATTTTTCAACCTCCTGACTGATTTTACTGTAAATTTCCTCTGCAGCATCCATTGCAGGTTTTTCATATGTGCCGTAACTATGTGCCATGGAGTCAACATATGGTAAATAATAATAAATAAAATCGTAATTTAAATTTACAGCCCTGTTTAATAGATACAGCGAATCCCAGAAGCTTTTATAATTTAGATATTTCCTTCCATTTATGGCACCTGTAAACGTTGATTTATCCATTCTTCCGGGCAATATGCTTACAACACTTTTGTCTGTCCTTTTAAGATACGAATCCACATTGAATTCCTCATTAAAATCTTTTAGAGTTGTCAGGGATTCATTAATATCGAGGCCATTGAATGTATATCTCATTGCATTTATTATGCCCAGATCATTCGAATAATTTGTATAACCTATAACCCCATGTTCTCCTGGTGTTTTAGCTGTAAACAGTGTTGTCATAACAGTTGCAGTTGTGGATGGAAATACCGTTGTAATTATTTTATAATTTTTTATATTTAATTTTTTAATATAATTTATGCCGAATCCATCAATTAATATTAATATGGTTTTATCCTTTTCAAGGTTTAAATCTAAAGGTTTGCCATTGGTTTTTATTCCAACAGACTCCGATAATAAGCATGCAAGATTGTATATGCTGTTTCCATCATATTCTGGATATTTAAATTCCATACGACATAATTTTACACCCATATATATAATTATATATATAGTTATATATAGGTTTATATAAAAAAACTATAATTATTAACGAATCTAACAGCACATAAAATTTTATTTAATCGCTGTTTTTTATCTCGTCCTTTATTTCACCGGTACTGGGGTCAACGGTAAATACAATTATGCTGTCTGCAAAATTCTCATAGTTTTTATTTAACTTTATGCCTATTGACCAGTAGTCTATGCTATTCATGGCATATATAACATCAAAACTGGTTGTTTGAAATTCTTTTTCTATGTGCTTTTCCAGTTTTCCCCTAATTTCATCAAGCGATAACATATTTTATTATTATGTTTCCGTATATGATATTTACCATTCTTATATACCATGCATATACAGGATTTGGTTCCATGGAATTCAAAAAAATTTACTGATACTTTAATTCTTCATTTTGCTGTAACCCTTCGGATAAGGTTATTATTACATTGGTCATATTCCACATACAGTGCCGGGACAATATAATTATCTGGCAACAATACGCTTTTATAACAAAAACAAATAAAGTTCGAATGAGGGGTAAGAGTTTTTTATTACTGGTTATTCTAACAATGTTCTGGGGACTTAATTTTCCTCTCCTCAAAATAGGTTTACTTTATGAATCAAGTTTATACATTATGTTTTTCAGAATACTGGTAGCGGTATTATTCATGTTTATTGCATTCCATAAAAAAATTAAATTTCCAAAATCAATAAGGGCAAATATATTTTTATTTATTTTCGGGTTATTTAATATGATATTATTCTTTGGTTTCTGGTCCATAGGTGAAGGAACAGAAAGTGCTTCATTATCTTCAATAATAATATATACATATCCAATAATAGTAATAATACTTGCAAGGATCTTCTTAAGTGATAAACTAAATAAGTATAGGGTAGCATCGCTAATTTTAGGTTTTGCAGGCATGGTAATAATATTCTCAAATCAATTGCTGGTAAAATTTAATATAGGCCTGGTATATCTTTTAATTGCTGCAATAAGTTTTTCAGCAAGTGTAGTGTTCATGAAAAAATACTTAATAAATATAAATCCTGTAACAATAAATTTTGTGCAGTCACTGTACTCGTTGCCGATAATGTTTTTATGGGCGTTTTTTACTGAAAAGATAAATTTTTCCGGTTTTAACATATATTTCATATCTATTGTATTATATATGGGCATACTTGGAACCGCTGTTGCATACTCAATTTACATAGGTTTATACCAGCATTTAAACGTTTCATCGATTGCGTCCTATTTTTTCCTTGTACCGGCATTTTCTGTTGTATTTACCCTAATTATTCTACATGAAATTAACTCATATTACACTTATCTGGGTTTTATAATAATTGGTACTGGTATATTCTTAACATCTAAAACTCCAAAAAATAAGAAAAATGTTAATAATAATCCACTGCCAAAATAAACACATTAAAATTTATAAAATTATGATAGTGGTCCTACAATTGACTCAACCAGTGTTTTTAACCTCATCATATAATCCCTTGATTTATCAATGCCATAATCTTTTATTAGCATTTCTGGATTTCTGTATACAATATATGTATTTTCATTTTTTTTATATATAAGCAACTTTGATGGCAGTTCTATTCCAATGTCCCGGTTTTCATTCATCAATGGTGTTCCTACTGCGGGGGATCCAAATAATATTAATTTTTCCGGTTCCATTATTATATTAGCATTTTTTGCATTCCTCTGATGGTCTATTGTTGCAAAAACTGCAATATCTTTTGATTTAAGTGAATCCAGTATATTATTTACGGTTTCATCAAAACTGTATTTACTTTTAATTTTTATTAGTGACTCCATAATTATCCATTACTATATTGCTAAAAAGTTTTTTTACCTATTATCCAGGAATCTATTAATAAAATATAATATATTTATCAATATTACCTATTAAATTAAAGTGTGGTTGTATGATAAAAATCATGAAATATCCCGGTTCAAAATTAACGGTAATACCTGAAATAATAGGTAAATATAATAAATCAAATAAAAAATATTTCATAGATGTTTTCTCCGGTTCAGGATCAGTAATAGTGAATATAAAATCGGAATATAAGATATATAATGATATAAATCCCGACCTTGTTTTTTTATTCAGTACATTAAAAAATAATTATGACCAGTTTTATAAGGATATATCAAGGGCTGTAGCCACAAAAAAAATATTTTTTGATTATTATGATAAGAGAACGAATTTTGCCCGTAATAATATTTATGATGCACTGAAAACATTTTATGATTTTAATGTAAATTTTGGTGGCATGGGAAATACTTATTCAAAAATCGACAAATCATTGTATGGAAGCATTAAGAAGAATATAGATAACTTGAATTTAATAAAAAATGATATTAAAAAATGGGTTATAGAAAATATGGATTTTAAAGAATTAATAACGAAGTACGATTCACCGGACTCATTCTTTTATCTGGACTCACCATATCCAGGTAAAAACTGGTATGAATACAATTTTAATATTGATGATTTTAAGGATTTAAATAATATTATAAAAAATATAAAGGGAAAGTATTTAATGAATTTTAATAAAGAGGATGAATTGCCGTTAAAAGTCTTCGGTGAACCCACATATATAAAAAAATATGCAAATCAAAACGGCAGGACAGATAAAAACGATTTAAAATTCAGGTATGTATCATTTTATACAAACTTATAAATAAATCACATTCCCGGTTTAACACCATCATATAATTTTAATGCTACCCCAAAAACTATTACTGTTGCTATAGTTAATACTAAAAATTCAGATAAAACACCGCTCAGCGATGAAAAAACAAGGGTATTTCTTGTTATATTAGTTATATATGTTAGTGGGTTTGCATAGGATATAAGCCTTAAACCATACGGTGTTTTATCTGTAATTGGATAAAATGCAGAGCTTGTGAAATCAACAACAAAAAATAAAACAATAGTTATTGTATTATATGTCTGCATTTTCTTGGTTTTTATTGATATTATCAGATATATTGAGGTGAATATTATCGTACCGATAAACAGTGTTAATATTGAATAAATAAGCCCTACCGTGGTAAATATCAACTTGCCGACAAACAGATAGAATATTACAAGCATTATTGCATTTCCTATTATGGAAAATATTAATGAAACCAGTATTAACCCGAACAGGTATGATAGCCTGTTAAATGGGCCTACAAGCAGCTGTTCGAACATAAAAAATCTTCTATCTGACCACAGCATTGATCCGCCAACTGTTCCGGCGGTCATAACCTCCATAGCCATTATTCCCGGCATTAAAAAATCCGTGTATGATACATTTATATTATTGAAGGTTACGGCAGGGATTAAGGACTGATACATAAAACCCAGTACAAGCAAATATAATGTGGGCAATCCTAACATAAACATTATTGTTCCTGGATCGCTATTAACCTTAAAATTCCTTATTGTTAACCTCAATGAATCCGGCAGCTTCAATTCACCACCTCAAAAAATACATCTTCCAGTGAGGATTGATCCATATTTAATTTTATAATATTATAACCATGCTTTTCTACTGTTTTAATTATTTCAGGTATTATATTATCTATGTTCTTTGCCGTTATCAATAATTTATTATTTTCATTTTTTAAATTAACATTCATTGAAATCAATTCATTTTTTGTCAGGTCATCTATATCCCCATTTAAATCCAGTTTCAATGTTTTATAACCGCCAAAATTCTCTTTCAGATAACCAGAATTTCCCTCTATAATCATCTTACCGGAATTTATTATGCCGATTCTATCACACAAATAATCGGCTTCCTCCATTATATGTGTTGTAAATAAGACTGTCAATCCATTCTTTGCCCTCATTTTTATGTAATCCAGCAATTTCCTTCTCACTATTGGATCCATACCCACTGTTGGCTCATCCAGGAACAATAAATCCATGTCATGCAAAAATTCTCTTGCAACCTGAACCCTCTTTTTCTGTCCTCCAGAGAGATCCATTATATTGTTCTTTCTTACCTTATTTAAATCAAAAATTTCCATTAACTCTTCCATTCTTGATTTTAACAATTCTTTTTTAACATTCCACAACAAACCATAAATTTTGAAATTTCTTTCAACCGATGTTAAATCGAATGACAGGTCCTGCTGTACAACACCTATCCTTTTTCTTATATCCATTGAATTGTTTATATCAAGACCCAGAATCTTCACATTGCCGGATGTTTTTTTTATGAGCGTTGATAAAATCTTGATTGTTGTTGATTTTCCAGCACCATTTTTACCCAGTAATCCATAAATCTCTCCACTTTTAACATTAAAGGATATATCATCTACCGCATATTTTTTATTATCGTATGTTTTTCTTAAATTATTTACAGATATTGCATCCATGTGTACATCATAATATTCTGTGTGTATTAATATTTATGTGAAAACCAGATCCCGCCGTACCGGGATACCAGTCTGCGGGTTGAATATTATTTTTTAAAGAATTTATCTATTCTACCCCTTGTTTCATTATCTGAAAATAATAATCCAAATACTGTAGCCTCATAATCTATTGATAAATCCAGATTTGTATCAAAGCTTTTATTAACAACTCTCTTTGCGAGTTTTACAGTATTTAATGGTTTTTCCTTTATTATTTTTGCTATTCTCAATGCCTCATTTTCGGGATTATCTGAAATTATGTCAACTAAACCGAATTCATACGCCTTTTTTGCATCAACTTTTTCACCGGTTAAAATCATGTACAGTGCCCTATTTCTGCCGATAACCTTTGATAATATCACATTTCCACCGGCACCTGCATTTATTCCTATATTTATTTCGGGTTGTCCCAGTATTGCCTTTGTGTTGCATATCCTTATATCCGTTGATAATGATAATTCCAATCCACCACCAAGGACATATCCGTTTAAAACAGATATTACCGGCAGATCATAATCCCTAAAATATTTTAATAATTCATTCAATTTTAAATGAAAATTATATGCGTTTACCGGGTCAAGGTTTTTAAACTGGTTTATATCTGCACCGGCGGAAAAGTTCTTTTTCCCCCCAATTATTATTACATTTACCTTATTTTTCAAATCGTCCATGGAACCCATAATTTCATTTACCATCTCTACTGTAACCGTATTCAATTTGTTTTCCCTGTTAAAATATATAAATCCTATTCCATCATCAATTTTTATATCAATACTTTCCATCATTATATATAATTTATAATATAATATATTTTTTTGTCTGGAAATTACCCCATAAAAAATTATATAATGTGGATACTGTTATCTATAAATATGGATGTAAATAAATATATGGCTGATGTAATGGAATATAATGATAGAATGATAGAGATAAGAAGAAAAATACATGAAAACCCAGAGTTATCATATAATGAATTTCAGACGACAAAACTGATTGCAGAAACATTAAAATCATTCAATATTGAGGTTAAAGAAAATGTTGGGGGTACAGGCATTGTTGGTTTATTGAGAGGTACGGAGGGAAAAACAACCATAGGCTTAAGGGCAGATATGGATGCTTTGCCGGTTACAGAGGAAACAGGCGTTGCATATGCGTCAAAAAATAAGGGCATTATGCATGCATGTGGCCATGACACCCATGTGGCAATGCTGTTATGTGCAGCGTATGTCCTGTCAAAACATAGAGAGGAATTAAGAGGGAACATAAAGTTTTTATTCCAGCCTGCAGAGGAAGATGGCGGTAGAG
Source organism: Thermoplasmata archaeon (assembly GCA_021806235.1). Lineage (GTDB taxonomy): Archaea > Thermoplasmatota > Thermoplasmata > Thermoplasmatales > Thermoplasmataceae > Ferroplasma. Next base: position 79,978 of record JAJZXU010000026.1, read on the forward strand.
GTGGGGCACTGCCAATGATTGAAGCCGGTGCACTGGAAAACCCACATGTTGACCATGTTTTTGGATTGCACATATTAAATGACTTTCCCATAGGGACGATAGCACTGAAACCCAGGGCTGAAATGGCATGTCCAGATTCATTGAAGATAATATTGCATGGCAGGGGTGGCCATGGGTCTGATCCCGCCAATACAATAGACCCTATATTTATAGGAACACAGATAATAAATGCAATATATGGGATCAGATCAAGATATATAGACCAGAGAGACCCGGTAACAATATCTATATGCTCATTACATTCCGGCACAAAGGACAATATAATCCCGGATGATTTAATAATGGAAGGAACAATAAGAACATTTAATGAAAATATAAGGTTAAAAATAAAAAAATCAATAAATGATATGGTAAAAAATATCTCACTTGCATACGGTGCAACCGCAGAAATATCCTTTAAAAATGATGCTTATCCTGTGACATATAATGATCCGGAGATAACCGGGGAAGTAATAAAATTATTATCTGGCATAAGGGGAATAAAGGTTGTGGATTCTGGACTTTTACTGGGTGGTGAAGACGTTTCAAGGTTTCTAGATAAAGCTCCTGGAACCTATTATCTCCTTGGAACAAAAAACGATGCAAAGGGATTAATATATTCAAATCACAGTTCAAAATTCAATGTTGATGAGGACTATCTAAAATTCGGATCACTGGCACATATTGATGTTGCAATGTACTTTGCAAATAAATAATTATAATGCTATTTTAAATAATCTTATAATATAAAAATTAAATTAATAAACATTATTAATTCTGGTTTAAAACCTATATTTGTTCTGTATTTTCCGTTGCTTCAGGCATTTTTTCCGATGCATTTTTAACGCCGTTTAAATTATTATGATCAAACATTTTTGTTATATCCTCAACAGACTTTCCCTTTGTTTCAGGCATTATTATAAAGAACGTTACCGCGGCCATTACCGATAATATACCGAAAACTGCCATTGTGTAACCCAGGCCAATAGTTACATGCATTACAGGGAATATTTCAATTACTGCAAAATTGGATATCCAGTCGACAAAGGCTATTAAAGATGCATATAACCCCCTGTATCTTGTGGGGAAATATTCTCCCTGGATGATCCAGCCAGTACCCCCAACACCGAAAGCAAAGAATACTATAAACCCGGCAAAACCTATTAATAAACCCACATTTATATGCAGCAGGTATAATGCCGTTCCAAGGAAATCAAAAAATGCCATGCCGGAGAAACCCAATAATGCCAGTGGTCTCCTTCCATAGGAATCTATTAACCTAAAACCTATTAATGTTGCTACAACATTTATAATTGCCAGTATTGAAGAAGCCGCAATCGCAAATATTGCAGATGGCACAGCCGCCGTTGATGATGGTATTAAATGTAAACTTGATATTACTGTGGGCCCATAATAAAATGGCACATTTATTCCGGTAATCTGCTGGAACATCATAAACAGACCAACTATGATAAATGCCCTTTTAATCCCCGGTGTTTCCCTTATTTTTTTATCCAGTGAAACCAAAAAATCATGGCTTCTTTTTAAATCTTCTTTTCCTGCATTTACACCCAATATTTTTAATGCGCCAATAGCCCTATCATATTTTTCATGCAGTATTAACCATCTAGGTGATTCTGGCATATGAAATCTGTAAAACAGTCCAATAAATGACGGTATTGCCGCTACACCCAGCAATACTCTCCAGTCAACGACATAGGACAGTCCCGGTGCTATATAGAATATCAGCATTCCCATAATATATGCACCCATGATACCCCAGGTAATCATCCACTGCTGCATCATCGATAATTTCCCTCTTCTTTTAGCAGGGGCATATTCGGCTATGTACGCCGTTGCTATTGCGGAATCAGCACCCACTGCAATACCTATGAACGTCCTTGATATTAACAGCATTGCAAGGTTTATAGTTATTCCGGATAATACAGCGCCTATTGTATATATAAGTGCATCAGCGATTAACAGGTACTTCCTTCCAAACCTATCCGTTAAAGCCGCCGCTATTAATGCACCTACAGCTGCACCTAAAGAGGCGCCTGCCACCAGATACCCTGTAATAAATGGGTTTAGATTTGATGAATAAAATGGTATAAATTCCAGTGCAGTCCCTATATTTGATGTATCATAACCAAACAAAAAACCACCCAGTGTAGCAAGTATTGTGATTGACCAGTAAAATTTATTTGTTATTTTTCCGTTCAGCTGGCTCAATATCGGATCATTATTTTCTGTCTCCATAATATTTTAAGTTTGTTATAATATATAAATTTTTATAATTTTTGGTTATAATGCTCATTTTTTTATATATTTTACGCAATAAAATTCATTTATTAAATATTAATGTGTCATTTTTAAGAAAAATTTATATATTTTTATTAACTTATCATGTTTCTGCTGGTATTTATACGTTTTTAACTGGAAATTACATTTACATGCGTCAAAATTCATTTATATAAAAGTAATATGCACATATAATGGAATTTAAGAGGGAAATAACAATAAATTGCGATAAAAATAGGCTGTGGGATTTAGTGAAGGACTATAAAAAAAGACCAGAATTCTGGCATGGAACGAGGTCTATAGAAAAAATAGATAATTTTTATTATATTCAGTTTGCTTTTCCCGGAAGGGGTAAAATGTCAATGGAAATAAACGATAATAATTATACGATGAGAGAAGATTATTTAAAGGGCCCATTTACAGGATATATCACAACAAAAATAGAGGATAATGGTAAAATAAGGTTAATTTCTGAATGGAACATAAAATTATCACCGTCATTAAAGTTATTTACAAAGAAATTGCAGGGACATTTTGAAACAGGTACAGAGGATGCCCTGAATAGAATAAAGAACTATCTGGAAGGTACATCAAACGTTAAATCATAATTGTGCTTTATAAATCCCTGGCAACAGTCTAAAAATACCGTATGCCCGCATACAGGGCATGCGGAATAATGCCTGTACAGGTAGCATTTCTCGCATGTACAGCTTTCATTCATACAATCACTACACATATTTTGATATCTTACAGTATTATTAAATATTTATTATACATTTTGCGCTAAAAACCTTTTATTAAACGCTGTTAAAAAAGGATATATACAATATTCACATGAAATATATATGAGAACATTAAAAATGTTTACCGGTGATGAAATAACTATAAAGGACAATCTGGATAAAATTGTTTCTTTCAGTCCGGCTGTTACAGAAACCTTATTTCTATTAGGCCTTGGAGATAAAATAATTGCAGATTCGGCATTCTGTGCAAGGCCCGATGAAGCTAAAAATAAAAGAAAACTTGCAAGTTATTCAACTACGAGAAACGATATACTGGCAAACCTGGATCCGGATATAATTTTAACGGTGAGTGGTTACCAGGAAAAACTTTTCAATAATTTAAGAGATTTTAACGCATACGTTTTTGAACTGCCCTCCTCAATGCATGGAATTTTAGATTTAATTTCCAGAGTAGGAATAGTTGTTAACAAAAAGGAAGAATCGAAGGAGCTTGAATACAGATTGATGGGATATGAAAAGAAGATAAATGTGAATAAATGGTATAAAACATATTTTGAAATAGATTTAGGTGGTCCTGTAACATTCGGGTCAATGAGTTATATTACCGACTCACTTTTTTTGATGGGTTTTGATACAATATACAGAGATTATGACAGTGAATGGGTTATGCCGGATTTTGATTATGTTAAAAAAATGAATCCTGATGTTATAATATACGAGCATAAGATGTATAGAAATTTTAATGAAAATGACATGGAAAATCTAATAAATAAAAGGGGCTGGAATAATATCAGTGCCGTTAAAAACAATAAAGTATATATCACACCGGGAAAACTGGATTTTTTTGCACATCACGGGCCATCATTTTTCACGGATGTTATACCCTGGACAGTAAATATATATAATTCACTGTAAGAACCTATTTTTATAATTTTTAATGTACTATCCTTTTTAACTCCTGTATCATTTCACTTAATATCATATGTTATTAATATCAGAAATTATATTTACAGGCATAACAGTTATTTTCTTATTATATCTCTTATTTTACTGTATTCATTTTCACCAAGGTCAATATTCAGGGATGTTATTATATCGTTTATATGTGATATTTTTGATGCTTTCGGTATTGGTATCGATTTTTTCTTCAGATAAGCAAGTGAACACTGTATTTTTGACATGCCAAGTGATTTTGAGACATAATCAATTTTTTTACTTATTCTTCCGTGGTTCAATGGAGAATAACCGATTACCTTTATATTATTCCTTTCACAGAACGGTATCAGATCATCCTCGATATAATAATTTTCGAGATTGTACTCGACCTCATCTGCAATTATTTTTCCGGTTTTAATATTATTCATGGCATCCATAAGCCCGGCAATATCGAAATTGCTCACACCTATATTTTTTATTAAACCCATTTCCAGCAGTTCATCCATCGCATTAAGTGTTTCCTTAACCGGAATTTTTGGATTTGGCCAGTGAATAAGGTATAAATCAATATAATCCGTGCTTAACCTCTTTAGGGATGCCTTTGCTGATCTGATCACATCATCATAATGTAAATGTGTCGACCATACCTTTGATATAATAAAAATCTCATTTCTATTAAAATCCTTTATAGCTTTTCCTACAAGTTCCTCAGAATGGCCATCTCCATAATATTCTGCAGTATCAATTAAATTTATCCCATTTTTTACTGCATATTTTATGGATTCAATATCATCATGGTCATTTTTATAATCAGGTGAACTTTTACCACCAGTGCCATAGGTACCCAGGCCTATACCTGAAACCTTCACATCACCTATTTTAACCAATTCCAACACCATATAAATAATTCCATAACAATTATAAACATTTTTATTAGGAAATAGCACGTATAAAAATTAAATATAGTAAAAATAGGTTATGAACTATTTTTATTGAAGGATGAACCTATTAACAACCCCACTATTGCTATAACAAATATTATCACGAATGTTAAAATAATTATAAGGTAGAACGGTATGCCGGCCATATCAGATGCTATGGTAGCACCCCTTATCCTTGTGCTGTATGATGGTAGTAAAACCATATAAACGCCTATTACAGAGGATATTCCGGATAATGCTATATATACAGTATGCCTTACCATAAAATACCTATTAAAATGGTGGGGTATAATCTGTAAATACCAGTAACCATAATAACTGAGCAAAAATGCAGTTGCCAGGGGCCATATTGAAAATGAAATCATTGATAATATAACAGTAGCAACAATTAAACCTGCTATAAGTCTTTTTCTGGATGAAAAAACCCTCATAACTATTAACATTGGGTTTATTTAAAGTTTTTTTACTGAACAGAACATAATTATTTTTTCAGGAACTTTATTAAATTGTTTAAATCCATGGTATTGATTGCCCTGTTTTTTGTTAACCATCCCCGTCTGGCGGTACCAACACCGAGTTCCATAAAATCATATCCATGGATATTGTGTGAATCTGTATCTATAGAATAATATATATTATATTTCGATGTTTTTAAAATATTTTCATCGTTGAGGTCAAGCCTTTTAGGCGATGCATTGATTTCCATGGCAGTTTTATACTTTTCACAGTATTCTGCAATTTTATTGAGGTCAGTATCATATGGTGGTCTTTCATTGATCAATCTTCCGGTGGGATGCCCGAGAATATTGATTTTATTGGTTTTAATTGCGTTTATAATTCTATCAGTCATATCCTCCTCCGGCATATTTATGCCGGTATGTACCGAGGCAACCACGCAATCTATTTTATTCAAAGTTTCATCTTCCAGATCCAGTGAACCATCCTTCAAAATATCAACCTCTGCACCCTTTAATATTTTTATTTTATATTTTTTACTGATTTCATCGATTTTATCGAAATATTCCATGAACCGGTCATCACTCATGCCATTGGCCACCTTTAAACTCTTTGTGTGGTTTGTTACTGCAATATAAATATAATTTTTATTGATTGCCGCTTCCACCATTTCTGCAGTGGTGTTTAATCCATCACTTTCCACGGTATGCACATGCAAATCCCCCTTAATGTCATTAAGTTCTATGAGTTTTGGGATTCTGTGTTGCAGGGCAAGTTCTATTTCACCGCGGTTCTCACGCATCTCTGGGGGAATATAGTCCATATTTAATTTATTATAAATAAATTTTTCATCACAGTCATATGCAATATTTTTATCGTTATAAAATAAACCATATTCACTCAGTTTATAATTATTATCTATGCTGATCTTTCTGAGTTTAATATTATGGTCTTTGTTTCCAGTGAAATACTGCATGGCTGCACCGAAACTGTGGTTATCTATTACCCTGAGGTCGCAGGTTATACCAATATTCAGCAATACTGTTGTTTTCGTATCGCCCTTTACAACTACTGATTTAACATCTGGAAATTCCGTAAATAGATCCATAACACTTTTATTATCACCGGATGTTGCCAGTATGTCGATGTCCCCGATTGTTTCCCTCATCCTTCTGGTGGATCCAGCAATCATACACTGTTTTATTAAATCACTATTTTTCAGGTATTTAACGATCTTTTTTCCCTCAGTTAGCCCATCGTATAATAAAATCCTGCTACCCAGTGAATCTAACATGGAAATATTTTTCAGTATGAGGTTTTCACTCTTTTCCCCGAACCCCGGTATACCCCGTATTCTATGGTTCTCTGCAGCCTTTTTTAAGTCATCCAGGTTTTTGATTCCGAGTTTACTGTATAATATTATTGCCTTTTTTGGTCCAAACCCCTCTATTTTGAATAAATTTTGAAAATCTATGGGATATTTATCCTTAATTTCCTCATATTTTTGTATTTTTCCAGTTTTTAAATATTCAATGATGTGGCTGGCAATGCCCCTGCCAACACCGGGTATTTTCATGAGGCCGCTGATACCCTCCTTACTGTATATATCTGAAACATCCACGGACATCGAACCTATGGCTCTTGCAGCTTTTTCATATGCCAGTCCCTCGAATTTCGATTTCTCATCGGCACTTAAAATGTCATATAAATTTTCAAATATATCTGCTATTTCCTTGTTGGACATAAAAATATATATTAACTATAATAATAAATTTATTGATAATTATAAATAATGTATATCAATATTAAATAATGAAAAATTACCAGTTAAAGAGAGTTTTAGGCTTAAAGGAATCAATTATTATCAACCTTGGTGCAATTATCGGTGCCGGTATATTTGTGATTATCGGCATAGCCGCTGGAAAGGCCGGGCCTGCTATAATTATATCCATACTGTTATCTGCAATTATTGCAATTTTTACCGGTTTAAGTTTTTCTGAAATTGCCAGCCATATATCAAAGGAAGGTGGTGTATACGAATATGCAAAGGAATCATTCAGGCCATCAGCGGGTTTTATAGGCGGTACTATGTGGACGTTTTCCAATATGATTGCAATATCTGCGGTTTCATTGAGTCTTGGAAGTTACATAAATTCATTATTCAAAATACACATAAATCTAATATTCCTGGGCATACCCGTAATAATAATATTCTCTATTTTAAACATTCTGGGAATAAAAAATTCCACAAAAACCCTAACAATACTTGTAATGGTAAATATAGTTATTCTGGTCATATTTATTATAACCGGCATATTCTATTTCCACGCAAGCCATTTTACTAATTTTTATCCACACGGATTTAATGGAATTATGGAGGGGTCGGCATTAATATTTTTTGCATTTACCGGTTTTTCAAGGATAACAACTGTGGGCGATGAGGTAAAAAATCCGGAAAAAACCATACCAAAAGCGATAATCATATCAATAATAATTTCTGCATTGCTTTATATTACTATAGCCATTGTTGCAATTGGCCTGATACCGTATAAAAATCTGGCACATTCATCTGCACCACTATCAGCTGCAATTGGAGTTCTGCATAATTATTACCTAGATATCATCATAGCTATCGGTGGCATAACCGCAACTGCAGGTGTTACTTTAACTGGAATTCTCGGGACAAGCAGGGTTCTATATGCTATGGGAAGGGATGATGAAATACCAAAAAAATTTGGCCATATAGATAAATATGCAACCCCGGTTTATTCGGTTATGCTATCAGCAACAATAAGTATAATTTTTGTTTATTTTGTTGGATTCTCTACAATTATTGAAGCGTCAAATGTATCCGTTTTAATTGCCTATTCAATAATAAATATATCCGCAGTAATACTGTGGAGCAAGTTAAAAAATGAAAATCCAAAGCATTTAAGGGAAAATAAATATTTTTTTATAATACCCATGGCGGGTGTTGTAACAATACTTGTTACCATAAGTTACCTGGGTTTACCGGCCATAGAAATAAGCCTGGCAGTTTTACTGATAATTTCCATGATTTATTCTATAAAATATTTGTTGATAACTAAGGGATATATAAAGCACATAGAGAAAGCCATACCTAAAACAACCATAGTAAGGGTAATTGGAAAAAGTAGAAATATAATAAAAAGCAATAAAAATAAAAAAAATTTATAAATTTTTAATCAACCAGTACATCCGTTTCCATTACCTTTTCTTTCGGGGCAGATTTTAATCCTATAGCCCAGAAAGCTGCAGCATAGAAAACTAATACTAAATAGTCGTAGGGATAGGCTATTAAATTTGTACCGCCTGTTGGAGTACCACCAAAATATGACAGAACTATTAAACCTATTAAATAGAGTGGTATCCATATAGAATTTTTCAGGTTTAAATTTTTGAAATCCTTTTTATATGCCTGATATAGAAAGATCAGTGAACCTGCCAGTGTGGCACCCAGAGCATACATTGTTGTTGGGTATGTAGCCCAGTAAATTAGATATGTTGCTATTATAAATGCAGAAAATGACCACAGCACTGGATATGGTATTTTAAATGGTCTCTCAACATCCGGATATAATTTTCTCAAAACCGGTAATGATAATGAAGCTATTGCAAAATTAGCTACAGCGGCAACAACAACAAAATCAACCAGTGCATACCATGATGGCAGTGGTACCAGGAATATTATTGCCAGTATAACAGATAAAATTAATGCGACATATGGTGCCCCATGTTTATTTGTTTTTTTGAATATTTTTGGTAGGGCATTCTCCTCCGAATAACCAAATATAATCCTGCTTGAACCGGTAAGGTAAATACCTAAAGTACCTCCCGGTGAGAAGATAGCAAATAATACAAATACAACTATCAATGCTGTTAAAAGTCCACCAACACCAGCAGGTACAAACGGTATATTTGCTCTCATTATATCCGCAAGAGGTGAACCCCTGGCTGCAACATATGCCCAGTCTCCTGCAGGTTTATTAAACCCTGCCCAGCTGACAGTGCCCACTATGACAATAGCCATTCCTATATATAACAAACTCTGTATAGCGAGTACCGAACCTATAATTTTTGGCATTGTTTTGCTGGGATTTTTAACCTCACCTGCCATATCTGCAACCTGCCTGTATCCACCGAATGCAAATAATATGCCGGATGCGGGTATTGCTATGAATATTCCACCTATTGATGGTGCAAATGTTGGTGTGGTGAAATCTGATGGATGGAATATAAACAGTGGCAATATAACTATAAACCCTACAACAATACCTATTTTTACCCATGTTAAAACTTTATTAAACTTACCGAATCTTGCTATACCGACCATATTCAATGCAAAGAACCCAAGCATTAATAATATGGATAATAAAATACCGTAGCCGGTAAGTATAGCAAGCTTCGAATTATATAAAAATGGGAAATAAAACGAAGCATATGTTGATACTGCAACAGCTTCAATTGCTGGAATTGTGGCAGCCCATATTAACAACGCCCATCCTGATAAAAAGCCACCATATGACCCATATGAATAATAGGCTATTCTTGCACTTATACCTGATCTGGGAAACATTGCTGAGTATTCTGCGAATGGTAACGTTACCAGAATAATAAATGCCGCCGTTAAAATCCATGAAATTATTACCGCAGGGCCAGCATATGCTGTTCCACCTGCAGCTGCAAATAATATACCGGAGCCAACAGCACCACCGACACCGAACATTATGGCATCGTGTGTTGTCATTCCTCTCTTTAATCCAGTTTTTGTTTTACCTGTTTCAATGTTTGTTTTATCGATATCCATAAAACATGGATAAGAATATTATATAATAAAGTTACTGTATATTTTTAAATTATATAATAGATATTTATAAATTTTTGAGTAATTTTTATTATTGTTGATATTAGATAGGTAAAAAAATGTCAATATATAATTTAGGATTTATTATAGTTTGTGTGATAATATTTATCATACATTTAAAGAAATAAATTTATTTCCGCCGTATTAATTTAAGTACGATGATTATATAATAATTTACAATGACTGCACTGAACGAAAGGGATTATGAAAGATTTACATGGAAATACAAGAAAATATTGCTTCCGGCAGGTATAATTATAATAATTCTGAGAATAATAATATCATATACTAATATTAATCTACCATTATTTTTAATTGACATTCTGACCATACTTGATATTATAGGGTTTTTATTTATTATTCAAATATTTATTTTATACAGGTTCAAAAATGATATAAGAAAGTTAAATAGAAAATAATCTAAATTATGAGATATACCGGTAAAAATATAAGTTATATATTGCCTGTATAATGTTATAAATAATTATGTTAACAGTGTAAAATTAATTATAAAAAATTATAAATTTTCTATAATATCAACAAGACTTCTCCCAAATTCTTTAGTTCCTAAAGGTTCAACGTTGAAAAATCTTGCAACATCATTTGTTACTTTCTTTTCCTCTATGGATTTTCCTATTGCCTTTTCTATTACATCATGTGCCTCATGCCAGTTCATGTATTTTAACATTAACTGTGCCCCCCTTATCAGGCCTAAAGGATCTGCTATATTTTTACCTGCATATTTCGGTGCTGTACCATGGACAGCCTCAAACATTGCACCGTTGTCACCGACATTTGCCCCACCTAAAGTTCCTATGTTTCCTATTAAAGCACCTGCAGCATCGGATAAATAATCACCATCTATATTTGGTGCCAGTATAACCTCATAATTTTCTGGCCTTGTTATAATCTGCTGGAACATGTTATCTGCTATAATATCACTTATTAAAATCTTATTTTCATCATCCCTTGAAACATAATCTCCATATTCATTTTCCAGTGTTTCATATGCCCATTCCCTGAATGCACCTTCTGTGTATTTCATCACGTTGCCCTTATGCATTATTGTAAGTTTTTTCTTATTGTTCTCTATTGCAAATTTAATTGCTGCCCTTGTAATCCTCTGGGTTTTATATTTATTTATGGGTTTTATGCCTATACCCGTATCCTTACCAAAATCTATATTAAATTTTGTTTTAAAGAAATCTTTTATTTCCTCATTCTCTTTACTATCAAATTTCCATTCATATCCAAGGTATAAATCATCTGTATTTTCCCTAAATATTGTTAAATTAACCCTTTCCGGGTGTTTTAACGGGCTTTCCAGGCCATTCATATATGTTACTGGCCTTATATTTGAATACAGGTCGAGCATCTGTCTTATTCTTACATTAATGGATTTAAACCCCTCACCTATAGGTGTTCCTAACGGTGCCTTTAACAGTACCCTGTATTTTAATATATCATTCTGTGACTCTTCCGGAAATCTATCATTTTTTTCCTTCAAAGCCTTATCTCCTATTAAAACCTCTTTCCACATTATTTTTTTATTTTTATATGCTTTTTTTACTGCCGCATTAACAACTTTCCTTGCGGCATCCATTATTTCCGGACCTATTCCATCACCATCGGTATATAATATTACTGGATCATCCGGGACTATCCATTTATCATTTTCAAATTTTATGTCTCCCATTATATCATCGAAATGTTATATTATATCATATTATTAATATTTCCCTTATAACAAAATTTTTATTTCCAATTTAAACCGTAATCCACAATTTTTTGATCGTGTACAGAATTATGTGTAACAGGCAATTGCAATTATAGATACTATGGGCGATAAAGAATTTGAAGATGTTAAAAAATTAATATAATTTTGGTGGTGATAATTATTTATTATTCAATATATTTAGCAACAATTGAATAATATTGGGAAATTTAGAAATAAATTTCATGTATACAGAATAAAAAGGCAAATAATATTATAGTGTTGGACATAAGAAATTATCCTTTATATCTATTAGGAATGGGCTATCCGCAACGATTTGCTAAACTTAAAGATAGCAAAATGAAGTGTCTGTGACTATAAATAATAAAAATACATCAATATGATAATGAAAAAAATCCACAAAATTAAGGGCGGTAGATCAAATAGCCGGAGCCGCCAATAATATCGTTGCCAAAAACATCATGGGAATGGATAAAATCCCAATTTTTACAGATATTTTATCGTTTTTTATAACAATATAATTAATAGGTATTAATATAAGTCCTATTATGATTGAACTTAATAAGCTATTAATAAGATAATAAGACCTGGGGAAAACACTCTCAGGAATTAAATATGGATGAAACTGTAATACAATCAAAATTACAAATGCTATTAATATTGAAAACATAATGGATTTTACTGTAGATGGTTTTGGGAGAAATTTTTTGTATACCATAAATACTAAAATTGTTGGAATAGCCCAGACAAACAGTGTAAAAATATTTGGGGTAAACAGTGTAAAAATATTTGGGTTTACTGAATAATATAAACTATTTAAATTTAACATTTTTACACCTCACCATATATATTCTCTATAGCAATCGTTAGAATCCGCAGGTATTTTGCCATTAAGCACTATTTTATTATTTACAATTACATTTATAAGCCATTTTACTTCATAATAACTATTGTTTATATTTACTTTCAATATATTATTACATGATAATATGCTATAATTATCTATTTTATAATAGTTAAATTTTGAATTTATAATATTTTTTATTACATTGGCATCATTTACATTATAACCCTTTCCGTTTTTTAATGATGGTGTAGATACAGAATTAATACTTGATTGTGATGTTTTACTTACATCTGCAACAGTATTAAAACCCGCCATTAAGAATATACCTATACCCATAACGATATCAACACATAGATATATAAATAATTTATTAACGAAACAGTATATAAATTTAAAACATACTGTATAGATATTTTCTTAAAAATTCCGGTTTTATATATAAAAACAATTATTTTATATTATTCAGCAATAAATTTATCCAATATAAAAAAGATAATATATTATTGCATAGGCCATAAAAAATAGAATAATTGTATTTACATTCTATTGGAGCAATTTATCGGTAAAAATATTATGGCATAGCCATAGACAAACAATAATTATTTAATTAAATGCAGTAAGATAAAGACTTAAGTTGTTAATACCACATCATTAAAAGCACTCAAAATTAGAGGGAGTACATAATTTTGTGCAAATAACAAAATTAAAATTTAAAATGATTATAATGGTATATGGAAATTATAAAAGAAAAATTTAATTTTAATGGAAAAATACTGGATTATTATCCATTGAAACAGCTTGAGGATAAATATAATATTGATAATTTGCCTTATTCATTAAAAATTTTACTGGAAAATGTTTTGAGGAATTATGATAACAAAGATATAAATGAAAAATCTATAGATAATATTGCATCAATGAAAACAGATTCGGAAATTGCATTTAAACCATCCAGAGTTGTTTTTCAGGATTATACTGGAGTACCAATACTTGTGGATTTTGCAGCAATGAGATCATACTTCAGGGAAAATAATATGGATCCTGAAAAGGTTAATCCTGTCAATAAATCTGATATGGTAATAGACCACTCAATAATAATTGACTCATTTAAGGGTGAGGAGCCATTAATAGTAAATATGAAGGATGAATTCGAAAGGAATAAGGAAAGATATGACTTCTTAAAATGGTCACAGAAATCATTTAAAAATGTAACCATTGTACCCCCGGGACATGGCATAATACACCAGATAAATTTAGAATATTTGTCATCAGTTGCAGTGGTAAAGAATAATGAAATATTCCCGGAAAGCCTGATAGGTGCAGACTCACACACAACAATGATTGGTGGCATAGGAGTTTTAGGCTGGGGTGTTGGTGGCCTGGAAGCCGAGGCTTCAATGTTAAATGAACCATACTTTATGAATTTGCCAGAGGTTGTTGGTGTAAACATAAAAGGCAAAATTAATACCGGTGTTACCCCAACAGATATTGTATTATATATAGTTAAAACTCTCAGGAGTAACAACGTTGTTGGTAAATTTGTTGAATTTTTTGGCAATATTTCTGAATTAACTGCACAGGACAGGGCAACAATATCAAACATGTCACCTGAATATGGTGCAACTATAGGATATTTCCCGGTTGATGAGGAAACGCTAAAATATATAAAAGGTACAGACAGAAATTCTGAAATTGTGGAAAAATATTTTAAATTACAGGGTTTATATTACAACGGTGGCAAAAAATATAGTAAGATTATAGATGTTAATTTATCCGAGGTGGAGAGTTCTGTTGCGGGACCAAAAAATCCCGATGAACTGATAAATATAAAAGATTTAAAAAATAGGGCAAAAGAAATAATTAATGGCGGGAAAGATGGTGAAAAAATAAAAAACGGCTCTATCGTTATTTCAGCAATAACAAGCTGCACAAATACATCAGATCCTACCGTCATGATCGGTGCCGGTATTTTAGCAAAAAAGGCATATGAAAACAATTTAATCTCTAAAGATTACGTTAAAACGAGCCTTGCACCCGGATCAAAAGTTGTTACAGAATATCTTAAAAGAGCAGATTTATTAACATATTTAAACAAAGTTGGATTTGATATAGTAGGGTATGGATGCACAACATGTATTGGCAATTCCGGGCCACTGATACCCGAAGTTCAGGATGACATAATAAAAAATAATGTAAAAACATACGCTGTTTTAAGTGGAAACAGAAACTTTGAGGGCAGGATAAATCAGTACATAGATGGTGCCTTTCTGGCATCGCCTATATTAGTTGTTGCATTTGCAATAGCAGGCAGAATAGA
Organism: Thermoplasmata archaeon; assembly: GCA_021806235.1. Lineage (GTDB taxonomy): Archaea > Thermoplasmatota > Thermoplasmata > Thermoplasmatales > Thermoplasmataceae > Ferroplasma. The sequence continues at coordinate 95,178 of JAJZXU010000026.1, forward strand.
CATAGATTTTCTCAATGAGCCTGTGGGATATAACAATGGCAAACCGATCTATTTAAAGGATATATGGCCGGGTACAGACGAAATTAAAAAATATTTCCATTTAGCAATGGATCCAGAATCATATAAGGAACAGTATTCAGATGTATTTACAGGGGACAGAAACTGGGAATCTCTCACATCAACTGGCGGTTCAATATATAATTTCAGCGATTCAACATATATAAGAGAACCACCATGGATGTATATGGAACCGGTTAAGGATATAATAAATGGAAGGATACTTGCAGTATTCGGCGATAAAATAACAACAGACCACATATCGCCGGCCGGACCAATATCAAAAGATTCTGTTGCCGGGAAATATCTATTATCTCTTGGGGTAGAAGAACTGAACACATTTGGATCAAGAAGGGGAAATCATGAGGTAATGTTGAGGGGAGGTTTCTCAAATCCAAAAATCAGAAATCTGATGGTGAAGAATAGTGGTGGCAATACAGTATATTACCCGGATAAGGTGGAAATGAGCTTTTACGAAGCAGCAATGAAATATAAGGAAAAGAATGTGCCACTGGTAATATTCGCAGGCAAGCAGTATGGATCCGGTAGTTCAAGAGACTGGGCAGCCAAGGTGACGGCATTAATGGGAGTAAAGGTTGTAATAGCAGAAAGTTTTGAGAGAATACACAGAAGCAATTTAGTTGATATGGGAGTAATTCCAGTACAGGTTGAGAAATTGCCTGAACTCACTGGTGATGAAATAATAAACATAAATGGAATAAACGATATATCACTGAACAAAAAACTTGAAATAAAAATAAATGATAAAAAAATAAATGGAACTGCTTTAATTAACACAAACGCCGAACTTGATTATATAAAAACCGGAAATATATTGAAATACATATCCAGCAACATGAGAAATAATTAACTTATTCTATTTTTGAATAAATTTTAATTAATTCCTTAAATCCCATATTTTTATAGAAGTTTATTGCTATTAAGTTCAGTGATGGGAATTCTGCTGTTATCATCTTCATATCCTTTTTCTGTGCAATCCCCCTCAGTTTCTCCATAAGGGCTTTGCCTATATCCTTTCCCCTGTACTCCGGCATAACATAAAACTCCCTTATTCTTACCTCATATTTCGGGTCGTAATAAATTCTGAATATTACATCGGATATTAATATACCCACAATTTTCTTGCCGTCCTCGGCCACCAGTATAATATGGTCTTCCCTGTTATCTATCATTTTATTTAACTTATTTGCTATTTCAGTTTCATTGCCGGACGATACCTTTAATGCAAAATCAAATTCAGAATTCAATCTTTTCAACCTTAATAACTCATCCATAACATCATTAATATCTTTTTTTTCCATTAACCTTATATCTGTCATTACAACACCCTTTATTTATCAAAAAGCTTATTATATACATTTCTATTTGAACTTATTATTTCTGTAGCAGTTCTATAAAACCCGGCTTTTGTATCAATTTTTCTTGCCAGATTTGATTCAACCGTTTTCCTTGCAACTATGGATGCAACCTCTGGAAACAGGTCAAGATCTGACATTGATGGGACTATATGGTCATATGACATATCCTTTACATAATCGGCTATGCCATATGATGCCGCAACCATTATACCAAAGTTTACGCCTTTAGATCTTGCATCCAGGACACCACGAAAAACTCCGGGAAAAACCATACTGTTATTTATCTGATTCGGGAAATCGCTCCTACCGGTTGCAACAATTTTCGCTCCCGATTCTTTTGCATCATCCGGCCAGATTTCTGGCAGTGGATTAGCTAAAGCAAAAACTATAGAATCATTATTCATTGATCTAACCCAGTCTTTTTTTATTGTGCCCGGTTCTGATTTTGATGCAGATATTATTATATCAGCACCCTTAAATGCATTCCCAATATCCCCTTTTATTCTCTCTTCATTGGTATCAAGGGCTATTTTATATTTCCATGGATTGTTCAGCATTAATGCATCTATATCCGGCCTTTCAGGTTCTATTATTCCCTTTGAGTCTATTACAATCATGTTTTTTTTATTGAAACCGGCAGCCTCAAATAAATATATTGCTGCCATATTCGCTGCACCTGCACCGTTAAAAACGATTTTAACATCCTCCTTTTTCTTATTTACGAGCCTTAATGAATTTATTATACCTGCCAGTGTTATTGAGGCAGTTCCCAACTGGTCATCATGCCATACTGGTATATCCATAGACTTCTGTAATTTTTCCAGTAAGAAGAAGCATCTTGGTGATTCTATATCCTCTAAATTATAACCACCAAAGAACGGTGATATAGCTTTTGCCGCTGTTATAAATTCATCATTATTTTTTACATTTAACGGTATAGGTATTGCATTTACACCACCTAAATAGTTGAATAATAATGCCTTTCCTTCCATTACGGGTATTGCGGCCTCAGGACCAACATTGCCTATTCCCAGAACCCTGGTACCATCTGTTAGTATTGCAACAGAGTTCCATTTCCCGGTTAACTCAAAAACCAGATCCTTATCTGCATATATCTTTTTTGAAACCGCTGCAATGCCGGGTGTATAAAGCATTGAAAAATCATCTAAACTATGTATAGGAACCTCTGGCACCGTTCTTATTTTACCCTTGTACTTTTTTGATATTTCTATAGCTTTTTCATTGAAATATTCTGTTCTTTCAGAATCTTTCATTATCATGCAAATTATATTTAATATTATTATTAAAACTTTACGTATATTATTGTATTTTAATTTTAGCAATTGCCGATTTAGTTATATTTTTAAAATGATGAAATATAGCATTTTTATTTATTTTTGTAATGAATATAATAAATATCAACATTTTTTTATTATTACCGTTATAGATTATCATATATCGACTATATAGAAAAATATTTCACACATTATTTTATTATGTCATATGAAGATATCTTTACAGATGGAAGGCAGGATAAAAAATATTGATAACAATATTCTGGAAAAATTAAAAAACATTGTAAATGTTGATATAGTTGAGGGATTTGATAAAAATGCTGAAATTGTGGTATTTGCAGGCATTCCGGTACCCGGTAAAAAAACTGTATTTATGCAGAGTTTATCCGCTGGCGTGGACCATATTGATTTTAGCAAAATAGATGGTAAAATTATAATATGCAGCAATGCTGATGCATACTCAGTACCTGTTGCGGAGCACGTTTTTGCACTTATATTATCGCATCTTAAAAAAATATGCAAATTCGATAGTGAAATAAAAAATAATATTTATAAAAGGGAATTTACTGGTTCATTATATGGCATGTCCGTAGGAATTCTGGGTTATGGTGGCATAGGTTCAGAGGTGGTAAGATTAGCAAAGGCATTTAATATGAAAACATACGGTTTCGGCAGAACCAGTAAAAAGGACAGAAATCTGGATTATTTTACAGAAGATCCGGATTATATCTATGAAAATTCAGATATAATTGTAATAACATTACCGCTAAATAAATACACGGTAAATTTTATCAATAAAAATAGTTTAAATAAAATTAAGGGAAATACAATAGTAAACGTTGGCAGGTCAGAAATAGTAAACCATGATGACATGCTAAATTATTTAAATCAAAATAAAAATAAATTCTTTCTTACGGATGTATGGTGGAATGAACCGGAAATAAGGGACAAAATACCTGACAATGTTACTATAACACCCCATATAGCAGGCATGGCAAATAATTATATGGAAATACCATTAATAATGGCATTTAATAATGTTAAAAATTATTTAAACGGCAAACCTGAAAATATCGCAAACAGAAACGATTATCTATAAATTTTAATACGTTTCAAAATCACTGCATTCCTTCAGGGGGGCATATTCATAATTTTTATCTGAATTTATAATTATATCAACCTCATTTATTGATAGTTTAAAAATTCAAAAAGGGCATCAGCAACAGTATTTATATGCATATGTTCAATAAATTTTATACTTGCACTGGATTTGAAATAAAAATCAATGTATAGTATGGATAGTCTGGAATAACATAAGTATATATTTTAATATAATATACAGTAGCAGTGTTAAATTTGTCAACTTTCGAAAATATGAACATATCAGAAAATATGAAAAAATCTTTAAATTTAATGAATTTTAAAGAAACAACGGAAATACAGGAAAAAGCAATTCCTGTAATTATGGAATCAAAGGATGTTATTATAAAATCAAAAACCGGTTCAGGTAAAACTGGTGCATATATGATACCTTTAATGAATTCCATAGAGAATGTTAAAGGGAAATATGTAAAGGCATTAATTGTGTTACCAACAAGAGAACTTGCATTACAGACCCACAGGGTTGCAGTAAGAATGGGTAAATTATCAAAATTAAAATCCATTACAGTATATGGTGGTGCTTCAATATCAAACCAGATAAGGGAAATACCCTCATCTGATATTGTTATAGGAACTCCAGGAAGATTGCTGGATTTAATTAATCAGGGATATTTAGATATTACAAATGTCAAATTTTTGGTTCTCGATGAAGCCGATCTGATGTTTGATATGGGATTTATCGATGATATTAAAAAAATTATAAAAATTCCGGTAAAAAAGCAGTCAGTAATACTGTCGGCAACAATACCAAGGGAAATAATGAACATAGCAAAAAAGTTTATGGAAAATCCGGAGTTTATAAGTGCCGGTGAAGAAGAGTCCATACCGTCAACAATAAGGCATTTATATACTTATACTGAAAAATTTAATAAATTTTCAACATTATTATCATATATAAATACGTACAAATCAAAAAAAGCTATAATATTTGTAAAAACCCAGAGGTCAGGAGACCTGTTAAATAACATACTTTACAAATCAGGATTTAACAGCATCTTAATCCATGGTGGCATGAAACAGAATTCACGTGAAAGATCAATAGGCAATTTTAGAAATATTGATTCCGGGCTACTTGTGGCAACGAATGTTGCTGCCAGGGGGCTGGATATACCTGGAATAACGGACATAATAAACTTTGATGCACCGGAAACCATTGAAACATATACCCACAGGGTAGGTAGATCAGGCAGAATGGGAAGGGATGGAAGAGCAATGACCATTTTTGCTGAGGATCAGGGAAATATAATATCATCATTACAGAGGAGAAAGGTCAAACTGGAAAAAATCGATGTAAATCTTGAGGAAAAATATACAGATATAAATTATGGCGAATTAATAACCCGGTTTAATAGAGAGGAAAATAATAAAAGTAAAAACGGTAATGATAGAAGAAGAGATTTTAATGGTAGAGATAACAGGGGCCACAGAAGCGAAAGCTATAGAAATGGCAATCATGGGAACTATAGAAGAAATACCGGGAAAAACTCAGGTCCAGACAATCACAGAAGAAATAGAAGATCATACTCAGATTAATAATGATATTTTTTTTTGATAATTTCCTGTAGATATATTTATATATTATAAATTTTCATTAAAATATTTTTGTTAGAATAATACTTTTAATTTATATTATTTCTCTTGCCATAACTTATTTTATACAGATATATACTTATTATAAAATTAAAAAGTATATATCCATTAAATTATTTCCGGATTCACTTTAATATGATATATGATATTATATTTATACCGGCGATTACGTTAATTATATGGACGATTTCAAATTCAATGATAAAGAATCTGGCATCAAAAATAAATACAAACGATGTATCCATGATAGTGGTTGGTGCAGGAATAATCCCCATGATGATAGGCATTATGATTAATCCAGTACATGGCGTATCACCATCTATACTGCTTTTATCATCAATTTCTGGTATTCTATTAGGCCTGGGCTACATACTTTTCTATAAATCATTAAAATCAGAAAACCTTGGAAATGCAGGTGTAACAATAAATATACAGCAGATAGTTGTAATCGTATTCGGTTTATTTGTTTTAAAGGAAAATGTAACATCATTTGCATTGCCTGGAATATTGCTAATAATTTTTGGGTCAATACTGGCAACGGTTAGAAAGGGGTTTAGGGTAAATAAAATTTTAATAATAGCTGCAGCAGCAAATATAATCTGGGGCGTATATTATATTCCATTAACATTTGCAATATTATCACTGCATGCATCACCTGTACCATTATTATTAGCAAGAATAATGGGCTTTTTCTCTGTACTTTTATTATTTAATTTCCCATCAATATTAAGGAGAATAAGGTCGAGGATAAAAATAGAAAATGTTAGGGGTGCAAAAATAGCATCAGCATTAATATTTTCATCCATAATAGCGGGATTGCTCGATGGAGCAGGAAATGTATTATATGCCCTGTCAATACAGGATGGCATAATAATAATTGCAGGTTCAATGATAGCATTACTGCCGGTAACACTGGCATTAACAGGTAAATTTATTTTCCATGAAAAATTGACATCAATGCAGTATTCTGGAATATTATTATCCGTAACAGGTGCAGTGCTAATAGCAATTTTATAAAATTTAGTAAATGGATTTTTCAGGCTCCCTTTCGATGTTTACATCAATGTAGTGTATCTCTCTCCATGAAAAACTTTTCTTTATGATATTATCATTATCGCTGTAAATTCCAGAAAAGAATAGATTGCCCTTCTCATTATATTTTATGGATAATAGTTTTACATTATCGAATTTTTTATTATCGGAATAAACGTTCACGGTATAATTATATAAAAAAGCATATGCCAGTGACATTTTAATATCCTCTTTTTCCATCACATCCGATGGCACTGATTCCACAAGCCTGCCATCCTTGAATGATATTAATGTTATTATCATTTCAGTCAATTATAGTATCAAATACATTTATATATACTTATTTTAAGATTTAATGCTATCAATAATTTTTAATTGACGGTCATTCAAAATAATATCAGAATACTTTATATTCTGTAAAACATGCTCTTTATTTGAAGCCCTGGGTATAGCAAAGACATTATCATTTTTACTGATTAAATATGACAGTGCAATATTGGCATTGGGTATATCCTTAATATCTTTACGTATCTCATCGAAATATTTATTATAATCATCCTTTGTAACCTCCCCATGGCTCAATGGAAAATATGGCAGTACAGCTATATTATTTTCCCTGCAATATTTCATTATGCCATTATTTTCTATATTCCTGTGAAATATGTTATAATTCAACTGAACAGATGTTAATCTATGTTTTGATAGAATATTATTTGAATCTTTTATCATTTTTAAGGAAAAATTACTGACACCTATATTATTTATTTTTCCCTCATCCATAAGCTTTTCCATTGTTTTAAATGTTTTTTTAAGATCAACAAACGGGCTCGGAAAATGGATCTGATATAAATCAACATACCCCGTATTTAATTTTTTTAAACTTCTGTTAAGTGCTTTTTCCAGTGAATGTGGTGATAAATGTGTTGGAAATACCTTTGTTGCTATAAACAGATTATCCCTTTTAAAATCCTTTATTGCTTCTCCAATGATCTTTTCAGTATTATATAATTCTGCAGTATCAATTAAATTTATGCCATTTTCTATCCCGGTTTTTATTGCCTCTATTTTTGTATCCTTTTTCGAATAAATTCCAAAATACGTTTTGAATATCCAGTTCATATCATAATATGTGCCCATACCTATTGCAGAGCATTTAAATCCTGAATTGCCTAAGTATCTATAAATCATATTCAATAATACCTATTTTATATTTAAATTATCATATACAATAATTATTCAATATTTTTATTTTTGCTGTATAAAAACCGTGGATAATAACAAATATTTAATTTTATGAAAGAATAAATTATAATTAACTGGAAAAGGTTTATTGATTCATATTTTCCTTCTATTTCGTCAACATCGATTTTATAACTTTTCACCTGAAAAATAATATTAAATATATTAGAATAATAATATAACGGTAACTATGAATTTATACGAATATATGGGTAAGGAAATCTTTAAGAAATATGGTATACCGGTACCCGGTGGCTATGTAATTGATAATGTAAATGAACTGAAGAAATATGAGGAGCCAGTTGCAATAAAATCACAGATTTTATCAGGCAAAAGGGGAAAAGCCGGTGGCATTAAGTTCGCTAAAAGCAATGATGAATTAGTTAATTATTCGAAGGAATTATTAAGTTCAAAAATAAATAATTTAACTGTAAATAAATTATTGATAGAAAGGATGATAAACATTAAAAAGGAAATATATCTAAGCATAACCCTGGACAGATCCTCAAAGGAACCAATAATAATAATGTCCAGCGAAGGTGGCATGGATATTGAAAGTGTTCCTGAAGATAAAATATATAAGATATACATAGACCCGTTAATAGGCTATTCAGATTATATTGCGAGGGAGGCACTGGCTTATCTATCAGTAGAGAATAAAAAACAGTTCTCCAGCCTTTTAAGGTCATTGTATAACGCATTTGTAAATGAGGATGCCATGTTAATGGAAATAAACCCCCTGATTATAGATAATGATAATAATATAATAGCCGGTGATTCAAAGGTAATTATCGATGATAATTCACTGTTCAGGCATGATGAGTATAAGATAAAGGATACAGATAAAACTGAATTAGAAAATGAGGCGGCAAATAAAAGTTTTACATTTATAGAGATGGGTGGCAACATTGGCGTAATAGCGAATGGTGCCGGATTAACAATGGCTACACTGGATGCCCTAACATTACACAAATTGAAGCCAAGAAATTTCCTTGATTTAGGCGGTACTGACGATATAGAGATTGTTGAGGATGCATTTTCCTTTGTTTTGAAGGCCAAACCAGAAATAATATTTGTAAATATATTCGGTGGTGTTACAAAGGCAGATACAGTGGCAAACGGAATAGTGTCATCAAAAAATAAATTCAACATTAAACAGAATATAATAGTAAGGTTAAGTGGCATCCACGAGGAAGAGGGTCGAAAAATACTATTAAATAATGGAATAAAGGCCTTTCCGGACATGAATGATGCAATAAAGGCAATATCAAAAATTTATGAGGTGAATTAAATGGTTATAATAAATAAAAATACAAATGTAATAGTCCAGGGAATAACAGGCCATCAAGGTGCCTTCCATTCCGGTGAAATGATCAAATTTGGTACTAAGGTTGTTGCTGGAGTTTCTCCAGGAAAGGGAAACACGGAAATAAATCATGTTAAGGTGTTTAATACAGTCAGTGAAACTTTGGGTTATGAACCATATGCATCAATGATTTCCGTACCTGCACCGTATGTAAAGGATGCAGCCTTAGAGGCAATAGACAACGGCATAAAATTAATATACATATTAACAGAACATGTACCTGTGCATGATACAATGGAAATAGCACACCAGGCAAGGAGAAAAAATGTTATGTTAATTGGCCCAAACAGTCCGGGAATTACAGTTGTGAACGAATCAAAAATAGGGATAATGCCCAATCATATATTTAAAAAGGGGAATGTTGCTATAGCCTCAAGAAGCGGTACATTAACATATGAAATAGTTAAAGCCGTTACAGATTCCGGTTTCGGTGAAACCACTGTGGTGGGCCTTGGTGGAGATCCAATAATAGGGACAACCTTTTCGGATATAATAAAAATATATAATGAGGATGAGCAGACAAAACAGATAGTCCTTGTTGGAGAAATCGGTGGGGGCGAGGAAGAAAAGGCTGCGGCATATATTAAAAAATATGTGAAAAAGCCTGTTGTAGGCTATATAACTGGAAGAAGTGCGCCACCTGGAAAAAGAATGGGACATGCGGGCGCGATAATAGAAAAAGGTGTCGGAACTGCAGAATCAAAAATAAACGCATTTAAAGATGCAGGAATAAAGGTTGCGGACTATCCAGATGACATACCAGGACTTTTGCAGAAATTATAAAAATATAAAATTTTAATAATATTTTTGTATTATTAAATTATGAAAGATCATACAGTTGATGATTTGTTAAAATTTAAAAATATAGAAAATGTAATTATAAATAATTCAGGTGCGGAAATAGCAGCCTTGGTTTCTGATTCATATAAAGAATATAAAAATAAAAATTATAAAAAATATATTTATATTTATGATCTGAATTTAAATCTAAAAAACAGAATAGAGGGCCATGGATTAGGATCAGTAAATTACTCTCATGATGGCAGATTATTATATGTTGAGGATAATTTAATAAATATAATAGATGGCAGTAATAAATTTACAGTAAAATTTGATGGCAAAATCGATGAAGCAAAATGGTTAAAGGATAATATATTATTTTCAGCAGCATTAAATAATAATGAAAAAGAGGATGATGCGTATTTCTTTGAGGAAAGTGATTTGCTTAATGAATTATATTTATTAGATTTTAAAAATGGAATTAAAAAAATAACTAAAGGTATCAGCATTTTTGAATTCGACAACTATGATGATAATATATATGCATTAACATCGAATTGTCCGCAGGAGAGCTGCTGGTATAAATCAAAATTATCAAAAATAGCCCTAGATGGAAGTATAAAAGAGATCTATGACCCCAAATTCAGGCAGATTGGAAAATTAAGGGCATATAAAAACAAAATAGCTTTTTTAGAGTCTATTATGAGCGATCGCGGTGTTATTTCAGGAGATGTAATACTAATTGATAACAATAATATAAAAAATTTAACCGAAAATTCCGGTAGTACATATTCACACATAGAATTTTACAGTGATGATATCTACGTTCTGGAAAACCAAATGGCAGAATTTAGAATAAAGAATTTAGGCAGTAACAAAATAATATGGGGGGGCTCAGGAATAGTATACCCTGTAGTTTCACCACAGTTTTCAATGCACGGAAATAAATTTGTATTTTCATATTCCAATGAAAATGAAATAGCTGAAGTAATTTTATTGAACAGTGGCATTAAAAAATCAAATATAAATGGCAAATTAAAGGATCTAAAACCATATAAAAATGAATTAATTCAGTGGAAATCTGTAGATAATAAGGAAATTTATGGCTTTTTCAGATCACAGAATCCTGAGGATCCACTGGTTGTTTACATTCATGGAGGGCCAACATCATTTTCATATCCTGCTTTTATTGATAGAACAACAATGTATCTCGGATCAGGTTTCTCGGTATTTTTGCCAAATTACCGTGGAAGTATTGGCAGGGGAAGACAATATGCAGAATCAAATCTGGGGGATTTAGGTGGAAAAGATTTTGATGATATAATTATGGGCATAAAATACCTGTATGAGAATAAAATAATAAAGACTGATAGGATTTATATAACCGGGGGGTCTTACGGTGGTTATATTTCCGCCCTGGCAATAATGAAAATAGACATTTTTAAGGCAAGTGTTTCATTATACGGCATATCTGATTGGGTAAGCTTCCACGGTGTATCAAATTTATCTAACTGGGATAGAATACATATGGATGAAAACCCGTATAATTTTAATAAATATGATAAATTCTCTGCAATAAGGATGAAACATGATGTTAAAACGCCAGTATTACTGATGCATGGAATAGAAGACCCATATGTTCCTGTAGGACAGTACTATGAATTCTACAGGTTTTTAAAGGAAAATAATAAAAATGTTAGATTATTATTATATCCCCGGGAAGGCCATGGATTTACCGAAAAGGAACATATGATACAGCAATATAAGGAAACTATAGATTTCTTCAATAAATATAAATAATCATATTTCAATAATTATTTTTAAGATGCCTCTACACAATCCTGAATTATGAATGTAGGGGAAACCCAGAAGAAAAACTAATAAAATAATTACAACATGATGTTATTATTTTCATGATTTAATTACATCATAATGTAATTGTTTATATATTATATATAAATACATAGATATGGATTTATCGAACCTTGAGAAATTTAATGGCTGGTGGATCAGCGGTGATGTACGGCCTATACTGTTAAAGGATTATAAAAGGAAGGTCTACGATGAAATTGATAAATATATTAATAACAGGTTGATAATTTTATTATATGGGTTAAGAAGAATGGGCAAAACTACATTAATGTACCAGTTAATTAATAGACTATTAAAGGATGTAAACAGCAAATATATATTATATTTTTCATTTGATGAAACAGATTATGAATTAAATGACGTGCTTGAAACATATCAGAATAACGTTTTAAATAAAACGTTTAACAGCATTGATGATAGGATATATATATTTCTGGATGAGGTTCAAAAAATTAAAAATTTTGAAAATAAAATAAAGGTCTATTATGATTTATATCCAAATATAAAATTTATACTATCAGGGTCTGCATCAATATCATTAAGAAAAAGATCTAATGAAAGCCTTGCCGGAAGAGTAATTGACTTTTATATTGAACCATTAAGTTTTATCGAATTCCTTGAATTAAATAATTTTAGCGTTAAGAAAATAAATGAGAACCCGGATCTGTATAAAAATGAGATAATGCCTATGCTGGATATTTATATCAAATATGGATCATTTCCGGAGCTTGCATCAAACCGGGATGATAGTTATGCAAGGAAATATATAAAGGAAACTGTAGTTGAAAGAATAATTTATAAGGATATTACAGAAGAATTTAATGTAAATGATTTAAGTTTATTAAGGTCATTGATAAATCTAATAGCGAATAAACCGGGAATGATGCTAAATTTTAAGGCAATTTCGGAAAATTTTGGCAGGGACCAGAGGACAGTATCAAATTACTTTGAGTACCTTGAGTATAGTTTTTTAATTAAAATTATTTATAATTACAGGGAAAATATTTCAATATCAATGAGGAAATTGAAGAAATGTTATGCTATTACCCCAAATATTATATTTGCATTATCAGACAAATTTAATGAATTACTGCCATATATAATGGAAAATCTGGTTTTAATGAAAACAAAAACCGATTATTTTTACCGGAATAACTATGAAATTGATTTTATATTAATAAACGGAAATATGATAAAACCAGTTGAGGTTAAAAAATCTGGCAGGGAATTAAAGCAATTAAAATTATTTATTAAAAAATATAAAAATATTGATAGACCTTTAATGATAACATACGATACTGAGAATCGTGGTGATATTGACATATTACCGCTATGGAAATTTCTTTTAAAATAAAATTTATTTTTTTATAATTTTTAAATTATTTTTATACCTTGTGCAGAATGTATTATAATTATTTTTATAATCAGTCCATAATTTTTTATAATTATCATTTATTTTGCCTATAACTTTTGCAGGTATGCCAACCGCTATTGATTCGTCCGGTATTTCATCATTATTTTTTACAACGGCACCTTCTCCTATTGCAGACCATGTACCCACCACAGCAAAATCGGAAACCGTTGAGTTCATTCCTATTACAGCATAATCATTAATTCTTCCTGTATGGATTACTGATAAATGGCCAACAGTTACATGTTTTCCGATGTAAGTTGTTTCTCCAGGCCTTGCATGAATTACACAGTTATCCTCTATTGCGGAGTATTCATCAACTATGATTTCACCGTAATCCCCACGTAAAACTGCACCTGCCCCTATCCAGGTGTTGTCCTTTATGGTTACCTTTCCTATTACCGTTGCATTATCAAAAACATAGGCTTTTTCACTAATTTCCGGTATCCTGTTCTCAAATTCATATATCATAAAAAGTTAATAATAATATTAATTTAAATTTATTTATATGTGCGTTTATATTTATGGGTGTAGTTTTAATAACAGTACAGGGAAATAATTAAGGCATATAATAATTTATATAGTTACCCATATTTAACTCCCATGGAAAATTATGCATATAAAATCCTCATATCAATATTATCCATTGCATGGTTTATATTCTTTTTTATTATAGAAATACTCATGTTAGCTAATGGTGGTCTTCCATATTTTTCAATATCCCGTTTTTTGATGTTTGTTTCCACACTGTGGATTATTTTAATATATTATTTATTTAATGAAAAATTTATAAAACGCCCTTTAAACTATGAAAATTATTCGTTTGAAAAAAATTATACATTAACATTAAGTTTTTTATTTCTCATATTTGCATTATTATCAATTGTTATAGGTTTTTTTTCGGATTTTTATATAGAGGCAATGTCTACTTACGGATATTATATAGGTGAAAAGCTTGCTGTATATGGGTTTACACTTTTTACATTCTTTCTTATTTCGTCCATGGTTTTTTATGTAAAATACATAAAAATAAATAATCATTAAACAATATATTAATCATGAAAATTCTTGTGGTTGGTGTAAAAGGTTTCGGTAAAATGCATTTATCTGCAATAAAGGACATGGAAATAAGCATAGTTGAAAGGAATAAGGATGTTATAAATGATGTAATGGCAAAATTTGATATAAAAAAGGTTTATGATGATTATAATACTGCCTTAAAGGATCATTTTGATATTGTTGATTTAACCGTTCCACATTATCTGCACAGGGAAATGGCAATAAAGGCCATGGAAAACAAGAACAATGTAATAATAGAGAAACCAATAGCAACAACGGTAGAAGATGCCGAAGAGATGATAAAGGCATCAGAGAAATACGGTGTAAAGTTTATGGTATCTGATCAGTATTTCTTTGATCCTTCTGTAAGAAAAGCAATGGAATTAATAAAAAATAATGAAATAGGCAATGTAAAGACAGTACTGGTAAGGGACCAGAGATTTTTTACACATGAAGGGTGGAGGCAGAATCAAAAATATATGGGCGGAGGATCATTGATAGATGGCGGTATACATTTTATAGATACATTACTGAATTTTGGCGGAGAATATTCAGATATATACAGCTCCAGCAATCATTCAGGCTCTATAATAGAAGGTGAGGACAATACATCTGCATTATTTAAGTTTAAAAATGGGATTATTGGCTTATTTTTCTATTCATGGTCCTATGCAAATCCACCGGAAGTACCGGCATTTGAAATTATAGGAAATAAAGGATCAATATACGAGGATTGCAAATCAAGGACATCATGGAATGTCGACGATAAAATAAGAACTGTTTATGGAGATTTAATAATGAATGGAAAGAAAATGAATATTGAAAAATATGATGTTTACAGTAAAGAAATAGAAGAATTCAAAAACAGTGTGGAAAATAATACAGATGTTCCATTTAATCCTAAACTGGCATTGAGGGACCTAAAAGCTGTATTAACAGTTTATAAAAATAGCTTAAATTAATCCCATACTATCTTTGTTTTAATTTCACCACTGGATTTTCGTGTTAATGCATCCTTTATTCTATTTTCATCATCAATTTTTATTGAGTCTGTTATTAATAATTTTTCTATTCCAGGAAATAAATGTTTCCACTGTATTAAATGGTTCATTGCCATTTCAAAATGTGGTTTCTGGCCGTTAATTAAACCGGCTATTACAATTGATTTATAAACAATATTTTGAAGTATATAGCTGCTTAATGTAAGGTCTCCCTTTTTAATAAAGCCGAATAAACCGAATATCCCGTTGTTTTTTATAAAGCCTATTGTTTCGGATATTACATTTGCATTGGATCCAGATGCCTCTATAATTAAATCAAATGTATTTTCATCAAAGCTGTAACCGTTCATGGAATTATAATACCTTATATTTGCAAGATTAAATATTTTCAGTTCATTTTCACTGGCATATCTCCTATTTGCTATTGTAACATCGAAACCGTGGTTTTTTAATAATAATGAAAATAGTATTCCTATTGTACCTGTTCCTATCACAAGTGCCCTGCGGCAGTGAAAAGTATTGTCATTGCATGTCCATATCATCCTTTTCTGTATATTTATTATTTCCTCCAGGGATTTTTCCAGATCCGATAATGGCTGTGCCAGTATAGCCATGTCCTTTATATCACCGGGTACCTTAATCAGATACTTTTCATCGTCATAGATATATTCGCTCATAAAGCCCTGCATCCCTTTTATTCCCGCCTCAATAAAATTTCCCGTTTCACAGTAATCTGGCCTGCCATTTAAACAGTTTAGGCATTTTCCACATCCTCTTCTGTTTACCGGCATTACTATGTCTCCCTTTTTAAATATAACATGGTCTTCCATTACTGTTCCTATAGCTTCGTGTCCTAAAATAAGATAATTATATTTATACGGTAGGGCTGCAGAATTTAATTCACCATTTACAATCTCCCTGTCTGTTCCACATATTCCATTTTCTAAAATATTTATCTTAACTCCATTTTTCCTGTAATTTACGCGCTTGAAAGTTATTCCAACATCCGGGGGTTTAACAGTTATTGCTTCCATAAAGCAATCATGATAACATAATAGATATATAACTTTCTACGTGCCATAAATTATAATCTATTTAAATCCCCTTTTTTCCCAACCACTGGAGAATAAATTAAAATCATTATCATTTTCACTGGCGGTATAATCATCTATTTTATTTTTCAGGTTTATGCCTATACCCGGCTTATCCGGTAATTTTACATAACCATTGTGCACTTCGGGTTTTTTATCAACAATATCATTTACCCATTCGGGGAATGCAAATTCATCAAACATTTCCTGTATTTTTAAATTATTTAATAGGGCATCGACATTTAATGTTGTGAATGTGTTCAAAGGTCCCTCAGCCTGGTGCGGTGCCATTGCTATATTATTTGCCCCAGCCATAGCACCTATTTTTAACATTTCAATTATACCGCCGGTATTTATTAAATCTGGCTGCGCTATACTGATAGAACCTTTTTTAAACGGTTCTGTAAAATCATAGAATGTTATTAATCTTTCACCTGCGGCTACTGGAGTTTTTAAATTGTGTGATAGTATTGACAATCCTTCGATATCTTCCGGGATAACCGGTTCCTCAAACCATCCGATATTATCATATTTATCAAGTTCATTACCTATTTTCATTGCCATAGACCTGTTGAATCTGCCATGCCCCTCTATTAGCATTTCCGTTTTATCTCCCACAGTATCATGCACTGTTCTTATTATTTCCATTGACTTTTTATATTCATCATAGTCTAAAAATCCGGACCCGGCACCAAAAGGATCAAATTTTAATGCCTTATAACCTTTATTCACAACCTTTTTTGCCTCTTTAGCCCAATCCTCTATATCGTTTATATTTGTATACCAGCCATTGGCATATACCATGATTTTATTCCACACGGGCCCACCTAATAGATTGTAAATTGTGGAACCATAA
The DNA here is from genome assembly GCA_021806235.1 of Thermoplasmata archaeon. Lineage (GTDB taxonomy): Archaea > Thermoplasmatota > Thermoplasmata > Thermoplasmatales > Thermoplasmataceae > Ferroplasma. The sequence continues at coordinate 112,367 of JAJZXU010000026.1, forward strand.
TGTTTACCCATTAAATCAAAACATGCAGATTCAACACCACTTATCATGGAAATGTTTATTATATCCCTATTTCTGTTAAACGTTGATATAAACCAGTCATTTATTAATTCCCTTATCTTAAATGGGTCTCTGTTTATCACAAATTTTTTTATGTCTTTTACGTGGGGCCGGTTACCTCACTTCTATACGAGGCGGTACTGTTTGCACCATATATACCTTTAACTGTTTTGGCTGCGTTTATTACGGACAAAATCGGGAGGATAAATACAATTTTATTAGGCCTTATTCCTACCATAATAGGTTATATTCTTATAATCTTCTTCCATTCTGTGGGAGATTTATTATTAATTATATTGCTATTAAGCTCATGGATATCACTTTCAGAGGTCCCACTGGTTAGTATTGCGTCTGAACTTTTCCCAACATTTTTAAGAAGCTTAACTTCTGGACTTCAAACCTCTGCATGGAGATTGGGTTTTATTTTGACGTCAATTATACTTCCAGTTTTACTTATTTCTGTTGGTGTAGGTGGTATGTACCTTGTCGAATCTATAATGCTTATTGCAGTTGCATGCGTGTTGCTTTTTATGCTTAAACCACAGGCAAGGGTAGAAAAAAAATCCCTGGAAGAAATATCGGAAAAAGAGCAAGAGGCATAACAGGTTTTTCATGGTAGAAAAAAGTTATATAAATAAAAAGTAATTAAAATTACTGAAATTTATCGATAAATTACAAAAACAAACTAATTTTTTAAGTTCATTTTTAAAAACAGTGTTTTTATTTCAAATGGGTTAAACTGAATTTTATTATCAGTTATGGCTTTTTGTTTATCTTCTAATATATCTGTCTCATAAATTTTTGTATTATTATTCTTTATCTCAGAATATGCTATTTTATCTGAAGAATTATAGAGCCTTGCTATAATTCCATTTTCATTTTCTGATTTTTTTAGGCTTTCAAGTATTATTCTGTTATTTTCAAGTTCCATTAAATCCATAAATTTTCCTGTAATGTTTTTTCCATTTGAATTTTCGTTATGATACATCTCTATTCTATTAAATATAAAATTAGCATTTTTATATATATTAAACTCACCGGCATTATGCAAACAAACATAAAATTTTTCCTTAAATTCATATCTATCAGAAAATGGATTTGGGTATACTGGAAGCTTGGCAATACTGATACCCAGCCTTTTATTTATAAAACTATAACCGTGTGATTCTCTTGATATTATTGAAAAACCACGCTCATTATTGTTATAATCCACCCATCTCAACGCAGGGAACTCAAAATGTGTTTTTTCATTTTGCCTATCTAACTTTGTGGATATATTGCCAAACGGTATTTCCCTTTTAATAAATTCCGCATTAAAATCTGGCCAAAACAGTACCTTAACAAGTTTTTCCCTATTATTTAATTTAATCTTATTTTCAAATTCTATTATATCAGAATCTGGTTTTATTATAATGTTCTGCAAAATAATAGAATTGTCATCAAATATTTTTTTAATCTCTATTATCCCAATTATGTTTTTAGATATTATTTTAATTTCAGTCCTTTTACATTCCATATAGTTATCTTTAGCTATGTTTGCTTTGTTTATGTTCCACGCATCAAAATTTGCAGGTAGGTCATTATATATTCTAATTAAATTGCCTTTTTTAATAATTTTTTTATTAGAATAGAAGAATGACATGCTGCCATCTAAACTTATATTTAATTTTATTAGTCCATTATTTATCTCATACTGTTTATTTATATAATTTATTTCTACTTTGTTTTCATCGTTAATTCCATTTTTAGCATCTTCCTTAATATTTAAGAATCCAAAGCCAGGTATAGAACACTTTATAAATTTTCTATTTCCTGCATTAACTGATAGGCCTTTAAGCAAATTCCCATATATTTCTGGAATCTCAATATATCCATTGAAATCATACTGGCTAGTGTTTATGCCAATTACACCGTATTTTATATTTTTATTATTTGTAAGGCATTTTACTGACAAATCTATAATATTATCCAATTTTTTATTTAAATCCTCTAATTCTTTGTACATTTCAGCATAGGCATAAAGATATGCAGAACCGGGTAATATATCATGAAACTCGGCTTTTAAAAGTGTGTACCATAAATCCTGCATATTTTTTTTCTTATAGGTAGACGGTGCGGAAATGTAGTTAATTGAATCTATAAAGTCCAGCATGTTGATTTTATCTTCTAACATGGCCACATATTTTTTTATTTCAAAATTAGTAGTATAAACTCCACGATGATTTTCGAGATAAATTTCACCGTTGTATACTGGCATTTTATTTTTTAATTTTAATAAATTGTTTATATACATTTCTTCAGTAAATGTACTGATAATTTTAGGTAAAAATTTAACCTTTTTAATAGCATCAAGTTTGATCATCATCTCTATGTTTGGTCCACCACCGCCATCACCATAGCCATAAAGATATGTCATTGGAAGATCCTTATTTTTAAATATTTTCCATGAATTTATTATAGAATTAAAATTTAAGTCGCCATTATATGTAGAATTGACTATATTTGTAATAATTGATGTACCGTCTATTCCAGTCCATTGGAAGCAATGAAATGGAAATTCTGTTGTATCGTTCCACATAGGTTTATGCGTTACAAATGATTCAATACCGGATTTAATAAATAACTGTGGCAGTTGACCAGAGAATCCAAAAGAATCTGGTAGCCATCCAATTTTAACATATTTTCCAAAATTTTCCATGAAATATTTCTGACCATATAGCAACTGGCGTGCTAATGATTCTCCTCTAACAAGATTGGTATCAGATTCTACCCACATACCACCTACGGGTATCCATTTATTTTCCTTAATTAATTCCTTTATCTTATTAAAAATTTTAATATTGTTTTTTCCTATTTCATGATAGTATAATGCAGTACTTTGTGCAAATGTAAAATTAAAACCCATATTATAAAGTTTTAGAACGTTTAAAAATGATCTTTCAATTTTTCTAGTGGTCTCTGAATAGGGCCATAGCCATGCCACATCAATATGACAATGGCCGAAAATAAATATTTTATTGTCTGTACTGTCTATTTTAGATGCCACATTAAGGTTTATGATATTATTAATGTAATTAAAAATTTTATTATATTTGTTAGAATCTATATTTTTCATCTTAAAGTCGTCAATGTCGTTATTTAAAATTGGATACCCGTATACGTCAGATAAAAAATCGACAGATTCAGGTTTGTCCTTTTCATTGCCCATTATACAATTTAGCCCAATGAACTGTTTCATATTTGGAGATTCAAAAACTCCGGATAGGACGCTAAACATATAATTTAAAATTTTATTTTTTGATTTCATTTCCAATGTAGTTACAAAATTATATAACTGCAATAATTCCATGCCAACCTTAAATAGATTATAATTTATTGTAAGTATGCATATAGAATTAATTTCCAGTGACCATGCATGTCTTCCGAATAATTCCCTTGTTCCTATATTTAGTATAAACTTGTTTGCAGGGTTATCAAACATAGTATAATTATGGCCAGCGTCTATAGCTTGATCTGGTATGCCATCAATTATGATTTCTGCGTTTCCAGATATATCTGCAGACAATAGATATTTAAAATTGTGATCCAGTTTATCCAAATTAACTCCAAAGGAGAATGTTTTGATTTTATCCGGTGCCTGGATAGTTTTGTATGGTATACTTATAAGGCCATTTTCAGATTGAATTTCATTTATATTTTTTATATCTATAATGCTTAACGATATTATTTCATATATTTTTCTAAATATTACCGGCTCTAAATCGCTTTTCATAAATATATAATTTTTTAAATTACTTAAAACTATTCATTATATCCCGTGTTGCCTATGTTAACCCCCAATCTATGAAATACGTAACTCACCTATGAAACAGGCACTTAAAATAACATAAAACGATATAGCTTATCATCTTTATAGCATTTTAAAATATGCCATAAAACATTGTGTTGCAAGCATAATATGTTAACCTATTTACCCCTCTGATAAACAATTTCACCACCTATTATAGTCATTTCCACCTCAAGGTTTTTTATTGAATTACAGGGGATGGTAATTGGATCATTTGATAAAACAACTAAGTCTGCATATTTACCTGGATTTATTGTACCTTTAACATCATCGTCCATTGCAACACATGCTGCATTTGGCGTCCTAAATAGTATCCCTTAATATAACTTAAACCCGGAGGAATTATAGGTGCTGCTATTGAACGTTATAATGCAATAGGAATATACATACTAAAATATTTAGGAAATACTGTGCTTAATTCTATCATATGGTGAATCCCAATTAATCCTGAATTCTGATGCGATCACCTCAATCTCGTGGATATCGTTCTCGTTCATCTTTATATCCAGTGCCGCTATATTATCTTCAAGGTGCTCAATCTTTGTTGCACCTATTACAGGTATAATTGAAACTTTTTCTATTTCCGCTTTTTTAATCATCCATGCCAGAGACATTTGAGAAAGCGTAACTCCCTTGTTTTTTGCATATTCATTCAGTGCATTTAAAATTGGTATGTTGCCCTCGGTAAGATATCTCTCTTTTATCTCAGAAACAAAGGATGCCCGTGAAAGTTCTGGTGCCCCATTTAAATATTTATCCGTTAAAACTCCCTGGGCTATAGGTATATATGCCATTATGCTCATTCCATAATTCCGTGATATGGCAAATTTTTCCGGTTCTATTTCCCTTTCTAATAAGTTATATGGTTCCTGCATGGATAGCATTTTTATCCCCATAGATTTTGAAAGCATAACGATATCCTTTACATCATCTGGATGAAAATAGCTTTCACCGAAGTACAGTGCCTTTCCCTGGTCATTTATTATCTTAAATGCATTTAACGATTCCTCAATAGGAGTTTCAGGATCAGGGCGGTGCATATGAAGTATGTCCACATAATCTAAATTCATCCTCTTAAGGGATTCGTTAATTTGCCACATCAAATACTTCTTTGATAGCCCTGATGCATTCGGAAATTTTTCCATCCTGCCCATAAACTTTGTTGATATGACAATTGATTCTCTGTTATAACCGTTTATGGCCTCTCCAAGTATGCGTTCTGAAAGGCCAGCATTTTCCGGGTATATGGAGCCATTGTATACGTTTGCAGTATCAAAGAAATTTATACCCAGGTCATATGCCTTCCTTATGATCTTTATGGAAAGTTCCTTATCTACCCAGTATGGAATTTTTCCGTGCTGTAAAACCGGAAAATGCCATGTGCCAAAACAGAGAGATGATACGGATAAACCACTATCCCCAAATTTTTTATAATTCATAAGTCGTTTTATTGCATATTAATATAAAAATATTTTTAGAATCTATAACTAATATACCATTTCGTAAATATTTTTCATGCATAATATAATAATGCAATAAGTATACAGTATAATAGTCTATTTTTTCCAGTTTAAATCCAGTTTGCTGGCAATGGTAAACCCCCATCAGTCCTATTAGGAGTATTATAATTATTATTTTCTATAATAAACTTTTTATTGAATTTTAATGCTAAAAATTATAATTCACTCATTAATATTAAGACTATTTTTAAGAAATCATAAATATTAAGCTTTAAATATTCTAAAATGGTATAATGCATAATGAAAATATCAACAATATAGTATAATATAGTATATTTTTTGCAGTACATTTCAATAATAGTATAAATAATTACGAAATTATGAATAATAAAGTGTGTCTAGCTACAAACATTTTAAATAATACAATCTAATACAATGGAACATGGAAAACAATCCTGATATAAAACCAAAAAGTAAGTTATTGACTTATATAGTTATTGTTATTATGATAGCCGCAATTGTTGGAGGAGGTGTAGTATATTACTATTCTACTATACACAAATCATCAACAGAAACAATCTCAATTGCTGCTCCTACATATTATAGTTCATCATCTACATGGGAAAATTTCGTTAATAATGCCACAAAAAGTTGGCAAGCGGCCCACCCAAACGTAAAAATTAAATTTATCGGTCCGTTTGGAGCAAGTAGCGAAGGAAATTATTATACCAAATTGGACCTTTTAACATCTTCAAAATCTACTGCCCCATCGGTCATGTTAGAAGATATGTTCTACACGGCGACATATCAGCATGAGGGTATATTAGCCCCATTAAACTCATATGTTAATTCCAGTTTCTTTTCTAATACATACTCTTCTGCTCTAGGTCAAATGACAGTAAATGGAACACATTATGGCCTGCCAGCTACGGTTACTGATACTTTAATCTATTATAACATAAGTTTACTTCAGAAGGCTGGTGTTCTATCTTCCGGTAATACAACATGGCAGCCAACAAATTGGACACAGATTATGAATGCCGCACAGAAAGTAAATTCAACATCAACACTTGCTGGTGTTACTCCACTGAATATTTATGAGGGTGTAAGAGCAGATGAAGCCTCTTCATTCACCGGATTTGAGGGGCTTTTATATGGAACAGGGCACGGTCTTTATAACTTCACAAATCATAAATGGTATGGAAATAATCCCGGATTAAATGAAACATTACATTTCTACAAAACAGCATTTTCAAAGAAATATGCCACTTCAGCCTTAAGTAGCACACCCTATGTAACCGTTGGACAATATATGCAAAAAGGAAAATTGGCAATAGGCATAGACGGAAGCTGGATGTATGGCTATCAATGGGCACCAGGTGCCCAAAACCCCATAAACAATTTCAGCAAATATATAGGCGTAGCAAAAATACCCACCATAAACGGTGGCGGAAATGGATTTAACACAATGGTAGGTGGCTGGGGATGGGCTATGTATAATAACATACCCACGTCGGAAAAACCTCTGGTTGCGTCCTTTATGATGGCATTAGATAACACATCAAATCAGATTTTAGTAAATGAACCACACAATGGATTAGCAGGTGGTCTGCCAACCGCAAAAAGCGCAGTCAATAATCCCGGCTTCTCAAAGCTTGTGCCCGGGGCTTCATATTTGGACACATTTTATGCTAAGCTATTAAAATATGGTAGCTACAGGCCTCCAGTTTCAGGATACCCAACCGTATCATCTGCATTACAAACAGCAATGAGTGATGTGGTTTCTGGACATGAAAGCGTATCAAGTGCATTAAGTGCATACGATTCTACCCTTGTAAGCAGTTTTGGTGCAAGTCATGTGCAAAAGATGTCCGGTAGCTCGCCCAGTATACAGCCATCACCAGCATACTCCAATTATCAGAGCAACAAAAATATACAAACTTTCTTCTACGGATATTTTACTGACACGTCTATTTTTACTTATAATTACATATTTTGGTGAAATGTTATGCAAACTGCGATAAATAGAAAGCTTAATTTCAAAAAAAATGCCATATTTTTAATTTTAATACCAACATTTATTTATTTGATTATATTTTTTATTTATCCAATATATCTATCATTTAAATATTCATTTACCAACATATCATTATATGATATTAGCCATTACACTTATATAGGATTTAGCAACTATGTAGATTTATTTAAAAGCCATGGTTTTCAAAACTCGCTGTACATTACACTATTATTTCTTTTAGTGTCTGCTATATTTGGCCAGATGTTCTTGGGCTCAATTATTGCATATTTACTAACAATTACACAAAAATATTTCAAATTAATTGTTACAACAATAATATTGATTGCGTGGGCAACACCCCAGGTTACTGCCGGTATAATGTGGTACAGTACATTAAGTTATATCCCTACGGGCACAATAAATTTTTTCTTAAGTTCATTTGGTTTTAAATCAATTAATTTTTTATCTACAAAAACAGCAATATATTCAATAATGCTTGCAAATATATGGATTGGCCTTGGTTTTTCTATTCTAATATTCCTGGGTGGCATTCAAAATATTAATCCCAGTATTATTAAGGCATCATATATGGATGGCACTAAACCCTTTACAAGATTTTTTGCTATAATATTTCCACTTTTAAAGAAGAGTATTATAACTGATCTTTTATTGATTACGCTATTTACTTTAGGCACATTTACATTAATATACGTTTTAACTGCCGGTGGTCCGGCAGGTTCTACAAATTTATTGACAATATATCAATATCATACCGCTTTTTCTTTGTTTTCATTGGGTTTTGCAAATGCCATTGGTGTGATAATAATATTAATAGCTATAGTATTATCTACTATCTATTTAAGATTTATAAAGGTGGAATAAATGAAAATAACTAAAATATTAACATATACAGTTTTAACGTTACTGGCTGCAATATTTATCGTGCCATTTATATGGTTGATAGTTGAAAGTTTTAGTCCGGTTAGTGATCTTGGCTTTGTTATACCATCACATTTTACACTGGCACCCTTTTACAAGGTTTTAACCAACCATGAATTTATTAATTCAATTTATGAGGGTTTAATACAATCATTCGGTGGTACTCTCATATCAGTAATGTTTTCTATAGGTCCAGCATATATTTTTTCAAGAAAAAAATTTAAATTAAGACTTTATTTGCTATTAAGTATTTTATTTCTAACGGGTTTCCCCGTATTTTCATTATTAATACCAGAATATATATTCTATATAAAAATTTCATTATATAATACTCTTATTGGTGACATATTATTTTTAGGTGTATTAAACGTACCAATAGATATATGGATCCTTAAGAATTCATTTGATCAAATACCACAGAGTATAGAAAGAGCAGCGTTTATGGATGGTGCTTCAAGTATAAAATCATTGTTTTATGTTTTTTTGCCTCTTGCATTACCTATTGTATCAGTATTAATCATATTAAATTTCGTCGTTAACTGGGGCAATTTCTATGTACCATTCATTCTCTTATCTTCAAACCATCTACTGCCAATAGCTGTAGAAATTTACAGTTTTTTTGGTACGTTTAATGTAAGATACAATGAACTTGCAGCATTCTCTATAATATATACAATACCCGCAATAATACTTTACATGTTTTCTCAGAAATATATGATAAAAGCATTATCAGGCGGTATAAAAGGGTGAAAAAAAATGGCCAGTGTTGAATTAAAAAAAGTTGTCAAAAATTTCGGTAAAGTTAATGTGTTAAAGGATTTAAGTCTTCATGTAAATGATGAGGAGTTTTTTGTTTTGCTTGGAGCTAGTGGAGCAGGTAAATCAACGACGCTGGATATTATATCCGGTCTTGATACTATAGATGGGGGTGAAATTTTATTTGATGGTTCTGTTGTGAATAACCAGGGTCCAATAGAAAGAGGCGTTTCAATGGTATTCCAGAATTATGCATTATATCCTCATATGACAGTTTACAAAAATATAGCCTTTCCACTTAAGATGTTAAACTATAGAAAGGAAAGAATTCCGGAGATAGTTAAGGAGGTGGCACAAAAATTAGATATTATCCCATTGCTGGACAGATACCCAAAAGAACTATCTGGTGGTCAGGCCCAAAGGGTAGCACTTGCCAGGTCTCTTGTGAGAAACCCTAAAATATTTTTGCTTGATGAGCCCTTAAGTAACCTTGATGCAAACATACGGTCTAAAATAAGGAATGAATTAAAATTAATGCATAAAAATTTAGGAAAAACGTTTATATATGTTACCCATGACCAGTTAGAAGCAATGTCGTTGGCAGATCATATGGGCATTTTGCATAATGGTGTTATAGAACAGGTAGGGAGACCAATAGATATATACAGGCACCCACATAATGATTATATAGCGAGTTTCCTGGGGGATCCTGAAATAAACATGTTTTCATATACGGGCAATAACGGGACATATAAATCTGACGATTCACCCTTTATCTTTAAAATGGAGAATGAGCATAAAAAAATAACGGTGGGTATAAGACCAGAAGATATTTACATAAAAAAAGAAAACCAGGATGATATAGAGGGTACAGTAATCCCAAAAACTATAGAATTGTTAGGTTCACACTCTCTTATAATTGGAGAGACCCAGTCTAAGAAGGAAATAAAAATTATAACATATATTAATGGCACTGACATTGATATCGGAAAACCCCTAAAAGTTTTTACTAATATGGAAAATTGGAACATTTTCGATGAAAACGGTACAAACATTAATAAATAACATTTGATGGTACATTTCCAACTAAATGTATAGCCACAATTCCATTATATTTATAATCTGGTGATTTTATAGAAACATTTAACGCACTTTCATTTTTATTTGCTGTATTAAAAAAATTACTGATTGCATAGGGTTTATAGGTACCTGAAAAATTTTTTTGGGGACCACCTGATGCACTATAGTTTTTATAGCTATATCCCCAGTGTAAAACTGAAAATCCTGTTGTTGTAACATATATATATTTTACAGTAATGTTTGATCTGAAATATAATGTTACATTGAATTCTGAATTACTTATTATACTGTGTGGCATAATTATTTTAGTATAATTTGTATAATTGTTAACGCCTACTTCTCCAAGTTCTAAGTTTGTTATTGTAATGCTTTTATTTTCAGCATCCAGTTTTCTCTGATATATGTGAAAAATTGAAAAAATTAAAATGAATAGTATTATTATAGTTAATATGAACATGAATGTTCTTCTTTTATTAAAATTCATAGACAAGCATCTTAATATTTTATAAAAATTTAACTATAACATTTTTATGCCATATTATAGAGACCAGCTAAAAATACAATAAGTGGATATCAACCCGTAATGACGTTAAATGATAAAAAACGTTAAAATAGAAATAGTTAAGGATATCACAAATTAATAATGGTTTTAAAAGAAAATAATTTCATAATCCAATGGATAGTTGCTGTTTATATTTTTTCCATCAAATTCTATTTTTATTTCCTTATTATCCCTGTACATTATTAACTCTGATTTGCCAAAAACAATTAATTTGTTGTTTATAATTAGCATCGAATTATTTTTAAGATATAGTGGATACTTTTCATCGGTTGTAATATATTTACTGCCAGAAATCACAGAGAAATCATTTATATTTAGCCATTTCCCGGAGGGAATATATAGTTTCCTATCTTTTCCATAGATCTGGGGGGCATACAGTAAACTACCCAAAATATATTCATCATTTATATAATATGCATCCATATCCGTATGATCATAGTAAAATAATGGTTTAACAACGGGGAAGCCATACAAATGCGATTCGTATATTACTGAGTAAATATAATCAATTAAACCATATCTTTTGTTTATAGAATCAATTATTTCATTTCTGTATAATTCAGGTAATTTATATAATTCCTGGTCATTTGAATACATATCCTTATGATTTCTATAAAAGGGAAATAATAATGCCATTTTATAATATTTTGATATTAATTCCGGTGACGATTGCCCTACAAATCCACCTAAATCACATCCACACACGCTTATTCCGGATAAGTTTAAGGATATTACCATGGAAATCTGTAATTTTAGATCATCCTCACCTGATGTATTATCTCCTGTCCATATTGCGGCATATTTCTGAATTCCAGCATAACCGGATCTTGATACTATGAATGTATCGTTTTTTTCTTCACTGATTGCCTCATATGTAGCTTTTACCTCAAAATATGCATATGCATTGTGCAGATACTTATGTTTTACTTTACTGCCATTTATATTATGCAATGCTTCAGGGTCAATAGTTTTAAATTCGTTGAATAATGCTGGCTCATTCATATCAAGCCATATGCCATCTGTGTTATTTATAAAATTTTTGATTTCTACTTTCCACCAGTTATACGCTTCTTCATTGAAAAAATCTGGCATTGCAGAATTTCCCGGCCACAATTTTGATGTGTATATTTCATCATTATTATTTTCCACATAATGGCCTATACCATTTTTAAACACACTATAATTCTGATCCAGTTTAACTCCCGGGTCAATTATTGTTACCAGTTTTACATCTCTTTTATGTAAATTATCCAGTAACCTTTTATTATCAGGAAATTTGTTCCTGTCAAATGTAAATATTTTAAATTTATCCATGTAATCTATATCCAGATATATAGCAGAAATATCTGTATATTTTTTATAATTATCTATTACATTATAAACTTCATCCTCCGGATAATAACTATACCTTGATATCTGGTGTCCAAGTGCCCATAAAGGGGGCATAAAGGTTTTCCCGGTTAAGCCGGTATAATATCTGTATAAGTCATCAAAATTATCAGGTTCAAAAATATACACGGTTGATGATTTATTATATATTTTTACTGTTAATTTATCATATTCCTCTATCCCTATATCGATATCTATCCTTGATGTTGAATTTATAAATATGCCCTTTATATTTTCGGAAACAGAAATTAAAAATGGTATCGATAAATATAACGGGTCATCATGTCTTTTATAACCCACGGGATCTGAATTATACATTGTGAAACTATGCCTGTTTTTCAATATATCAGAGGCTTTTTCTCCCAGTCCGATAATCTTTTCGTCCTGTTTCAATTTTTTCTTTATTATTATATACTGATTTTCCTCATTATAATTAATATCCAAATCCGTATTCTGATTATTTTCCTCTAAATTAGCATCATCAAAATTTATCAGTGGCCTATCATTATTTATTGTAACCTTTTTATAATCATGCCCTGACATGATTTTTATCTCTGGCTTCATTCTGTCAAATACTTTAATATTATAAAAATTTATGCGGATAACTTAAATAATTTTCTACTGCAATTAATATTTGTAGTGTAATTTCAATTATGTATCTGTAACCCAGTTACTATCTTTATAAAGTTTAGCAATGATTAATAACCTGCATTTCACTATTATATTTCTATGCAACAAAAAGATATTAATACAGCTTTTAATTAACGTATAATGGTTGCCGTCAGTAACGTCATAAGATTTCCAGAAGTTGTAAAGGATAATTACATTAAGATAGAGAATCACGGGATAATTTTCAATAACAGGACATCTGCTCTAATAGGGAGTGATGGCACTATTGACTGGGCATGTCTCCCGGACTTTAATTCAGATCCCATGTTTGACTCCATCCTGGATTACAGGAAGGGTGGTTATTTTATTTTAAAGCCTGTATGTGATACAGAAGTTAATCAATATTATGAGGAGTTTACAAATATATTAATTACAGAATTTATAAAGGGCGGCAATATAATTTTAAGATTAACGGATTTTCTTCCAACATCAAAGTTTAGCACAATAAATTTCCCGGAAATACATAGATTTGTCGAGGCAGTAGATGATGTGAAATTAAAATTGTATTTTAAACCATCATTCAACTATGGCAAAGAAACTCCGGAAATAGAAAAAAGCAAAAATGGATATTTATTCCACGGATCAGAAACAAGCATAGGAATATCAACACATTTTAAATTATATAAAAATAAAGTTATGGTTTACAATAATGATATAGAATTAAAGAAGGGATCATATCAATGGGTGGTTATATCAACAGGTATAAATCATCTGAACCGTGTTGATGAATATAAATCATATGAAAGATTGGAGGAGGCAAGGGATTACTGGAAAAACTGGTCAAATAGCATAGATTACCATGGATTATACCACAAATATATACTTAGGTCCGCATTGACATTAAAGGGATTATTCTATGATCCAACCGGCATGATGGTTGCTGCACCCACATCAAGCCTGCCAGAGTCCATAGGTGGTGAACGCAACTGGGATTACAGATTTACATGGGCAAGGGATACCGCATATGTAATAGAGGCATTATCATTAATAGGATTAGATGATGAGGCAACAAAATTTTTATATGATTTAATGAACAAAATCAATAAGGATAAAAAATTAAAAACAATTTATTCCATTGACGATTCAGATACTATAGATGAAAAAATAATTGATTATTCTGGATACATGGATTCAGGTCCTGTAAGAATGGGTAATAAGGCGGCTAATCAGTTACAACTGGATCAGTACGGTTCAATAATCAATGCCATTTACCGGTTCAGTTTGGGTGGTGGTATGGTAACAATACAGTTATGGGATTTTATTATAGATATTTTAAATTCATTGAAGTTACTATGGAAATATCCAGATTCTTCAATATGGGAATTCCGTACAGAGCCAGAACAGTATGTTTATTCAAAACTTATATCATGGGAGGCCTTCCACCACGCAATAGCAATGGGCAGAAAACTGGGTTATTCAGCACCATATGCAGAATGGAAAAATATAGAAAATGAAATAAAAGATGATGTACTGAAAAATGGATACAACAGTGATATAAATTCATTTACCCAGTATTACGGTTCAACAACTATTGATGCATCACTGTTAATATTGCCATTAATGGATTTCCTGCCTGTAAATGATTACCGGGTAAAGGGCACTATAAATAAAATAGCAGAGGTTTTAATGCATGATAACTGCCTGTTTAAAAGGTATAATGAGGATGATGGCATAAAGGGCAGTGACAATGCATTTCTATTATTATCATTCTGGTATATAGAGGATTTAATAAAAATGAATAGAATAAAGGATGCAAAGAATACATTAGAATCAATTTTAGATCTATCAAACCATTTAATGCTATTCTCGGAGGAAATAGATTTAAGTACACATGACATGTTAGGCAATTTTCCCCAAGCAATTACACATTTAGGTGTAATAAGGGCTGTTGTAAAATTGAATGATAAACTGAAAAAAATCGGGAAACCGGGCATTGTCAAATAAACAGTAGGATATAATAATGCTTTCAGTATTATTTTATGTGCAATAAAGAATAATTGGGATATATATGGCGTCAAAACACTTTTAGGTTTTAATTAAATCAAATCATCCCATGGTAATAGGTATTCCCCCATCTCCTGATTGTTATTGTGAATGACATACATGATGTATAGTATACACCAGTATTTACACACCATGTCCTCATATCAGGAATAGATGATTAACCGCAGAATTATAGCATCACCAAGACTCGAACGGTATTAAAATCGGGGATAAGATCTAAAAGTATTTTGACGCCATATGGATATATTATGCTAAAAATAGATAACTATATTTAGTAGTGTATTATTAAAGTATTAACAATGAAAGCAAAAGAAGTTCTTAATCTTCTCCAAATAACAAGAAAGACACTCCACGTCTATGCACACAACGGGAAGATCCGGTATAGAGTATTGCCCAGTGGATATTATGATTACAATGATGGGGATGTTTACAAACTCCTAAACAGGGATGTGAAACGCAGGACTGTTATCTATGCACGGGTATCAACATCAAAGCAGAAAAATGATTTAGAAAACCAGATTGAGCAGTTGAAGCAGTGGTGTTTCATGAACGGTTACACAATCAATGCAATATACCCGGATATAGCATCTGGCATCTCATTCGAGAAGAGGAAAGGCTTCTTTGAGATGCTTGATGAAATCATTAATTACAGGGTTGAAAAGGTTGTAATAACATACAGAGACAGGTTAACCAGAACAGGTTTTGAACTGTTTAAATATTTATTTCAGAAGTTTGGCACTGAGATTATTATAATCTCAGAGATAGGCAATACCGAGCTCGATTCCAAAGAGGTGTTTGATGATATAGTTTCAATGCTTCATTCATATTCCATGAAGATGTATTCTAAAAGAAAGAATCATTCAATTGAGGTTGGCTATGAAGGTTAACAGAACAGATCTGGATTAATGGAGATGATAACCTCAGTAAATCTGCACATTTTTCAAAGAACCTTTATAATAAGGCAAACTATATAATCAGGCAGGAGTTCTTTGCAACCAGAAGATGGACAAGATATGGGGAACTTAATAATATACTGAAAGATTCTGAAGAATATAAATCATTGCCGGCACAGACCTCACAGGGCATTCTAAAATTACTGGACAAATCATGGAAGTCCTTCTTTAAAGCAATAAAGGAATGGAGGAAAGACCCTGATAAGTTTTTAGGAAGGTCAGGATTGCCGCATTACAAGGAAAAAGATGGTGAACATATACTTGTATTCACAAACCAGCAGTGCAGCATTAATGATGGAATATTAAAGTTCCCGAAGCTCATTAATATGGAGGTTAAAACAGGGTTAGAAAATATAGATTTGAGGGAAGTAAGAATAGTACCTGAAGGTACTGGATATGAAGTGGAAGTAGTATATAAAAAGGAGATAAATGATATCATAGCTCTAAGGCCTGATAGGATCCTTGGAATAGATATAGGTGTAAGGAATCTTGTAACCATTGGAAACAACATTTCAGAGGATGGAATTGCTGTAAGGGCAGGATTGCTGAAGTCTATAAACCAGTTCTATAATAAGGAGAATGGAAGACTAAGATCTATAAATGACCTGCAGGGAGATAAAAGAAAGATGACAGAAAGATTAAAACGCCTTATAACAAAAAGAAACAGGAGAATAAAAGAGATAATGCATGAGATCAGCAAATCCATAGTGGAATATGCAAAATCAATGAATATTGATACAATTGTAATAGGCCATAACGATGGGTGGAAGCAATCTACAGGTATGGGCAGAAGGAACAACCAGAACTTTGTGGAGCTTCCATTCAATGTACTGATAAACCAGATAAAATACAAAGCAGAGGAAAATGGAATTAATGTGATCATGCAGGAGGAATCACACACAAGCAAATGTTCTTTCCTTGATAATGAAAGTATAGAACACCATGATAGCTATACTGGTAAAAGAACGAGGCGAGGAATATTCAGATCAGGCAGTGGCACTCTAATACATGCAGATCTAAATGCATCATATAATATAATAAAAAAAGCAGTCCCTGACGCTTTTGCTAACGGGATAGAGGGTATAGGGTTATACCCACGGAGTTTAAGCATCCCACAGTTCTGTGAGACGATAACTTCCAAAGATGGATGTTAACATTATTAACGGAAATCATAACCTAGCAATACAGGACATTTAAATATTGAAAATATATATATAAAATGTGGAAAAAGAACTGGAAAAAACAAAAATAAAATTATTAGATGGGTTAGAAAAACTCAGGTCAGATGATGGTTATATTTATGCCGGCTCCCCGAGATTTATGGAACTGTTTGGCAGGGATTCACTGATATCCTCGTTGCAATTGTTATATTTATACCCGGATTTTTTAAAGAATTCTCTGGGCATATTAAGCAAATACCAGGGCAATAAATATGATGCAGAAACAGGGGAAGAACCCGGCAAAATTCTCCATGAACTTTCTAATTCAAGGACGTACCTGGAGGAGCCACACAAGGAATCATGGGTTAGATTAAATGAACCACTATTCTTATCTATTGATAGCACTCCACTTTTTATCATTTCTGCACTTATGTTTATAAGGAGAAATTATAAAACTAATCTAGACTCCCTTAAAGGAGCAGTTAAAAGGTCAGTAACATGGATCCTGAAAAAATTAGAGAATACAGATTTTGTTACATACAATACCATAGAGATAAATGGGAAACTGGCATCAATGGGATGGATGGACGGTTCATGGGATTTGTATGGTAAATTATCCGGGGATGTTGCACTCATTGAGATTCAGGGATATGCCTATGAGGCCTTAAAACTGTTTAATGAAACATTTCCTGATAATAATCTATACAAAAAGATAAATGATAAAATTATCCACCTGAAAAATAATATTGATAAATATTTCTGGATTGATGACGTTAAATACTATTCTCCCGCTATTTCTATATTTAATGGTGAAATAAATATACTGAAAAACATAACATCTGCACCGGGGCATCTATTAATAACAGATATTATTGATATAGATAGAAAGAGGGCTATCGTTGATAAATTATTTGATAAAAATATGCTGACACCCTATGGGATAAGGACAGTTTCAACAGGTGATGATATATTTAACCCATTAAAATATCAATCCGGATGCATATGGCCAAATGATAACTGGATAATACTGGAGGGGCTAAAAAAATCAGGTTTTATTATCGAAGCTGAAAAATTGAGGTTAAGCTTATTAAAAGCAGCAACTTCCCTGAAAGAACCATATGAATATTATTCTGTGGATAAAAATAATAATATGATATGCTATAATGACCTTCTTATTAAACCGTGTGAGCTCCAGGCGTGGACAGTTGGATTATTTTTAAGTATAATGGATAATAATTTTTATGAAGGTTCACTTTTGTAATATTCGGTTAATTTTACATCTTCAAGTACACCATTGTTGTATATATTAAATCTTGTCAGGTCAAAGGATATATCATCACCAACAGAATACTGATCTTTTGTTTTTATAACGATATTACTTTCACCAGAAGTGCAGTGGACATAATAGTTCCCCTCTGAATTTTCAATAAGGTTTATTTTAGCCTTTATAGTGTCTCCATTTGTCGTCCATACTGATCTAAAACCTATTATTTTATCGGGATAATTAAGAACATTGCCATCGATAAAATTCATAGGATACGCCCCGATGAAATCTCCAACCCATTTTGTAGCAGGTTTTTCATACAGATCATTATATGTGCCTATCTGCTCAATGACACCATCATGCAGTACAGCAACCCTATCCGCAAGATTTGAAGCCTCAAGCTGATCATGTGTTACATAAATAAATGTATAATTTAATTCCTTCTGCAGTCTTTTCAATTCCTGCCTGGAGGTATATCTTACCCTTGCATCCAAATTACTTAAAGGCTCATCAAGGAGAAATAATGCCGGTTTCCTTACCAGTGCCCTTGCTATTGCAACTCTCTGCTTCTGTCCACCACTTAATCTTGTAGCATTTTTGTCCAGTACATCTTCAATTTTTAATAACTTTGCAACATCATTAACCTTAGTTTTTATTTCGGTTTTGTTCATTCCTGCCATTTTTAATGGAAAAGCAATATTTTCATACACAGTCATGTTTGGATACAGTGCATAATTCTGGAACACCATTGCTATATTCTTTTTATTGGGTGGTCTGTTTGTTACATCCTTTCCATCAACCATGACCTTTCCTCCGTCTAGTTGTTCTATACCCACAATTGTACGCAAAAGTGTTGATTTTCCCTCTCCTGATGGACCTAATATTACTAAAAACTCTCCCTCATTTACATTTAAATTAAGGTTTTTTAATACCTTTACACTGTTATATGATTTTTTTAAATTAATTAATTCCATTTTATACGTCATGCTTTCATTCCTCCTGTTAAATATTCCCCTTTAAGATATTTCTGTAAAAACACCACAATTACTATCACCGGTATTGTTACTAATAGGGCAAAACTTGATGAAATAAATGGGTCGCCCCTACTCACATAGTCATAAAGGCTTACCGGAAATGTTGGGGCAAGTGGTGAAATTATTATAGCGTATGTAAATTCATCCCACGATGTCATCCACGCAAGCAAAAATGTTATGATTAACGGCACTCTTATCAATGGTACAAGAACATACCTGAACGATGATAATAGATTTGCTCCATCTATGTTTGTCTGATTTTCAATATCCACAGGCAATGCCCTGAACCCTCCTAACATTATGAATGTAGATATTGGCAATACAACGAGTTCCTGGGCCAGTGCTATTCCAAAAACATTATCATACAATCCTAATTTTATAAAGTAAACAGATATTGGTATGGCAATAACTATAGCCGGAAGCATGTTTGCAAAGAACATCAATACAATAATTTTATTGGAAAATTTTGATGATATTTTATTTAATCCATACCCTGCTGAAGTGGAAAGCACTATAGCCAGTATAGCAACTATAAATGCAACCACCACACTCCTTAATACAGGTGTAATCAATGATAGATCTTTTATGGACGATTCAAAATTTACAAGTGTAAAATCAAACGGTAGCTGATATGGGTATAATCTGTCAAATGTTAGACTTACCGGCTCAAATGCTATAAGGATTAAAATATATAGTGGATATATAAATATTATCGCTAAAATAATGGCGAGGATATATGATAGGATATTACTGTTTTTCATAATTTGATGCACCTCCTAATTTTATTACCAGAACAGCAAAGGCAACAATTATTAAAAGAAGTATAGTTGCAGCTGCATATGAGTAATCCACAGAAGATATTGAGGTGAAGTACTCATAAACCAGTGTGTTTATTAATGAGGGATGATAACCTATTAACACCAGTGGCAATGCGAATATATTAAATTCGCTGACACCTCTTATTAACAACGCTATTGCAATATATGGTGCTAAATTTGGCAGTACTATATGTATAAACCTTCTGAATGAACCGGCTCCGTCAACGCTTGCTGCCTCCATCATTGCAGGGTCAATGCTTGATAGGCCTCCTAATAAAATTAGGGCAATTAATGGTGTATTTTTCCAGAAATCAGCAAACATTACAATCCCCATCGAAGTGTACTGGGTTGCGTACCAGTTCACGCCGGCTATTCCAAATAAATGAAGCAAACCAAGTGAATGCAGGGTAGAATTAGCAAAACCACCAACGGCGGAGAATATTAATGAGAATATGAATGCAGACACAACCGTTGAAATTCCATATGGGATTATAAATATAGTAGAAAATAGTTTATTGCCCTTAAGTGATTTTATTAATATATTGGCTATCAAAATCGCAAAAAAAAGCTGTATCAATAGGGCACCAAAGCTTACTATAACAGTATCAAACGTTGACTTAAGCAAACCGCCCTTTATAGCGTAATAATTGCCTAAGGAGTATGCACCCTTTGGCGTTTTAAAGCTAAGAAAAACTACAGATGCTGCAGGAAAAAATGATAAGGCAGCAACGTATACCAATGCAGGCAATACAAATAATATATATTTATAGTTAGTATGGTTTTTAAACATTGTTTATTAATTTAACTGATATATATAAACATTTGTAATTTCACATTAATTTTTCCTTAAATTTGTAGAATGCTATGTAGACTCTTATATAGACTTATTTATTAATTAATGTTTATACATAAACTATTAACTAATATAATATTAATATAAATAGTATAACTTATTGTTAACGTAGGAAGTTTTATATACAATATTTAAATATATCCTCTATGAAAAATACGGAGGAAGAAAAAAAACCAGGCAGTGGCACTACAAAGAAAATTTTGGCCATAGTTGTTGCCGTGGTAGTTATAGGAGTTGTAATTGCAGTAGAATACCCTCATCTAGCACCCAAACCTGTAAAACAGCAGTCGCTGGCAGTTTATCCGGGGCCAGCTGGACCAGCCAATTCTGAACATTTGCTGGGTGGTTGTGTAATAGCTGAAGCAAATACTGCAGGTCTTACTCCAAGCCAGGTTAGTGCAGAGAATCAGTTTGTGGCGTATATGCTTTCACCAGAAGTGCAGTTTACATGTGAGCAGGCTACAGGTTTTATACCAATAAGTACACATAATGTAACGGGTGTTCCATCAATATACTCATCCTCAAATGCAACAGTTCATATAACATATTTCACAAGCATAGGATCAGCAGATTACAAAACCACAGAAAAGCTTATTTCAAATTTTGAAAGTAAATATCCTAATATACAAATTAGCGCTACTGATGAATCTGCTACAAACATAGTGACCAATGTAGAAGCTAATATAAACGCAGGTAAAACAGCACCAATTGTAATGAGTATAGATAACCTTGATGTTGGTATACTTGCCTATGGACAGTATCAGGGGGCATCATACCTTGCTAATATGACGGACTACAAACAGGTAGTACCAACAAACGTGATTCAATCTGTAACAAACCTGGCACAGACTGAGCTATCCATATTTCATGCTATACCGTTTATAACACAGATAATAAACACACCACTGGTATGGGTAGATATGACAGCACTAAACTCTATAGGAGTAACACATGAACCACAAAATTATACAGCACTTTATAATGATGCAAAAGCATTAGATAAGAAGTATGGCAGGGGAATGATAAACTTCCAGGGACACGGCGGAGCAAGCACACCTACAGAACTATACCAGTGGTTTGTCCAGTATGGTGGCAACCCTGTTGTGTTTAATGATACACATGATATACAGGCAATGTATTATATATACAATCTAAGCAAATACTTTACACCTGAATACAAAACATCATATTGGGCAACATACAAAGGTTTAGCAGCTAACAAATACTCAATGATGGATTACCAGTGGCCAGGTTCAGTCAATTTAAAAACAGTAGGAATGAATACCTCTGCAGTATCTGGAAGTAACTCTGTGCTTAATGTATCAATAAAGGCTATAAGTTCAGGTGTCTTTATAAGGGACCCGGTACCATGGATTTCACAATGGCAGATATTTATGGATAATGCATGGACATCATTAATAACAAGTGGGCACTCACAAAACTATTCAACAATTGCACACGCATTAAGTACAGCAAATAGAGATATGTATAATTATTTACTATCCAATTATAACTACACAGTAGCACATGACTATGAGATGGGCATGTATAAACCCGTAACGGCGTAAATAATTTTTTATTTTTTATAAAACCATACATTAATTTTTATTGATATAATTTTAAGTAACTGTAATATTTTAAACTATAAATTACTTGTTTAAAGATTATATAAAAATAATTAACACCCAATTTCAAATTAAAATATATTATTTATAAAAATTTGTTATTATAACATTGTAATTTTTAACGTTTTCCGTCAAAAAATATTTATATAAATAATATATACATCTCTGGTATTAGCATTTGTTTTCTATGGAAGTTTTATAAGCATAAATTATTCCGTTATAGTTGCATTATATACATTCTCAACATGGCTAATTGCAGGAATAATATATTCAATACTGGGAAGAAAAATATTACATCACGAAAGAATTCTATGACTTTTTTATTTTACTTACTTCATTAAATTTTATTATTTCACCATCATTATTAATGCTTAAATAAACAGTATAGTTATAACCATTGTAATCAAATTCCGTTGAAACATCATATTCATCACTATTATGTACTATGCTGCCAACTGTAAAATTTTCTATGTCGTCCCCGTACATATCCTTTATGTTTTTCTCTGTAATTACCTTAACATCCCTCATGCTTTCAACAGACATACAATGTAGTTATTATAAACTATATATTAATTTTTTCCTAAATTTTTTACATCTGAATAATAGCAGGTATTAAAAATTATTCTAATATAAATAAAATATCAATATAATTATATATAAAAATGGTATATAATAGTGATTGTAATGAAGTTATTTCTTGATAGTGCAGATATAAATGAGATAAAGGAAATTATAGATTATGGTTTTATAGATGGTGTTACAACAAATCCAGAGCTTTTAGCAAATGAGGTTCTAAAAGGGTCCGATACGGAAAGAGTTATATCGGATATAACAAAAATAGTTAACGGTGAGGTGCATATACAGGTAACATCCAATAATTACGATGATATAATTAAACAGGCAATAAAAATACATTCAGTGGGCATGAATGTAATAGTAAAAATACCTGTTACATACAGTGGAATAAGGGCAATGAAAACATTAACGGATAAAAATATAAAAACAACGGCAACCGTAATATTTAATTCATTACAGGCATTGATAGCTGCAAAAAATAATGCTGAATATGTGGCACCATATATAAGTAATATTGATGATACCGGTGCTGACGGGGTAAAAACCGTTGATATAATAAGAACCATGTTCAATAACTATGGAGTTAAAACAAAAATACTTGCAGCAGCGATAAAGGACCCCGTACAGGTAATGAGGTGCGGTTTAATCGGTGCCGATGCCATTACGCTACCATACAATATAATGAAAAAATTAATTAATCATCCGGAAACGGATCTGAATATCAGGCATTTTGAAAGTAAATGGGCTGAAATCCCAGAAAGTAGCAGGACGTTTTTCAATAAGTAGACTTAAAAATATTTATAAGGCTATTTATGTTATTTATTGGATGAAAGCACTATTTTTAAACGGTGTTGAAAACATCTCAATTGAAGATGTAGATTTAAATGGGCTGGATAAAAATGAGGTAAGGGTAAAGGTTGAAGCATGCGGTGTGTGTGGTTCAGATATCCATTCATATTTTGGTAAAAATCCGTTAATCAGTTATCCAGTTGTACCGGGGCATGAATTCAGCGGCATTATCGTTGAATCAAGAAGCAAATCATTTAAAACCGGTGACCGGGTTGCTGTGGATCCAAATATAGCATGTAATAAATGCAGGTACTGCATTTCAGGCAGGAAGAATTTCTGCAGGGATTTTGTCAGTATTGGCAATAATATCCCTGGTGGATTTTCAGAATATGTTAATGTACCCGATTCACAGTTATATAGAATACCGGATAATGTATCATTTATAGAGGCATCCGTAACAGAGCCGGTGGCATGTATAATTCACGGTTTAGATATTATCCACGCAAGGGTCGGTGAATCTGCCCTGATTCTCGGTGCCGGATTTATTGGCCTGACATTTCTGCAGATATTAAAAAATATGGGTTACAACCCGTTGATAGTTTCTGAATTAAATGAGTACAGGTTAAATACTGCAAGGAGTCTGGATGCCGATATAGTTTCAGGCAATTTATATGATTATGTTATGGAAAAAACAGGTAATAACGGTGTGGACCTTATAGTTGAAACAACAGGGAATATGAAACTATTTGAAGGGCCACTGGATATTATCAGCAATACCGGTAGAATTCTTGCATTCGCCGTTTATGATCCGGATGCATATGCTAAAATAAAACCATCAGTTATTTTCAGAAAGGAGATAACCATTACAGGTGAATTTACAAATCCTTATACCATGGAAAGGTCATTAAATCTGATATCATCAAAGGCGATTAATTTGGGAATAATGCTGAATAAAATCATAGACATAAATAATGTTGAAAATGCCTTCAGGGGGAATATTGCAGACACAATCAAGGTGGTCATGGTAAACAAATAATGTATGTAAAAATTTATTTATAATAATTATATACGCTTCTATGATACATCTTGATGGAAATTTTACTGTAAAAAATGAGGTAAAAAATGCATATGATTACGTTTCAAACCCGGATACACTGATAAAACTTATACCGGATTTAATAGAGTATAATAAGATAGATGACAATAATTTAAAAATAACTGCCAAGGCCGGCGTTTCTTTTATAAAGGGCAAATTCGACCTGGATCTTGGCATAGACCACAGGGTAGAGAATAAGCACATAACATTGAGGGGAAAGGGTAATGGATCAGGAGCAGCCGTGGATTTTACAGTAGATTTTGATTTCAATCAGAATAATGATAACGCTGAAGTAAGATGGAATGCATACATAAACGTTGTAGGTACAGCAGCAAGCATGGGTGGAAAAATGATAAAGAGTGCAATAAATAAATATATAACAAAGCTTGTTGATACATATAAGGAAACACTGGGAAACAATTAAATTTTTATCTATGTTATAAATAATGCATGATGTCAATTAAAAAGGATGAGTTTGATAGGGCAGATAAAAAAGACCTGAAGGAGGATTTATATAATTTTTTATTAAAAAATAAAAATAATGCATACACATTAAAGGAAATAAAGGAAAACTTCCGTGGTAACATCGATGATGTATTACTCCATATAGATCTAACAAGGTTAATATGGGAGGATAAGGTTTCATACCGTGATATATACGACCATGATAATAAATTAGTACGATATTATAAAATAAACAAAATGTTATAATTTTGAGGGCCACCAGTTATATCTGGATAAATATGACATTATTACTGGCACAAAGAAGAACCAGCTTACAAATGTATCTATTAAAACCCCCATAGCCAGGCCAATGCCCATCTCCTGTATTATACCTATTCCACTGAATACTAATGATATAAATGTAAAAAATAATAATGAACCGAGAACCATTATTATTCCTCCATTTTCCTTTATTGTATTTTTAATTGCATCGTTGCTGTTATTGCCCTTTATAATTTCCTCCTTTGCCCGGGTTACCATGAATATATCATAGTCCAGGCCTATGGCAAGCAGTGTAATAAATACAAATAGTGGCATAAATATTATTATGTTCAGTTTTAAAATATAATATAAAATAACAAACGATATCGACAGTGAAACGATTATTGATGATAGCACCATTAATATAAGTCTCAATGGGGTAAATGCTGAATACAGCTGTATAAATAATAAAACAAATATGGATAATGTCAATATTGGTAATATTTTATAAAATGAATTTAATATATAACTGTATGAATTATCTAAATATTCCGTTAATCCGCCTACAGAATACGAATTTAAATATTTACTTTTATGGATTTTTAGATGGCTTATATAATATGATGATTTACTTCCCCATGCAATATTTGATAGGTAAATTTTTATCTTAACATAATTTTTACTATGCCCCAGGTAAGATAATGTTTTGTTCAAATATTCACTTTTAAAATTATTTGAATATAAATTGTTGTATGATACATATTTTCCATAGGGATAACCGGGCCCGCATACCATTTTAACATAATTTTTATTCGTTAAATTTTTCTCAACCCCCGAAACATAATTATACTCTGTTTTATTTACCGTATTATTATGGTAAAGTGGAGATTTTAAATTCAGTATTACCGTAACCGGGTCAAAAAGATCGTAACCCACGGATTTATTTGTAACTTCAATTGCCTTAAAGGAACTGCTCTGGGGAACAAGTTTAAAAACATCAAGATTTGTGGGTGTATTTGAATACAGATATAATGATAAAAATGTTATAATTATAAATATTACAAGTATCTTTTTTCTATTATTTATTACATAATTACCGGTAGCCTTTAATTTTTCCTCAAATAAAAATTTTTTATTTTTTAATCGATCGGGATAAAATATTTTTTTGCCCTTAAGTGAAATTATTGATACTAATAATGTATTTACAGCTATTATTGTTATAATGGCACCTATTGCATTTGCCAGCCCATCCTCACTGAATAGCGGTACATTGGATAGCCACAAAACTATATACGATAATGCCAATGTGGTTCCGGATATAAATATCGCATGACCTGCCCATCTTATTGAATTTTCTATAGGTTTTTCATTTTTATTTATCTTTTCCCTTTTATACCTCGATAGTAAATATACCGAATAATCCGAGGATATGCCCAGAATTAAAACTATCACCAGCGTTGGTGTAATAAACGACACCCTGGTCCTGAATATATATTCATATAAAATCCCGTTAATGCCGGTTGTTACTATTGCAGATGTGAAGAAAATAGATACAGGCAAAAATGCCGATATTATTGATTTAAAAAATAAACCCACGATTATAATAGATATTATTATACCTATTAATACTGCAATAATGGATCCTGAGACTGTTTCTTTGCTTAACTGGTAATCTTCTATTACCGTGCCCGTAAGATAATATTTTTTTGCACTGAAATCATTTTTAGAAATTGTATTTAAACTGTTCACATCACTTTTTGTTAGTTTCCCGCTGTAACTTATAAAAATTACCGATGTTGTATTGTTGCTGTTTAGAAAATGGTTTGATATATACTTCGATGGCACTACAGGATATTTATTATACGGTTTATTTTTCAATATTTTTAGAGAAAAACTGGTTGTATTGTCTGTTTTTATCAGTCCCTTTAAATAATTTTTATAGCCATAATTTATTTTTAATACAGGATTATTCGATAAATTAATTTTTGAAGAACTATCTAAAATATTTACAGTGTAATTATCTAAATTACTGCTTATATTTTTACTGCCTGCATTATATGCATCTTTTGCTATCGTTAATGCATTAGTATGAATAACATTATCTATAAAATTTTTTACGGTACTGTTCTTATCTAGCTGGGTGGCTATAAAATTTTCTGCAATTATTGATAATATGTTATTTCTATTACTGAATTGTATTCTGGTAGCGCCTGTAATATTATTGTAAAATGATACTACCTTTTTATTTACATTATATAATAATTTATATGTTAAATTCTCTTCATACCTGATCTTATCCGAATAGTTTAACAGCAATGGTTTTTCAATGGTATATATGTCATTTATACTTACGTTTTTAAAACTGTTATTTTTTAAATATTCTGAAACACTGTTTATATAATTTTTAATTTTTATATTGTTACTTAAATTATTTAATGATGTCTGGTTTAACACTATTATTAAGCCAGGTGATTTGCTGCTGTTAAATTCCCTTCCATTGGTAATATTTTCCTTATACGCCATTGAACTTTTTGTTATTATAGATTTCGCTACATTATATGATGTATCTGTAAAAAAGAGATATGAAAACGGTGCCAGTAAAATTACTGCAATTATCCATATAACTATTATTTTTTTACTGTTTTTCACGATTAAGTCTGTGAATCTTGCAGGAAAATTTCTGGGCATTAATTAAGAATTATCATTATATTAATTACATTTTCCCAAAATAAGCATCATAAATTTTCTGTAAATTATATTATTAATATGTAAAAATAATTAATTTAATCCTGAAACAACTCCCTCTATTTTCTTATAGTCAGGTTCCTTTCCAGCATCCTCGCTTATCCATTCATATACTATTTTGCCGTTTTTATCAAGAACGAATACAGACCTCTTTGATGCTTTCAAATTCAGGCTCAAAAAATCATCATATAATGCCCCATACATTTTTGATACTTCTCTGTTTGAATCACTTAATAAATCAAAGTTAAGGTTATTTTTTACCTTAAATTCCTTTAATGAAAATGGTGAATCAACACTTATGCCGAGAACTTTAGCATCAACCTTATTGAAATTTGCCATCGAATCCCTGAATGTACACATCTCCTTTGTGCATACCGAAGTAAATGCTCCAGGGAAAAATGAAAGTACAACAGCGTTCCCATTAAAATCAGATAGTTTTCTCTTTTTTAAATCAGTATCCAGCAACTCAAAATCCGGTGCCTTATCTCCTTCTTTTACCATAAAAATGGTATATTAATTCTATATAAAAATATAATGTATCTTATATAGTTACTATAATGACAAGTTTTAGAACATTTTATTAGGGCATTCTCAACGTAAAGAATATTTATATATATTTCTATAATATACAGTATTGTCCTGTAAAAAGTATATACGATCTATGAATATATATGACGACCGGGATGTAAAATAGGCTCAACCTTAAATGGGCTTCGGATACAGCTATATTGCGAGTCACATTGCCATGACCATCCGATCAGGGGTTGAATCTGGAGTTCCCTGAGGGTCAGGAAATTATGAAACGTGATTAATTTCCGTTAAACTGGGGAAAATTTTTAAAATTTTTTTAGCACTGGATAAAGAGTATAGATGGCAATTCTGGGATTTACTTATTTAATTCCATA
This sequence comes from Thermoplasmata archaeon, assembly GCA_021806235.1. Lineage (GTDB taxonomy): Archaea > Thermoplasmatota > Thermoplasmata > Thermoplasmatales > Thermoplasmataceae > Ferroplasma. The sequence goes on from JAJZXU010000026.1 coordinate 141,670, forward strand.
TTAAATGGCAGGCATAACATGGACAGCAGTGAAGCCAGAATGTATTTTAAACATATAAAAAAAATTATAATCTACCATTTTAGGCCGGTAATTTTTTCATACATATTTTTGTATAAATCAGATATTTCCTTTATTAGGTCATCAGGCAGGTGTGTTATATCCGGTTCCGTCTCATTATTTTCCCTTGCCCTGTACAGTAAATCATGGTAACCTGTTTCCCTGTAATGCTGCCTGACTATCTCCTTACTCAATTCTGTAATTTTCTGATTATCATAATCCTTTTTATCCCAGAACCTGTCCTCATCCAGTGTGCCGAATGTATCTATTATAACGGGTTTTCTTTCCAGTCCAAGGGCGAGCTCTTTTTTCCCATCAGCATGGATTAATCCCCTTGATTCCACACTGTTAATTCTTTTATCTATTTTTAATATCAATTCCTTAATTTCATATAGCTCATGCAATTTTAATCCCGATATTTCCAGGGCTTCATCAAAATTTAATGGCCTGTCAAATTTCTCAAATTTTGTTGTTACCTCAAAGTATGGATCCGGTAATTTCTCTCCATATTCCGGGAAATTTTTAAAGCCCAGCTTATGATAATCTATAGTGTTTGATTTTATTCTATCATATAATGAACCGGCTACATAATATCTGGTTATAAACTCTAAAGGAATCATATAATTTATAAAAAATTCTGAACCTTTGTTGAAAATATTATATTTTTTTACCCTCATTTCACTGTTGTTTACTAATTCTATTAAATCTGTATCTATTCCTATTGATTCAACAATTTTATACCAGTAATAGGAGGTCCTGCATAATGATTCTCCCTTATTCGGTATCTCATCCGGTATAATTTTGTCAAAAACCGATATCCTGTTTGAAAATTTGAATATTAAACTATCATTATCTGAATAAATATCCTTGACCTTACCCTTTCTTATTAATTCCATGATGGGAAATATTTAATATAAATATAATTTTATTGTTTTAATCGTTAAATTTTATATAACCATTCCAGTTATAGCTGATCCGTATTTTCTTTATATCTCCATCCCATATGTAATTTGAACCGGAACATTCAGGGTGATTGATAGCCAGAATCCATTATACAGGGGATAAAGTGGGGCCGGAATAAATCCCAATAATGGTGTTACTGCACATGTATTTCAAACCCTTATAGATAGACTAAACACCCACAAATATTATTACTATTTAGGATATAAAATTTATTAGAAATTATCTTATTTTTACCTGTTATAAAAATTATATAATGATAATTGATTATAATATTAATGTACAGGCAGATTCAGGGTTTTGAATCTGTGATGGAGATGCTTCTGGCATGAAATTTCAAATCCTTATAGATAGACTGGCATATTTACCATTATAAAAAAAGATAATTTAAACGATATTACTAATATTTTTAAGGATTATCATAAAAAAATTATAAACAAAATTAATTAATGCTGATGCGATGGTGGTTACATGAATATACCAGAATCCCATCCAAGGTATAAATCATTAAAGACTCGTGAAAAAATTGTAAACTCCTATAAGGATGGATATGTGGCTGCAGAAGGGCTAATTGCACATGGCCGTGGTGAAGCCTTTGATTACCTTCTTGGTGAGACAATGGATATATATTCTGCAGATGCAATCAGGGCAGCTGCCTGTTTACTGCTGAATGCTAAATATCCGGTTATATCGGTAAATGGTAATGCCGCTTCACTGGTTCCTGATGAAATTATTGAATTATCAAAAATTGTAAATGCAAAAATTGAAATAAATCTATTCTATCGCACGGAACAGAGAGAATTATCCATATATAATACCATGATTGAACATGGTGCAAACGAAATTCTGGGCATAGATAAGCGGAATTCCACAAAACTGCCGGAACCAGACAGTGCCCGTAGAGTTGTTGATAAAAATGGCATATTTATCTCAGATGTTGTTTTAATACCGCTGGAGGATGGTGATAGAACAGAATCCCTGATTAAAATGGGAAAAAAGGTTATTGCCATAGATTTGAACCCATTATCAAGAACATCCATGATGGCAGATATTGCCATTGTTAATAACATCATAAGGGTTATGCCAGAACTTATTAAGGAGTCAAAATATTTCAGGAATAACAATAAAAAATGCAATAGTATATTAAATGATTTTGATAATAAAAAGAATGTAGCAGGTTCTATTGAAATCATTAAAGACAATTTGCTGAAAAAATATAATGAATTATACAGATAAAACAAAGATTTTTATTTAAATAAACATTTTATTAAAGATGGATATACAACACGCTATTGAGGAATTAAAGAAGAATTTTAAAATTTATGGCGATAAAAACAGTTTAATAATACACAGTACTGGATCTATCGATCGCATCAGGGCAGAGCCATATTTTGTACTGTACCCGGAAAATACCATGGACATACAGAAGATTGTTGGAACTGCAGAAAAATATAAAATACCATTAATAATCAGGGGAGGAGGTTCAAGTCCTACAGGTGCGGTTGTGCCCTCAAATGGTGGAATAGTGGTAAATATGAAAAGGATGAATAATGTTGCCGTTTCAATAGAAAATGGCTACGTTATATGTGAACCGGGCATAACATTAAAGGAACTAAATGAAATATTAAAAAAATATAATTTCTTTTTCCCACCTGACCCATCAAGTGTAAGTGTTGCAACTGTAGGTGGTGCAATAGCGGAAAACTCCGGTGGAATGAGATGTGCGCGTTATGGCACTGTAAAGGACTGGGTTTTAAAAATAGAGGCAGTTTTACCTGATGGGGAAATAACCTATTTTGGGGAGGAAACATACAAAAATAGGGCAGGATATAATATTCTTGATTTAATAATAGGATCGGAGGGAACACTATGTGTTGTAACCAGGGCATGGCTAAAGATTATGCCACTGCCCAGAAAGGTTGTTAGAATTGCTGCCTTTTTTGAGAATATAGATGATGCTGCCCTGTCAGTATTAAATATAAGGGAAAGTGGAATAAATCCTTTAGTTCTGGAATATGCCGATAAATCCGGCATAGAGGCCGCAAATAAAATCAGGAATTTTAATTATCCGGCTGCGGAAGGCGGCCTTGTAATTACCGATATAGATTCCTATTCAGATGAATGCAATATGTCCGATTCATTAAAAAACGTTTATAAAATATTTGAAAATAACAATGCCGTATATATTACTGATACAGATTCGGAAATGGAAATAAATAATATCATGGAGGTAAGAAGAATAGCCTTTACATCTCCGGGAATTTTATATAAAAATTTTATTGATGGTGATATTGTTGTTCCACTGTCAAACATAAAGGAATTACTGATAAGATTGAATAATTTAAGAAAAAAATATAAAAATGTATTTTTATCAATATGTGGCCATGTAGGTGATGGTAATTTACACCCGCAGATAGGTTATGATGAAAAATATAAAGACTCTGCATTTAAGGAGGTCCTGGAAATAAATAGAATAGCAATAGACTTAAATGGAACAATTTCGGGCGAGCACGGAATAGGAAAAATAAAAACTGGACTGTTGCTGGAACAATTCCATAGGAGGAATATGGATATAAATTATGAACTTATGAAAAGCATAAAAAAATTATTTGATCCAGATGATATTCTGAATCCCGGTAATTTCGGCCTTTGATTTATTATTTATTTTATAAGTATTCATTTCAAATGGTATGTCCTTGCTTTTTGTCTTTACGTGGCATTCATTCCCCCACTCCGAACATTGTTTCAATGCACCACCTCAACATGTACCTTGCAATAATGTGATTAATGTTCCTGCCACTGGTATTGGTTGCAAAGCACCAGTTGTAGTATTCCTCCATTCCGTGGTCAAATATCTGCTTGAAAATGCAAGGCACACTGAGTCACCAATTCTCTTTTCATCTCTCTACACTGAAAATTCATGCGGGTTAATTTTGAGAGGATTTAAGAGGCGTCAGATTTGGAATTCATCTGGCAAATCCTGGTTGTTCCAAATGTGATTTGAATTAGTGTTATGGGGTTGAAAGCCCATTGTGTCCCTGGTTGGTTTTGTAGATGTTTTCAGGTTTCATACAAGCACCGAATTTTGAGTAAAAACCCGTCAGTGTTTCTAGCAGATTTGTAACCGTTCGAATTTGTGATAACTCTAACTTTATTCAGGATCTGGATATAAAATATAAAGAAATTAAGTAACCGTTCGAATTTGTGATAACTCTAACCCAAAAATTATTTTGTTTTCTGATATTCACCTGCTCCAATGAAGTTTATGAATCCCCTATCACGCAATATTTGTAACTGTTGCCTTATCTTGTCCTTTACGTGTCTGTTTTGTGGATGTAAACTTGCTAATTCATTCTCATATTTATAAATGTCATTTAGGCTGAACTTTGACGGCAGCCTATCAATGAAGTTAATCATATCTGCTATCCATCCTCTCTGCTCAATGTTCCCTTTCAACAGTCCTGTCACCACGCTCCATTTGTTCTGTACAGTACTCTTGGCAACAACATTACCATTGTTTATTACCATTATGCGCCCAAGTTCCGGTATAACGTCTAAAGTTATGATGCTACCTTGCCAACCTGCCCTTCTTGCCGTAATAGATAAGGGCTTTCTGGGTTTTATGCAACTTGGAGTTATTGCCAGTCTATGAATAAGTACTGCATCCTCTATTGCCATCGCTTTTTTTTCGTAATGCAATAAAATCAGTGAGGGGAATGTTTCATTCTTCATGCTATGCATCGCTGTGCCATATTCACCTCCCTGTATCTTGTTTGAGAAATGCCCGTTAGGAAAGTTGTGGGTACTTTTCAGTTGGAAATTTTCTCTAGGCACAATAACAAACTTCTCATTTGAATGGTCACAGTAGAAGTCGTAGACAGGTTTATTGTTAGGGTATTGAATCAGACCCCTACCACATTTAGGACAGTATAGATTATCACTTGCCCATCTTTCAGTTATTCTACCACTTATCTGTGAACCACTTTTGTATTGAGAGGCGAATAAATTGTAGTAAACTGTGAGATCAAGATTCATAAAAATCATTGATGATGTGATGCTCTTTGGATTGGTTTTTCAATGCAATTCACTACACTTTGGCGAGACCGACGTATTTCATATTTTTCAAGCTTTTCTTCTAAATTTATAATATACGTAAGAACTAACCCTGTTTCATTTTTAGTTAAACACATCCCACATACCTATCTATACTTCATCTATGGAAGTTATTTAATCTTATCATAAACTACCCAACTCTATCGCTTTCAGCTACACTTAAAGTTTATGGGGTCGCTACAACTGACTTTAAGTTAATGCTTAATCGATTATATTTCAGGCAGTATCCCTAAGTTGTGAATTTAATAAATCCTCATAATGGCAATCTTTTAATTCCCTTTATTAATTATATATCATGAAGGTCGCATTGCCAGTTACAGATAATTATATAACCGGTCCTGGAGAAGCTATGGAAATACACATCTATGAAATAATTAACAGCGGATATAAATTAATAGATAAATATGAAAATCCCGCTCTAAAAGCCACAATGACCAGGGGGATATACATGTTAAAATCAATTATTGATAGAAACGTTGATGCTTTAATAGTTACTGAAATAGGTGAACCGGGAGTAAGATTTTTGAAAAATAAAATAAAAATATATTATTCCGGTGATTATGATGAGGAAAATTCAATAAAATATTTTATCGAAAATAAACTACAGGAAATAACCATAGAAGACAGAACACTTTATCATAATAGATGATAATAAATAAATTATAAGCGTTGCTTGATAACAATATTTATACTTCTAATAACAATCAATAGATATGGCAGAAAAGTTTATAGTTTTAGGTACAGGATGTTTCTGGTGCAGTGAAGCAGCATTTTCCATGTTTGATGGCATAACAAACGTTTCTCCCGGTTACGCTGGCGGCAATGTAGAAAATCCAACATACAAGGAAGTATGCACAGATAAAACCGGCCATGCAGAGGTTGTAAAGATAACATATGATGATAGTAAAATAGACTTAACTACATTACTGAATATATTCATTAAAATGCATGATCCAACTTCACTGAACAGGCAGGGGAATGATGTTGGTACACAGTACAGGTCAATAATATTTTACGGCAATGATGATGAAAAAAATTTAATAGAAAATTTCTTAAGAGATCAGCAAAAAAATTATAAAAAACCTATAGTTACAGAGGTAAGGAAATTTGATAGGTTCTATGAGGCCGAGGATTATCACCATGACTATTTCAAAAACAATCAATCAAATCCATACTGCGAATTTGTAATAAAACCTGAAGTAAACAATATAGCAACTGAATTCAAAACATATCTAAAAAAATAAATTTTTATTTTTTAATATTTATCCAAGGAAAAATATACCAAGTACTATTGCAGCTATTATTATCAATACTATAATTGTTATTAACACTCCTCTGAATGCTTTCTCAGGCTCCATATTATCCAATTAAAATATAATATTTAAAATATTTTATTGAGATATACTTATCAATATTAATAATGCATATTAAAACAGGGTCTTCGGAAATGTGATATTTACCTTAAACTTCTCATTACTGAATTTATTTGCAATTTCATTTACCCTATTTTTTTCTATTCCAAGATTCTGTGAAAATGATATATCGACAATCTTTTTGCCCTGATTAAATATTACCATCCCTATATTTGTATCATCGGGTGAAATTCCATCGTTATTTTTATACTTCTCAATAAATTCTTTTACATTCCCTATTGAATTATACAACTCATTAAAGCTATCATAAAATTTCATTAACGGTACACACATTGTACTTTTATTAAACCCTGACCTGATATTATACATTACGCAGAATGCCATAACTCATTATATATATTAAATATTATAAGTTTGTTCATTGGAAACATATAAAAATTATATAAATTTATTACGGTAAAATTATTATATGCATTTATGATAGCCCTCAATGCATTTAAAAAATAAAGGTTCCAAAATTTTTTACAGTTTTATCATAAATAATAGTTTAATATCCTCTGCTTCCATAATTGCCAATGTTTCTATAGTATATTTTCTTTATTTTTATACACGGTCAGCTTTAGATGTGAGCATAGTGGCAATGATCACATCACTCTTTACCATTATTGTTTCACTTCCCGCAGGGGTATTTATAGACCATCTCAACAGGGGTTTATTGTTATCCATATCGGGTTTTCTTGGTGGCATAATCTTTATTATATTTGCTTTTTATATAAAAATTATAGGTTTTAATATATATTTATTAATAATTGTTGCAATAGTCAGAATACTGGCAATGAACCTGTTCAGATCAACAAACAGTTCTATATTGCCTGATATCACATCCTCATTATCACAGGGTAATGGTATAAACCATTCATTAATGTATGGGATAAGGTCAGTATCAAGCATAATTGCCGGACTTATCATACTGTATGGTATATTTTTTGCATTTCTATATAGTTCCCTAACGTATTTTATTGCAGGCAGTATTTCATTTTTAATTATCTATCCATTTATAAAAAATAAAAAATCAAACAGTTCAAGGAAAAAAATTAAAATTTTTAATGGCATAAAGGCCGGTTTTAGATATATAGCCAGGGAAAAGGGTCTGTTTGAATTAACATTGTTATCCGCATTTTTAAATTTATCATTTGGAATAACATTTACGTACCTCGTAGTTTATATAATCTCAGGAATTCATGGCAATTCCTTAATATACGGGCTCGTTCTTGGTGTATATCCACTGGGATATGTTGCCGGATCCCTGTCAGGAAAATATATTAACCTTAAATACACCGGTAAAATCTGGATACTGCATGGGATAATATCAGGCATATCATTTATTATCATGGGTATTTTTCCCGGTGACTTTACCGTGGTTATGTTTTATATAATTATCGGTATTTCCGTTGGTTTTTCAAACAATATATGGTTAACATCCGCCCAGAACACTGTACCGGCACAGATGCGTGGGCGATACTTTGCAACCGATAATTTTTTTACCTCTATTTTTGGCCCATTATCAATTGTTGCCGGTATTTTATTAATTTTATTTTATGGCATTATTCAAACGTTTATTATTTCAGGAGTTATTATGGTTTTTTTCTCTTTAATATTTTTATTTATGAAAAATACATTTAATTTCAATGGAAATCAAAAATCCGATAACCAAAGCAATAATGTTATAGGATAATATTATTGTGTATATATTTAAAGGACTGAAACTTATATTTAATTAACTTTTGTCATACAGAATGCAAATATAGTTTTATAAACCCTATTCATATCACCCCTCATGGGCTTTCTAAAATTATATAAACAGTATAAAATTGCATATAAAAATCCCTTTCACGTAGCTTTTGATAGGGTCAGGAATAAACAGCATATAAAAATTATAGCGAAAAATGACAAATCATCATTCTGGAATGGTGACAAGGTTGATTTATATTCACTGGCTGTAAATAACCACCTGTCAAATGATGATGTAGATTTTTTCACATTTGAGAATTCACAGATCCAGCACTGTATAAATTTTAAGTACAGATATGCACAGTTTATAGTATGCAATATAGACCAGAGTTCAAATTTCTTTGGCATATTCTTCGGCAATGAATACAAATTTTTAGAACCTGAAAATGAAAATGTAATAGATATAGGTACAAATATAGGAGATTCATCGATATATTTCACATTAAACAAGGCAAAAAATGTAATAGCCCTTGATAAAACATTTTATGAAATAGCCTTAAAAAACATAAAGGCAAATGACCTGGAAAACAGGATAACACTGTTAAATAATTCATATGGTGAGGACATAACATTAAAGGATATAATAAAAAAATACAAATTCATCTCATCTATTTTAAAAATGGATTCCACACCTGGAGAAAAGGCATTGCTAAATGAGGAAGAAGGCACACTGAAACTGTTTAAAAGAATGCAGATATTATGCCATAACGATTATAAAGAGTTAAAAGACAAACTTGAGAATCTGGGATTTACAGTAACCGTGGAGAAAGAAAAAACCTACGATAAAAATATAAACAGTAACCTATATCTATATGCAAAAATGTAATAATAAATAGATTAATTTATAATAATATTATTTCTTACATATGGAAAAGGCAGTTTTTCTTGACCGTGACGGTACAGTAAATTATGATAGTGGTTATACCCATAAAATAGAAGACCTGGAAATTTACAGTGATATAATACCATTGATAAAAAAATATTATGATGATAATTATCTGATAATAGTAATTTCAAACCAATCGGGCATAAATAGGGGATATTTCACAGTTAGTGATATGGATAAGTTCAATAATGAAATAAAAAAAATATTTTTAAAAAATGGAATAGAGATAAAAGAGTTTTTTTACTGCCCACACAGACCAGAGGAACATTGCCATTGCAGAAAGCCAGAAACAGGATTAATAGAAGAGGCGGTCAGAAAATACAACATAGATTTAAAAAACTCAGTTTTTATCGGAGATAGAGATGATATTGATGGTTTGCTAGCAAAAAAATTAAACATAAAATTTATAAAAATACACGGTTATAACAGATCATTTTAAAACATCAAATGATATGTCATTGCCATCTGTATATGGTTTTATAATGTTATCTGCATACAGCCTTAAATTTTTATCCTCATTGTTCAGGTCATCGCAGAGCAATAATATTCCGACGCCCTTATTACCTGCATTATAATATTTGAAAAATGTGCTCCAGAATTCATTATCATATGATAGGTTACCTGATCCTGAAATAGGCAATATATCATTTATATTGTATATTACCAGAAACGGGTCCCTCAGATTTCCCATTTTTGTTACTATCTCTGCCCATAATTTTTCTGCAAGTCCGGATGAATCCTCCCGTGATTCGACTATTCTTCTATTATAATAGTCTATGGATAGATCAAATCTTGTTATCTTATCTGTGCCCTCATTTTCTATAAAGTTTTTATACGGGTCAAATTTTATTGTTGTTAACAGTACAATATTTCTATTATTTCTTATGGATTCTCTCATTATTTTTGTTGATAGCTCTATTTTACCATCTCCTTTTTTGCCTGTTATCAAAATTTTTTTTTCAGACGTTGCCAGCGATATCAGTGTTTCTGATTTTGTATCAAGCACAGCTCCATTATCAGATTCTTCCCTATGAAACGTTATAGCCTTTTTTACCTCATTTTCACTGTTATTTTTTAATTGCCTGCTTGTATCACTTATACTGTAATCCATTTGAAGAAACTCAGGTATCTTTGCCTTATATGTGTACATCATATTGCTGTTCTTAAATAACGGTTTTCTTATTTTTGATGAGTAAATCTTTTTCCTTTTATTTCTCATTTCCTTCCATACAAGTTCGGTTTTTATGCAATCATTAAAAAGTGCACGTAAATCCTTATTTGCATTTCTATCCTTTAATTTCTTATATTTCTCATTTCTTTCCATTAAGATTATCTTTAATAAATATTTGTCCTCATTTATTTTATATATGCTTTCTTTTTCATTTTTGTTATAATACAGAAACCAGAATAATATGCCCTGGCCATTGCCTAACTTGTTTATAAAATCATGTAAATTCTGGATTTCCATGCCTGTATCATAATAATCCCTGTCCTTCTGGATGTTAGATACAGCAAAATCGGTCATTATCGGTAGGGAATCTATTGGATCGAGTTCAACAGATTTCTTTATAAACGAATATCTTGTACTTGTGCTTATAAATATATGCAGTTTACCGTTGTCGTTAAAGTAAAACAAACCAAATTTTTGGCCTATCACACTGGACAATCTCTGGCTATAATCCTCATCGCTTGATCCATTTACAACTTCATACCATGACATTTCTATACACCATTATAATATTTAGTTGTACTTAAATTTTGTCATGCAGACCATTATAGTCGTCAGCCGTTATTTTTTTTATGTAAAATCAGTAAAAATCCCAAGTTTTCCTGCTAATAGGTGGCGTCATGTAATAAAATCCCCCCCGATTCAGATATACCACAGGTTTGATGGTGGTTTATGATCACTATAGCATTCAGAAGTCATACTAAATTGTAATTATTTGATATGATAAAATAAGCTTTTATATAGTAAAATATTATAATCATTGAATAAACGGTGTAATAAATGGTTTTTTCTATAGGCATTGATATAGGTACAGAAAACTCTGCTGCAGCAGTTACAGGGGTAAATAATCATAAGTTAACCCAGATAATGCTGCCAGCGATAGAGGGTCCATCAATATACGGGAAATCCTTCCCATCCTATGTGATGATTGATGGTGAGTATAACATATATATTGGCAAAAGGGCAAAGGATCTAAAGTTACTATACCCGGACTCTGTGTTTTCACATTTTAAAAGAAAAATGGGTACAGATTATTTATATAAAGCATATGATAAGTATTATACACCGCAAGAATTAACAGCACTTTTGCTGAAAAAAATAAAGAGTGATGCAGAATTATACATGAATGATAAAATAAAAGATGCTGTTATAACGGTTCCGGCATATTTTAATGATAACCAGAGAAATGCAACAAAAACCGCCGCTGAAATAGCCGGCATAAAAGTAAAAAGATTAATAAACGAGCCGACAGCTGCAGCAATAGCCTTTGGTTTTGAAAAACTTCTAAATAATGAAAATCATAACAATAAAAATATTCTTGTTTATGATATGGGTGCAGGAACGGTGGATGTAACAATAATAAATATAAATAAAAGGGTATTCAATGTATTATCAACGTCAGGTGACACCAATATAGGCGGAATAGATATGGATACTGCAATAAAACTGCATATAACCGAATTTTTAAAAAATAATAACATATCTGTAAAAAATAATGATGAATATGATTCATACATTGATTCTATATCAGAAAATATTAAAATAAGATTATCCACATACGACTCCTATGAAGTTTATTTAAATGATTTGTTAAGTAAGTTTTACAGGTTTAACAATAAAATTATATACAGGATAACAAGAAATGATTTTGAGCATTTAATAAAAGATACAGTGGATAAAACCATAAAGGCCATAAACATAGCACTGGAGAAAGCATCGCTGACAAAAAAGGATATAAATGAATTAATATTAACCGGCGGCCCTACAAGGATACCGTATGTAAGGAAAGCAATTGAAAATTATTTATCTTTAAAATCTATGAACGGCATTGATCCGATGGAAATAGTTGCCAGGGGGGCATCTATAATAGCAGCTGATAAAACATCCACAAGTGAAATAATTTCAGGCCCGATAAAATTTAATGATGTTACGCCGTTAACCCTGGGCAATGTAATAATAAATGATGTTGTTGTCCCAATGATACCTGCAAATACAAAAGTGCCATGCAATGTGACAAGGCCATTTACAACAATAAAGGATTATCAAAAAGAGATAGAAATAAAAATAGTCCAGGGTGAAAGGCCCATGGGTTCGGATAATTCATTATTGGGCAATTTTATACTGCAGAATATAAAGCCGGCTCCAAGGGGGAAAGCAAGGATAGATGTTACATATAATGTTGACAGAAATGGCATTCTGCACGTTTCAGCAGTTGATTCTATAACCGGTTCAAAAAAAGAAATAATTATAAAAAATTCAATAAATATAGATAAGGATAAAATAAAGAAAATAAAGGATGACCTTAAAAAGTATTCTATTGTAGATAATGAAAAGAAAAAGATGGCACTGATAATGAATTCTGCAGATGATCTGTTATACAGGTTAAAGGAACTTGCCAATAGCCAGTATAATTCCGATGCAAAATATTATAATATAAATACTGATATTTTAAATCTTGCAAAAAATATAAAAGAAAATAATATAAATAACCTTGAAAAAATAGTAAAAAAAATAAAAAACGATTATAATATATGAAAAGTTTTTTTAATGCTTCTTTTATCCCCTGACATGGGATACAAAATAATAGCAACATTAATTATATTTATACTGCTATTTTCATATTTGAATATAAATAATACTAATAATATTAATCCTGTGTATAATAATTACAGTAATTCTCCAGATTATTATATAATCAACAATAGCACTTCAACACATATTAAATCTATAAATGGCCAGCTAAATGTATTTACAGATAATTCAACACCATCATATTTAGGAGAGAATTTAAGTTATTATAATGAAACACTGTATTCATTTAATTTATCATGGAACTGCTATGGCAATGATGCCAGTACAGAGGATAACATTATAATAGAACAGGATAATCAAACATTATTAAAAATAAAATACGGCAAATCTGATAATCTGGATACCCATATAACGGGCAAAAACAGTTTTAAAAATCTTATAAAAATTAATAAAATGAATCATAATTATTCATTACATTTTATTTTTGATAAAAATATTAATAATTATGCATACGTTTTTATTAAAAACAGCTCCTTTGAAATACCATTGAAAATTAGATTGATGAATAAATACCATTACGGCAATATATCAATGCTTTTTGGGGGCAAATATTCGAATCAGACAGTATCAGAAATAAATGTGGAAAAATATAATAAAATAATAATGCCATCAAACAAAAATATAAAATTCAATTTAAACAGGAATAATATTAAAAACAGTTTCTATAGCCCCCTATCCACGAATTCATCTATGGTTATTGACCATAATCTTAACTCATTAATATATTTAAACAGTAATTATGATATTGTTATATACAATTATTATAATAATTCGTTTAAAATTTTATATAATAACCGGCTGGGCAATGTATCATACAAATCATCAATAAAACTGAGCAACAGCCTGATATACTATTTTTATAATGGAAATATTAGCATAATAAAAATTAATTTACATAATTTGAGTTTAAAAACGTTAAGGTTAAGGTCATACAGTGAAAACCATTTACTGTACTATAGATCTAATTATGTATTATACAATAAAAATTCAGATTTTACAGTATATCATAATAATGAAATAAAAAATATCTCACTGGGTTCGGATTTAATACAGGCAGATATAAAAAATAATATAAATATAATAACATATAACAAATCAACAAGTTCCATGTATTATTATGATATAAACAGTACATATATGTTAAATTTTATAAAAAATGAGACAGCATATGGTCTTCATTTAAAATATGCTCATATCAATAATGGCCTGTCTTCCACAATATATAAAAATTTCACAGAGGAGAACTATCTCAATAATATATTTTACAGTATAAAAAACATAAACAATAATTTATTCTCTTCAGGCAAAGATCTATATATCCATAAAAACAACAAAATATACAATACATCAATAAGCCATGAAAATTACTTTGTTTCGTACAACAACAATTCAATAATGGTTTATAATAACCATGATCTACTTATTTATAACGTTACAGATATCTACTCGCAGCATCATATAAAAATCAATTCAGAAAAACAGAAAATATATTTTAATAAAACATTTATCTCCTTTAATATAACATCCAAACTCGATTATAAAATAATAATAAATATTGGAAATTACACCCTTAAATTAAATAATATAAATTATACCTATATAAAAAATGTAAGTAATGCCACAGATAAATTAAATGCAACAGCAGTAAATTTAGCCGGCTATAAATATAATTATCTATACGGTTTTGCATATGATAATAAAATACCGGCAGTATCCACAAATCCTGTTAATAATTCGTTTATAAATAATAAATATAACATAAGTTTTAATGTAAATTCAGAATTTAAGGAAATATATTTCAACTCCTCATATTTTAATTACAACTTTGATAAAAATAATACATTTAAGATAAATCTGGGTAATTTCTATGGCGCATTAAGGATCAATGTATCCCTTGTAAATATATACAATATTAAATTTCATTATAATTTAACCTATCATATAATAAGGGTTAATTTATCATCATTAAATATAAATATACATAATAATGAATATTTCAATAAAAAATATGTAAATCTAACATGGAATTATATAGGCAATGCATCATCCTACGAAATAATATATAATAATACGGTGAAAACAAAATATAATTATTATAACCTTACATTGAATAATGGCAATTATTCTATTGATTTTATTATAAATTTAATAAATGGCACATCAATAAATTATAATAAATATGAAATACACATAGTAACATACAAACCTGCGATAAGCTATTCTATAAATTCACTATATTTTTCATTCAATAATAATTCAAAAAATAATCATATAAATTTAACTGTAAGAACAAACATGACATCATCAATATATGTAAATGTACATACTAGCAGTAAAATATTTTATAGCCATTCAGGTGAATATACAGGCACATCATTAAAAAACCTGTATTTAGGCAGTGGAATATATAATATTTCCATTATGGCAGAAAACAGTGCAGGTTTAACATCATACAGAAATATAACAATTTATGTAAACAATACAGTTCCAGAAAAAATAATGGTCAAAAACAGTATGGTATACACAGATAAAAATGCATCAATAAACATTTCAAATTATAATAACAGTTTAAAATATTATTATATAATCAATAATAATATTACAGACTATACAAAAAATATTACATTCAGGCATAATGGGATTTATAAAATAAAAATACTTGGTGAAAATAAATATGGAAGCTTTAATTATACATATGTAAAAATATATTATTTTACCGGTAAACCAGGAATTGCATTAAATTATAAGATAATAAATAATACCGTGAACCTGAATTATACATTTAAGGATTTTATAAATAAATTTAGCATAATTTCAGACAATGGCTCCATTAATTATTATAACATAACATCGGATAATTTTAATTTAACAGAGAAATTCTCCAGAAATGGCTTTTATTATACGAATATAAGTGTTATAGATATTTTTGGCAATAATAATTATTATAATAAAACATTCAATATAAGTTATTTCACAGAGATTTACCATGCAGATATAATGGAAAATAATAATAATGTATATATAAAGATAAATGGCAACAACACGAAAAATGTTACAGTAGAATGGTTTGTAAATAATAAATTTTATAATTCTGGCAATAAACTAAACAAACCTTTACCGGCTGGCATAGACAGGGTTACTGCAAAGATCGTTTATGATGGCAAAACCATTTATGTACATAAAACAGTGGTCGTTCCTGGAAATATTCCATATTATATTTCGGCACTGTTCATATCTATACTGGTTTTTATATTTCTTTTAAATAATATATATTACAATAACAGGAGTGTTGAAAATATAATAAAAAATGCAAATGGAAAAACTGTAAGAGCCCTGATCAGGGAATCAAAAAGGGATAGAATAAATCGGCATTACCTCATGTCAAAAATAAAATTAATGGAAAAAAATAATAAACTATCAATAGAGAAAGACCTCGACAACAGAAAATTTATCGTTATAAAATAATTTATTTCTTTATATCTACAGTAAAATATTTAATAACACTATTGTATATTATACAGCATTAAAAATAAAAATTTCTTCTGTGCAGTAACCGGAAGTGAAATGGGTTATGATGGGGATATTTTCTTATAGATTAATAACTGTTTATAAATATTAAATTTTTATATTATATTTTAAGTGAATCAAAGTATTCATTTGCTTCAGTTTCAAATTTTTTATGCATTATATTGTGTGCATCCGGATCGTGGGTGCCTTTTATATATTTATCATCAACCATATCAATAAATTCCTTTATTAAGGAATCATCTTCAGATATTACCATTAATGAAGGGCCGGTATCGCCGGTTATGTAAATATTATCATTTTTTTCCTTAAACTTTAAAAATTTTTTTAATAAATTTATACTTTCGGGCGTTTGTATAACACTGCCCTCTGATAACAGTACAGAATTAAGGTTAAACATATCTTCCATTGACCTTTTCATTAAAATATTTAGGGGAAATTCATTATCTATTATTTCATTTATTTTATTATATTTCCCGTCGACCCACCGTTCATAAAATATTGACTCAACTGCGGTTTTATGTGCATTTGAAGTTTCGTAATCAATATTTTTTGGAAATATATAATAATTTATTTTTTTTGCATTCAATGGTATTTCAAATGCAAATGAATCATTCTCCTTTATACCCGGGTATGATAACCACATTGATGGGCCATTTATGGATGCCCTTGTACCCGAACCAGAAACAAATCTTGCATATCTCGATACAAACGAATCATCCTTATAGGCATTATTATCGTAAACATTTTTTATAATGCTTCTTGAAACCGCAGATGCCACAGCAGATGATTCGCTCATGCCCTTTGCATTTTCATATTTTTTGTATCTTTTTATGAAAAACTGAAAGCTCCCACCTATTTTTAATTCCTTTCTCAGAAAATTTATTGGCATTTTGTATCTTCCTTCATTTTTATAATAATGATTATCAAGCAATACCGAATCCTTATTTTCCTCATTTATATACCTGCATGCACTGAAACATATTGAAAAGTCTGTATTGAATGATATTGAAGGATTATAGGCTATTTTATTGTAATCATCGTAATAACCCAAAAATTTTTCAAATGCTTTTATTGGATAACTATAACCGGTTGTAATTTTATTATTTTCTACATTACTATTGTATCTTCTTAGTTTTTTATATAATCCATGCTCCCTTAATTTTTCCAATATTTTTCTTCCCTCGTAGTTGTAATCCATAAAACGTTATTATAAATAATATTAATTATTTTTGCAATTTCTATAATCTAAACTGAGAACCTCTGATTGTTAGTTCACATAAACCCGATCCACAGTAACAGTATGCCTATAAACTCCGCATAATACAGAAACACAGGTACAGCAGCTATGTATAATGTTCCTGCCATTGCAACGATAATTACGCCAGCTATTATACTCAGTAGTTTTTTATTTTTAAATTTTTTATAACTTATTGCGGCTATTAAAATTATAAAAACTGCTGCGGGAAAGGTTACAAATGATGATGATATTACTATCCCCAGCGGCAATACGCCAAAAACTATGTGTGTTTTTATGATGTTTCCAACAGGATACAATATTAATGTTATAACAAGGAATACTGTTGCCAGTATGGAATATGTATAATAATATGATAGGAATTTCCTGTTATTATACAGGGCAAATGATCCTAAAGCCAGAAACTGCACAAGAATTGCAACCAAAAATAAATACAGGTCTATTATTAATTCTGAATATATTTTATTTGCCATTAATATCTCAAGCAATACTGCTGCTGTAAACACTGTCAGGGCTATGGACCAGTATAATAAATTCAGTTTTTTTGTTTTTAAATATTTTTTTACAATAAAAAATGTTAAGCCCGCACTTAATAAAAATATTATTACCGTTGATATGGTTACAAATAATTCTGACGTAACAGAAACCATACATAATGATTATAAATTAATATTAAATTTTTATTGATTTTACAGTTCCTGGAAATTAATTTTATTTACCGGGATTTCTTCACTCAATCTTATATTTCTCTGTTCTTTATAATCATCATTTACCGACACACATATATCCTTATATTCTTCTGTATAATTTTTCAGTTTAACGCCATTTTCATATTTATAGGGTATGCTTATTATTGAATCGCCCCTAAAATCATCCGAAATTGAATTTACAGATATCACCGGTATTCTATTCTCCAGCGACCTTAATTCTACATATAAATGCCATTCATCATGGAATTTCCTGTTTATCAATGATGGATTTATTATAACATCACATTTATTATTAAATAATATTCTTGGATACAGTGGAAAATCAAGATCGTAGCATATCAATATTCCAATTCTTATGCCATTTACATTGAATATTTTTACTGTATCCCCATTTTTATACCTGTTTTTTTCAATATTATATAAATTTATTTTATCCTGGAAACCTATGATTTTCTTATTTTTTATTAAAAATGACCTGTTATATAAATAATTATCCATATAGGATAAACTTCCTAATATTACTGTATTATCTATGTTTAAATTATCAATTATTTTATATAACATGGCCTCATTTACTGTTTCCGTTATAAATTTTTCTGGCAGTACTATTATTTCATCACTGTTATTTTCCAGATTTTTTATGTAATCCAGGGAATCTTCATAATTCATCCTCTTTACCTGTATGGCCCTAATATTAAATACCATTACTATTGATTAATAATCATTTATTAATGTTTTTTATTTAATGCATCCTCAATAAATTTTATATCATCAATATAATCAACATCCCTTAAAATGTTTTTATCCACATCCATTCCATGAAAGTCATTTAAATGTTTTTTAATTACAGATTTGCCGCCGCTGTCCCCGGGCAAATTTAAAAGTTCACTGAAATATTCCATGGAAAATATTACCGGGCTTTTTATAATCCCATCACCGATTAATCCAACGATGCCATAATTATTTTCATTAAAATATGCGATTAACTCATTTATTATACTGCTGCTAATCAGTGGCATATCACCGGGAATTATCATGGCAGCATCATTATTCTGAATATTTTTTATGCCATTAATTATCGAACAGGCCATGCCATTTAAATAATCATTGTTTACAATTATCCTAAAGGTTTCCGGTACAATATTTTTATATTTATCACGGTTATTTACCACTATAATTTTTTCATTTAAATTTGAATTATCTACACTTTCAATTATATATGATATTATATATCTGCCATTAATTCTGTACAGCAATTTATCAGTGCCAAATCTTCTTGACAGGCCAGAAGCCAGAATTATTCCGGAGAGCTTCTTCATTTATATATATTTAAATTAATTATTATAATCTTTCTTTTAATAACCTTTTTAATGTAATAATTATTCTATGTTTATGTATGAAGATTTAATAAAATTACAGGGTGATTTAAAAAATAATAATGTGGAATACGCAATAGCATATGTAATAAATACCTCCGGATCATCTATAGCAAGACCCGGGTTCAAATTATTAATTTCCAGTGATAAAATATTATACGGAACCCTTGGAAGCCCATCTTTAGATAACGTGGTATTAAAAGAGGCAATGGCAGCAGTAAAAAATAGAAAAACGAAAACGTTGAAAATAGCCCTTGATAAGGACAATAAGAACTGTGATTATTCAATGAACACAACATGTGGTGGAATAATAGAACTGTATATAGAACCTTATTATTCAAGCAGGTTAGTAATTGTTACAGAATCCGATGATGATGAATTAATGAAAGCAATATTTGGCATGGAAAACTATATTGATCTAAAGGTAATAAAATACAACATCAGGACAGATAAGGACAGAATATTCAACGACAGCTTTGATAATGATTATATAATAATGTTAACTAAAAGTCCAGCAGAAACGGAATTTTTATCATATTTTCTCACTAAAAAAAATAAATATACCGGCCTTGTGGCAAGCAAAAATAGATTTAATTCGGATCTGGATGTTTTAAGGAAAAATTTCGGGGAGGATGAATTAAAAAAAATAAAATGTCCGGCTGGCATAGATATAAATGCCATAACTATAGGAGAAATAGCAATAAGTATCATATCAGAAATAATTTACATAAAAAACAAAAACTAAATAATAATTGTAAATATTATCAATATGAAATATGTAAATTTGGGCAATTCAGGAACAAAAGTTTCAGCGGTGGCAATAGGAACATGGCATTTACCTGGTTCAGGGCAGGTCAATAAAAACAATGTTGAAACAGTAAATGAGGAAGAATTTAAAAAAATTTTCGAAAAGGCATATGATTATGGCATAAATTTCTATGACACGGCAAATATTTACCATGGAAGGGTAGAGAATAATGAAGATTGCATAGAATGTACCGGCAATTCAGAAAAAATACTTGGAAACATTATAAGGGAGTATGATAGGGAATCACTGGTAATATCAACGAAGGTCAGGGGGTCCGTGGATCATTTTATCAACTCATCTGGTCTGTCAAGAAAACACATAATGAATCAAATCAGGGAATCGTTAAAGAGATTGAAAACTGATTATATAGATTTGTACCAGTTTCACTGGTCAGATAAGGATACACCATTAATAGAAACATTAAGGGCAATGAGCCATACTGTAGACCTTGATTTATCAAGATATATTGGCATGAGCAATGTTAATGCATGTGATATGCCTGAATTTATGGAGTTATCAGAGAGATATAACCTGAATTATTATATAACAATGCAGGAACCATATAATATACTGAATAGAAAAATAGAAAACGATAAGATTGTATATGCGCAGAGATATAATCTTGGTTTACTGGCATATATACCTCTTGATCAGGGAATACTGGCGGGCAAATATTTAAAAAATTATGATGGGAAATCCAGGATTAATTATTATCCCGAACTAAAAACAGAAATAGAAAAAACTATGGGTACTGTAAAGGGATTAAAAGAATTTGCGGACGAAAAAGACATTACATTATCACAGTTAGCCATAGCATGGTTATTGAAAAGGTCTGTGGAATTAAACATAAAAATTATACCATTACTGGGAATAACCAATATAAAGTATCTCGATGATAATATAAATGCTCTGGATGTAAATTTAAAAAATGAGGATATGAAATACCTAAACCAGTTATCAGATAATTTTAAATAAATTTATATGTAAATAAAAAATCACTTACAATGGATTTAAGGGACATAAAAAATAAAATGAATATAAATGTGGAAATCGGTTTAAAGCAGGATTCCCCTATGTTCTCACTTTCAAAACAGTATAATTTTAATGGAAATGCCGCTGCTGTAAAGTCCGGTGACGATATGTTTATAAAAGTTTTTGCGCCTAAAGATGGAAGCATTGATAATATAAGATATTTATCTCCATTACTTGATGTAGAGGAGCGTAAAGATTATTATATAGCCACGGAAAGGCTTGATAAAAATATTGCGGATTTTATCAACAGGGTTGACCATATTGCTGGATCAAAGATCAGTGGTTTTTTCCTTAATAAAGATTCATTGGTTGTCAGCTTATCGCTGCACGAGAGTGCAAAATATAGAATAAGCAGTATAATACATAATAACATTATTAACGGTTATCTAATCAATGATCTAAAAATATATAATAACGATTTACTCAATTTATTGAAGGATAGGAATAACCGGGACTCTTTATCAGTAATTAGCCTTGGCATAGACCCTGATTTATTTCGCAATGATAAATTGATTAAGGTATTAAATAATTATGAATCCATAGCTGAACTTATCGACAATTATCCGGAGAATAATAAATTCAGGGTTTTAATATACTCAAAGGACAAAATAAATGATGATAATATAGATACTGTTTCATCCATTGACGGGATCTACGAAACCAGAATAGAAAATGACCTGTTTAATGAATTATCGAACAGGGCAAATAGCATGTATCTTTTCAGAGATTATGTTTTTATTAAGATTGTCAATAATAAACCGGTTATAACCCTCATAATGCCAGAGTTCAGATCCATGGAGTTTTTGAAACTGGCATATTCAACTATAATTGAACTTGGATATGAAAAACATATATCGCTTGAAAAATTCGATAAATATAGTGATGAGCTTTCTGGTGAGATATGGTCATAAATTTTACCAGCAGTAATAATTACCCGCCATAAATAGCTATATTTCCGGGGCCCTCATGTACTATTATTTCCATATTAAGGTTATTATCAATTTTATTTAATTCTGTCCAGATTTCATCATAAAAATATTTTGCAAGGTACTCTGCGGAACCTACAGGATATTTAAAAACAAATATTTCGTCTTTTCTCATTGTTGCCTTATATTCATTATTTACATAAACATCATAAAAACCGTTATTTTTATTCTCCTTTAAATCTATTTCAGGCACAATGAATTTATGATCCAGCCTTTCTATTACAGGTTTTATAATGGTTTTTATAATGGTAAAATCCACAGTCATGCCATTATCTTTTAATTCCAGATTATTTAGTACTATATCCAGGGAATAATCATGTCCATGCAGATTTTTACATTTTACATTATCTGGCACAAAATGGCCCGAACTCCATGTTAAATTTTTTAATGACCCTATTATCTTTATTGAATACATATTATTCACCCATTGATTTTAAGGCCTCATTTTTTAATGATTCCAGTTCATTTTTTACCCTTTCATTATATTTTATTGCAGATGTAATCATTGTTGCATTTTCCTGTTTTACACCGCGCATCATCATGCACATGTGCTGTCCTCTGGCTATTACCATTACGAACAGGGGATCTAAATTTTTATATAATAATTCAACTATTTCAGATGTCATATTTTCCTGTAACTGTGGTTTGCTTGCTATTTTATTTACGGACCTTACCAGTTTGCTTACACCGGCTATGTATCCAGAATGCCCTGGCAGGTATGCAATGCTTATTGTTCCAAAAAATGGCAGTAAATGATGCGAGCACATGGAATAATACGATATGTCCCTTAATATAACCATACTTTCCTTTCCATTTATCTTAAACTTCGTAAAGTTAAACCCATTATTTTCATACCATTCCTTATAAAAATTTTCTATTCTCTCCGGGGTATTATTTAATTCTTCATTATTAAACCATCCATATTTTTCATGTAAATTATATATTAAATTTTTAATACTTTCCCTTAATATAACTTCATCATTTTTTTCCATTTAAACACCTCTTTTATCACCATAGATATATTTGTGTTCCTGCAGCATCAATCTTGTATTTTTAATATTATATTTCATAAATTTATCGGCCAGCCATCTAACATTTGAATTCCATACGGGCTGTATAATGAATTGCGTTTCAATATTTATATTCTCTATCTCTTTTATAGCTGTATTAAAATCGTTTTCATCGTTTATAACGAATTTTATATAATCACCCTTCTTTAAATATCTTAAATTATTATAATTAAATTTATTATACATACTGGATGATGGCAATTTAAAATCTATATCCTTGTAAACCAGATTATACAGTGGTAAAAACCTTTTTATGTCCAGACTGCCTGATGTTTCCAGCAATATATTATACTTTTTATATAGTTTTTTTATTAAATTATTCAGATCCTTCTGTAACAGGGGTTCACCACCGGTTATACACAGCCAGTTAAAATTATTATTATTTCTATAGTATTCTATTTTATTCAAAATTTCCTCTACGGTCATGGAATAACCCTCGTTAAATGAATATTTTGTATCGCACCATGAACATCGTAAATTACAGTATTCAGTTCTTATGAATAGCATTTTTTTCCCGGTATATATGCCTTCTCCCTGAATACTAAAAAATATTTCATTTATTTTCATTCCATGTATATTGCGGAATGATTTTTAATGTTTTATATTGTTCAGATTTTTATGCCAGCAGTCCATAAAAACACTGTAGCTGCAAATGGCATGCCTGATATTAATGCCATTATGTCAGATAACGTTTATAATTTTATTCAATATACTAAATATAATCAGGCAGCATTTAAATTATATATTAAATGGCTATAATCTTTTATTGTGTAACCACTAATGGTAACCGACCATGAACCAAGCAATATTGCCTCTACTGTTTCAGTTACGGACAGCCCTATTTTTATATTTATATAATGAAAATTTATCAGTATGCCGGATATTATTATAACCAGTGAAAGTATGCCTATAATATAGCCATAAATATTTATGTACCTGTTTATCTTGAATAAACTGAAAATTATTATGCCCAGCGGCAGTGTAATAAAATAGAGCAATGCAAATATTAGATGTACTGTACCATAATTTTCATTAAAAATCCCTGCAAAGAAAAGGCAAACACTGCCTGTGATAATAGTCCCTATTGATAAAAATTTTATTGGATATATTTTATATAATGAAACTGCAAATACTGTATTCATAATTCCATCAAACATTATAGCTGAATCAAATAAATAATAACCGTGTATGCCCGGACTGCTTAATGAGTTAATATGCCATGAAAAATATCCTGGCAATGAAATATCGATGAATATTAATAATAATGTTATTACCGGACCTATTATGCCGGATATTAAAAAGTATTTGTTCATAAATAATATAAATTACAGTTTTATTAAAATATTTCTATTAAAACATATCTATTATATTATATAATAGAAAAGTTATAATTTTGACTCTTTTATCTGTTTTTTTGCTTCTTCCTTATCCTTAAAATCGGTGAAGTGCATGAACTTCCCCTTTTCTAATTCCTTGTAATGTTCAAAGAAGTGCTTTATTTTATTTTTTAAATATTCCGGCAGGTCATCCACATCATTAAAATTCTCTGACATTGGGTCTACCTTATTAACAGGTACCGCTATAACCTTGTTATCAGATCCTTCCTCATCATCCATTTCTGCAATGCCTACCGGTTTGCATTTAACAACCATACCGGAATTTATCGGCACTGATGAGTATACGAGGACATCCAAGGGGTCACCGTCTTTACCCTTTGTATCCAGTATAAAACCATAGTTTGTAGGATAATTCATGGATGTAAACAGTATCCTATCCAGAACAACATTTTCCACATCAAAATGGTACTCATATTTACAGTTGCTTCCCTCTGGTATTTCTATAAACGCATAAAAGGATTCAGGAAAATCCTTTGTCTGTACATCTAATTTCATTGTTATGAATGATATAATTAAATAAAAACATTTTGATAATATATAAATATTGTCTAATAATAAATATTTATGTGGTATGATGAAAACGATGACCTGTCATCAAAATTTGGAAAGAATGATGAGTCTGGCAATTTAAATTATATAGATAATGTCAAGGTAATGAAATCATTGAAAATGGCGGATAAAGGGAAAATATATAGCCTGGCTCATGAAATATATAATGGTATGGCAGATAGAATAACACATGGCCCATATTTTTTCCAGATGCTCTTAAGACCGTATGATAATAATTATTATAAGGCATATGATAATAAATATGGCCCGGGCCTTGGAAGAATAGAAATGTGTGATCATACCGGTACACATCTTGATTCCTTAAATCATATGGCATATAACAATAAATTTTTTAACAATATAGATGCATTTGACAACACAAAGAATTCCGGTTCTGATAAACTTGGAATAGAAACAGTAAAACCAATAATTACAAGGGGATTAAATATAGATATAACTGAATTATACGGAACAGATATTCTGGATCAGGGGCATGCAGTAACTATAAGCGAATTAAAAGAATTTCTGGACAGGCACAGTTTGAAGATAGAGCAGGGAGATGCAATATTCTTCTATACCGGTGTATCAAAATTATTCAATAACCCTGAAAAGTATGATAAGTATTATGATTCTTCACCGGGAATAGGTTATGGCCTGGCAGAATACCTCAACGGCAAAAATATATCATTATCCGGTTCTGATACACCCTCAAGTGAGGTAACCCCATCAGAAATAAAGAATACAAGGTTGCCAGTACACCAGTATTTAATCACAAAATGTGGAATAAGATTAATAGATAATATAAAGTTATATGAATTAAGCAATGACAATATCCATGAATTCCTGTTCATGTGCTCACCAATACCATTCAGGGGTGCAACGGCATCTCCAGTATCGCCTCTGGCAATAATTTGAAAAAGTGTAAATACATAAAATTAATGTATGATTACCATGTTAGATTTAAAAACATTAAAATTTGGTGATGAATTATTAAAGCGCGGCTTCGCAAAAATGACAAAGGGTGGAGTTATAATGGATGTTACAACTGCGGAACAGGCAAAAATAGCTGAAAATTCCGGTGCAGTTGCTGTTATGGCATTAGAAAGGGTTCCTGCCGATATAAGAAAGGAGGGGGGAGTTGCCAGAATGGCAGATCCATTAAAAATAAAAGAGATACTTGATAGTGTTTCAATACCTGTAATGGCTAAGGTAAGAATAGGTCATTTAAGTGAGGCATATGTTCTTGAGTCCCTTGGTGTTGATATGCTGGATGAAAGTGAGGTTTTAACCCCCGCAGACCCATTTTACCATATAAATAAAAAATTATACAAGGTTCCCGTTGTATGTGGTGCAAGAACCTTCCCCGAGGCAGTAAGAAGGATATTTGAAGGAGCGGCAATGATAAGGACAAAGGGTGAGGCCGGAACAGGCAATATAGTAGAGGCAATGAGGCATATCCGTGCAGTTGAGGATGGGATATACATACTGAGGGATTTAACAAATGATGAATTATACAAGGTTGCAGAAAATATATCAAAAACCTATATAAGTTTGAGGGACCTGACATCAGGTGAGCTGCTGGGAAACGAGAATAAACTGTCATATGACAATGTATATTATGACATGGATTACAAAACAATCAATGATAATATATTCCGGGTTTTAAGGGAAATAAAAAGGATGAGGAGACTGCCACTGGTAAACTTTGCAGCAGGTGGTGTTGCAACACCATCCGATGCGGCATTGATGATGAAGATGGGCATGGATGGAGTTTTTGTTGGCAGTGGAATATTTAAGTCTAAAAATCCAGAAAAAATGGCACGTGCAGTGGTTGAGGCAACAGAAAACTATGAGGATTATAAATCAATAGCAGATGTTTCTTCTGGCCTTGAAGGCATGGAGGGACTTGAAATGGAAAATATAGAAAAATTGCAGGATCGCGGCAACTAAATTTAATATAATTTTTTATTGATTTTTATGAATATAGGTATTTTAAACATTCAGGGGGATGTTTCCGAGCATTATTATTTTATAAAAAAACTTGGGAAAAAATATGGTGTTTCACCCTTGCTGGTTAAAAATAATAATGATTTAAACAACGTATCAGGATTAATTATACCTGGTGGTGAAAGTACAGTAATTTATAATATACTGGTTAAAAATAATATGTATGATAATATAATAAATTTAAATAAAAATGGGTTATATGTAATGGGAACGTGTGCGGGTGCAATAATTTTATCAGAGGATACATCTGACATAAGGGTAAAGGGCATGGGTTTGATAGATATAAAAATAAAAAGGAATGCATACGGCAGGCAAATAAATTCATTCATAGAGAACATCTATATAAAGCACATTGGTGATTTCAGCGCGGTTTTTATCAGGGCTCCAGAAATAGAGGAATATAAAAACTCTGAATTATTATCTGAATATAATAATAAGCCTGTATTTGTCAGGAATAAAAATGTACTTGCATTAACATTTCATCCTGAATTAACCGGGGACCCTAGTATACATGAATATTTTATAAAAAATATTTTAGAAAATGAAGCCGGCAATAACCGTGCCAAGCAATAAAATTACCATTATAATAACAGCTATTTTTAGTGTAAGGCTTTTCATATATAATTATTATTATACTAGACTATAAATATTTATCTAATTTTTATAATTTTATCATTCTTGTACCGGTCCTGTCAAATTTTAATCTTATAACAAAATCTGATAAACCCATCATGGATTTCTGCAGGTAATGTATATTATTATAATCCGTATATAATAGAATAAATCCCTGTGAACCACCGCCCAGAAGTTTTTCAGCCCTTGATCCATGTTCGTGTGCGTATTTTATTATTTTTTCTATGTTATCATTTGTTACCATATTGCCCAGAGTTTTCTTAACCGTCCAGCCGTCATTTACTATACTGCAAAAATCATTTATATCCTTATTTTTTACGGCATTCCGCATATTATACGCCAGACCCTTTAATTTTAATAATTTATCTATTATTTCATTATCATCGTTTCCAGATTTTTCTGCCTGTTCACGGAGGGCATCCGAGCTTTCCCTGGTTTTTCCTGTATATACAAGCAATAATGATTTTTCTATATCATTTATAAATTCATTATCGGTATCAAACCTCTCTGCAATTTCCCCATAATTTAAAAATTCCATGAATTTAAATCCCCCAATGGATATTGCATATGGATCCTGTTTGCCCAGAATTATTTTAAAATCATCCTTTTCCGTTTTATATGAATCATATGCCAGATCATAATTGTTAATATCAACATTTTTTATACTGTATATGATTTTTAGTAAACCATTTAGTAGTGCTGAACTTGAACCCAGTCCGGATCCGGGAGGGGCATCACTATTCATTATTAATCTACCGGTTTTTATGCCATTTTTTGTAAATAAATTTATTATATTGTTCTCCATTGGACTGTTATCGGATGATATTAATGCACTTTTTAAAAAATCCCTTGATGATATTTCCAGTGGCAATTTATCATCTATGTACCTTATCATTATTCCCCGGTCTATTGTTGTATTAAAAACTGCACCGCCATACTTTTCAAAGAACGGGCTTATATCCGTGCCTCCGCCTGCAAAACTTACTCTTAATGGGCTATATACACTGATCATTTTTTAATAATTATAAATAATTATTAAAAGGTATTCAAAATTAAAATATTATTGCAATATAACCAGATCAGAATATTCCGGCATGGTATCGATGGTTCTCATGGTCTGGCATTAAATTTTAATAGACGGTTATCCGGTGTGTGGGAATAGCCATTGCATGCCATTACGATTCATTTTAAATATATTAAAAAAAGTACCAGCAATTTAAAATAAAGAATTGCAATGTATCTACTGTGATATTTAATATCAATGCAGGAAAAATAGAGATATGCGATAAATTATCCGGTGATCTTAAACATAAGGTAATTGTTCTAAAATCAAATAGGGAAACAGTAAACTGTGATTCCGGGTTATGTGAAAAGATAAATAATATTGATATAGAAATAATGGATAAATATAATGATAATTCTATGTTGTATTTCCTGAATAATAACATAACAGTGGCCATAGATAGCAATATATACTATTTATTATATTCAGCAGATATAGCAATAAAAAGGGGTAAAAATATTTTTATTGAGCAGATAAACCATTATAAAATAAACAACTAAAACATGTTAATAAATAAAATTCTTATAATTTTGTATAATAATGGTAAATGGTTTCATTTTCAGGTGATATTAAGAATAAACAGGTTATTATAGTTAGCCTGTCATCCATGATGCGCTCAATTGGAATGGGGGCTTCATGGCCATTCATGGCAATTTTTTTAAGTGTATACATTCATTTAGCCATTTATATTATCGGGTTAATTTTCACATTATTATCCTTAATGTCAATGTTTTTCAGCATTTTAGGCGGATATTTGGCGGATTTAAAGGGAAGGAAATTTACATTGTTTCTGGGAAGCATATCCAGTATATTCATATATTTATCAATAGCAGTAACATTCATCTATAAATTATATCCATTAACTATTATCCTGTTCATATTTTCTTCATTTTCGGGTTCATTAATATATCCATCTGCAACAGCACTGATAGCCGACGTTACCGATATAGACAGAAGAGAGGGTGGTTATGCCATATACAGGATATTATCCAACATAGGCTGGTCTGTGGGTCCACTAATAGGGTCTTTAATTTACTCATACGGAATAATTTATATTTTCTATGCACTGTCAATAGCCGGTATATTTGAAACTGTAATAGTACTGTTTATTAGGGAACATAATATAATTAAAACTGGGAAGGGAAATAAAAATCCCTTTTTTGTCTACGATAAACTGTTATTCGTATTTAGCATAGCAACCTTTTTTATTATATTATTATCATCACAGTTCTCGGTTTCCTTACCTCTGTACAGTGAATTAGTAATAAAAATAAATATTAGTGATCTTGGATATATATACGCCATCAATGGCCTGGTAGTAGTACTGGGCCAGTATCCACTGATAAAATTCTTCTCAAGGTTTGGTGATGTAAATACATTCATATTCGGTGCATTATTCTATGCCCTGGGTTATTTTATAATAGCATTCTCATATAACATGTACGGTTTAATGTTTGACATGGTCATAATAACAGTAGGTGAAAATCTGACAACCCCAACAATAAATACAGTAATATCAAAAATTGCTCCGGTAGGCAGAACAGGAAGGTACATGGGCTTTAATGCAATGTTTAACTCAATTGGAAGGGCCTTCGGACCATCAATAGGGACATATATCATGTATACATTCCACTACAATGAGTTAATAACGTGGTTCTTAATAGCTATATTTGGAATATTTTCGGCATTTGTAATATTAATATTTTTAAATAATTATAAAGCTTCAAATCCGTATTTAATGGTGGATAAAAAATTATAATTTATTTATCTCCTCTATTAAATAATCTAATACAACCCTCACGTTTGATAGCGGCTCCTTATGGCTACTTAAAAATTTTAACCCCGCATCAGTTATTATATATGTTTTTGATTGCCTGCCGTTTGCATTTTTTTTATTTTTATATTCTATATAACCCCGGCTCTCCAAACTATGTAATAATGTATATATTGTTCCCGTGGGCAGTTTTGAATTTAAGCGATCATTTATCTTCTTCTCTATAGCGTAGCCATATAGTTCATTTTTTGTTAATTCAACGAGTATAAGAATATTTATCGTGCCCTTTAATATTAGTTCCTTTTTCATAATATGATAATAGTTCGGTAGATAAATTATTTATAGATAATTAACTTATTATATAATATAAATAATAAGGTGGTTAGAAACACTTTAATTATACACCCTGTGATTATTATCGTAGTGATAACATTTATGATCCGTGCATCAAATAACCTGATAATGGCCACAGTATCATTATTATTCACCGGATTTTTTACTGTTTCATTTTCGTCAAGATTGTTTATATCATATATTGAAGACCTTACAGGGTTCAGAAGTATGTTCATTTTTCGGGTTCCCGTAATAGGATATCTAACAATAGCCTCGTATAATAATATAAAATTAATGTATAAACAAAATAGTGTTACTATATGATTTTATATTTTCACACAATTAACCACGGATGGAAAAAAAATACAGGGTGCTTGCAGTAACTACTTTAAGTGCACTGATGGCAGCACTTGACTCAACAATAGTGTATCTGGCATTGCCTGCAATGGGCAGAACCCTTGATTCCGGGATATCATATTTAACATTAATAGTTGTGTCATATATAATATCGTCAACAATAATGCTAATTCCATCGATGGAAATAATCAAAAGATTTGGCAATAAGAATTTTTACATACTCGGTTTTACCATTTTTGTATTATCATCATTTATTATAAGTATATCATTCAATATAACCATGGTTGTACTGTTCAGGTTTATAGAGGGGATCGGGGCAGGAATAATGGCATCTTCGGACATACCTGTAATACTGAATGCTTTTCCTGGTAATGAGCGTGGAAGAGCTATAGGAATAAATTCAATAGCATGGTCTATGGGCACATTAATAGGTCCTGTAGTTGGTGGCATGCTCGTGCTTTATAGCTGGAGATATATCTTTCTATTAAATGTTCCTGTTGGCATAGTGGCAATAATATTTGCAATAAAAATAATAGAAAAGGATAGGATCACGAAATCAGATATCAGCATTACACCATCATTATCAATGGCAGCATTCCTGATACCATTAATTATAGGGATATCATTTATAAATATAAAGTATATAATAATTGCACTGATAATTTTCCCCATATTTATTTATATTCAGTATAGAAAACCATTAATAGACAGAGAACTGTTAAAAAACAGGCAGTTTATGTTTATATTAACTGCATCATTTCTTGAAGCGTTTGCATTTTTCTCGGTTTTGTATGCATTGAGCCTGTATTTTGAAAGTGACCTGAGAATAAATTCATTCAGTGCCGGACTCATATTATTTGCATATCCACTGGGTTCGATAATTTCATCCCCACTTGGTGGAATTTTATTTGATAGATTCAAAAAATCAGTAATAATAATGATCTCCGGTGCACTTATGGAGGTTATTCCAATATTATTTATTGCAATTTATTTAAAATATATACCGTATTTACTGTTTATTTCGGGTTTCGGGGGATCACTGTTCTGGGCACCGTCGACAACACTGGTCATAGATGCACTGGGGAAAAGATACAGAAATCAGACAAATAATTCCATGTTCATTTTAAGAAATATTGGATTAATAATGTCAATATCATTACTGCCCTTATTTATTATGTATTATTCTAAAGTAAAGGTATCAATAGGTTCCATATTTCTTGATAACATTTCCATAAATATCAGATCAGGGGTTAGCAGTTATCTGATATTCTCTGCACTGTTTTCACTGTCCTCCATAATATTTGTAATACTGTATTATACAAAATCAGGCATTATCAGGAAGACCTGACTTTTTCAGTGTGGTATATATCAATACTGCTATGGAGAATGAGATTTTAATAATATTTTTATAAAATGTATGTATGTTAATATTATGAAAGCAATGGTTCTTGACAAAACGGATAAGGTGGAAAATAACCCGTTGAAGTATAAAGATGTTAATATCAGGGATCCAGAGGGCTATGAGATTCTTCTGGATGTAATATCCTGTGGTGTGTGCCATTCAAATTTACACATGATTGAGGGAGACTGGACAGAATATGGATTGCCTGGCAGATTACCACTGATACCAGGACATGAAATAATAGGAAAGGTGTCAAAACTCGGCAATCTTGTCCATGATCTAAAAATAGGAGATGTAGTGGGCATACAGCCATTATATCAGGCATGTGGCAAATGCGAATACTGCATAACCGGCAGGGAACATCTGTGCCCCTATGGTAAATGGGCGGGTGAAACCGTTGACGGTGGATATGCAGAGAGCATCGTAGCCGATTCAAGATATGTAAATAAGGTTCCTGATAATATAGATTATGTAAAAAACTCACCACTATTCTGCCCCGGAGTAACGGCATACTGTGCAGTGAAAAAGGCAGACCTGTCTCCGGATAAAACAGTATATATTGTGGGCATAGGCGGGGTAGGCCATGTTGCAATACAGATAGCAAAATTATATGGTGCCAGAGTAGTTGCAGTATCAACATCAAAAAACCACGAGGAGCTGGCGTATGAAATGGGAGCAGACAACGTAATATCCGTAAATAGGGAATATTCAGATATAGGCAAATACAAAAAAACTGCAGACTCATTAATTTTATTTGCACCATATGATGCACCCGTAATGAATTCAATAAATCTTGTAAAGGATGGCGGCATCCTTGTTCAGGGAGTGCGTGGTAAATTGAATTATGATTTTACCACAGAAATAGAGTTAAGGGGAACAAAAATAGGTGGCAGGGAGGATATGAACGAGGTTCTAAAACTGGCATCCCAGGGTAAAATAAAGATAGAATCAAAGGAATATAAGCTTGAGGATGCAAATATCGCACTACAGGATTTAAAGCATGGAAATATCAATGGAAGGGCGGTATTAAAAATCAAATGATTAAATAACTTTTAACAATATACCATTGGATCTGTGGGGTAGTCAGGACATCCCGTTGGCCTTCGAAGCCGAGAACCCGGGTTCAAATCCCGGCAGATCCGTAAAAATATATTTTCATCTAACATTAATAAGTTTACAGGCAATAATTAATTCTCACGGCAATTAAAATTAATTAATAAAATATATTATAGTCTTTGACATAATTATTTATCCTTTAACACCATACCATTTTTATGGGAAGGAATACATCATTAATCGTTGAGAGGAAGGCCAGTGAATCTGAGATAAACAGGAAAATCAAGGAGGAGAAG
>JAJZXU010000016.1 GCA_021806235.1 Thermoplasmata archaeon
AAATTGATCGCGTACACCTATATAAATATTTTTATCATGGGAATACGTGAAATGTGGCATGTTAAAGGATTATTTGCAGAAATTATTATTTTTTATTATACTGTGGAGGTTATTAGAAAAACTCTATCATTATTGATTTTATTCCTGCATTTTTTAATGTATTTATGGGAAAATAAATCATTGGCTTATCATATACAGGCAATAAATGCTTGTTTGTAACCTTTGTCAATTCCTTTAGCCTTGTTCCAGTACCACCTGCTAATATCACACCCTTCATAGAAATGTATATTTTTTTTATATTTTAATTCTTGCTATATTTTTATATTTTAATAAGATATACACA
The DNA here is from genome assembly GCA_021806235.1 of Thermoplasmata archaeon. Classification (GTDB taxonomy): domain Archaea; phylum Thermoplasmatota; class Thermoplasmata; order Thermoplasmatales; family Thermoplasmataceae; genus Ferroplasma. The sequence goes on from JAJZXU010000016.1 coordinate 344, forward strand.
ATTATGAAAAATATTCTTGTAACAGGCGGCTATGGCTTTATAGGAACAAATTTTGTTAAATACTTATTAAAAAATGATGATTATAATATAACAGTATTTGATAAATTAACATATGCATCCAATATTAATAATTTAAAAAATGATAATATAAAATTCATTAAGGGTGATCTATACAATAAAAATGATATTTATAATGCATTGAAAGACATAGACACAATAGTCAACTTTGCAGCAGAATCCCATGTAGATAGGTCTATAATAAATGCTAATGATTTTATGAATTCAAATATTTATGGTGTATACAATATTTTAAATTATATAAAAGAAAACAAAAATATAGAAAAATTTGTGCATATTTCAACAGATGAGGTTTATGGGAATGCAATAAATAAAAAATTTGATGAGAATTCATGCTTAAATCCAAATAATCCCTACAGTGCTACTAAAGCATCTGCAGATTTATTGATACTATCATATTATAAAACCTATGATTTAAATGTAAATATTACAAGAAGCTCCAATAATTATGGTCCTTACCAGTTTCCTGAGAAATTAATACCCAAAACAATTATATATTCACTATTGAATAGGAAGATACCTGTATATGGTAATGGAAAAAACAAAAGGGACTGGATTTATGTGGAAGATAATGTAAAAGGTATATTAAATGTAATAAATAAGGGCAAAAAAGGAGAAATATACAATATTGGATCTGAAATAGAACTGGAAAATATAGAAATTATTAAGAAAATATTGGATTTAATGGATAAAAACCATGATTTAATAGAATATGTAAATGACAGGCCCGGAAATGACTTAAGGTATTCTCTGGACTCCTCTAAAATAAATAAATTAGGATTTAAGCCCGAAATGAATATAGATGAGGGATTAATGAAAACCATAAATTGGTATAAAAATAACAAGGAATGGTGGGATAATTCATTAAATGATGTAGACCTATACAATAATTTCTAATTAAATGGTTTTACTTTTTTGAAATCCAGTATAGCAATAAAATTCTCTTTTGCCTCTATTAAATAAAATTACAGCCCTATGGATTCCGTCTATTATTCTTACTTTACCATTATATTCAATTCCTATTAATGTATTATATACTATTTCCTTTCCCCAATCACTAAATTCATCCTTTAAATTCTCATTATATTTCATTAATTGAGATAAGCAATTAAGCTTAAATTCCGCTTTTTCCAAGCATTCATTAACCTTGCTATTTACACAAGAAAGTTTTACTTCATTCGAATCCAATTCGCATTTTTTCCATACATATTTTTTACAGTATATACGTGTATAAACTTCATTTTTTCTCCCGCACGAAAGTTCACGTACGCAATCTTTTGTTTTTTCTTTTCCGTATGTATCTATATAATTTAAGGAGTTATCATTCGAGTTCCTTGAAATTTCCGATTTGATATAATATTTTCCAACTTCTGTGGCATCTATTTCGTTTAAGCATTTCATTAACTATTATAGATACCCACTAATTAAATATTTCAATCAAAATTGTTAAAACAGTTTTCTCTGAATTTTATTCATCTCATACTCCTTTTCATTATTCTCATCTGTGCATTCAACACCATATTCACCGCATAACCTTATAATATTCCTCTCAACATTATCCCACCATTTATTATCACTTAATAGATAATTTACATTTTTCATATATCTGGATGCACCGCTATAATTATTGTACTTATCGTATATTATCCTGATATCATATTCCGATGCAAATTTTATTATATTTTCTATATTATCGATGCCATCATTTATATTTCTTATTACCGGTCCTAAAAATAACCATGTTTTAATATTATTCTTTTTTAATTTAATCAGTGTATTCATCCTTGATTCAGGAGATGGTGCATACGGTTCAATTAAATCACTTATCTTTTTATTCAGTGTGGTTATGGTTATTCCTGCATCTATATTATCATGATGCAGTATATCCATATCCCTTAAAATCAATGGTGATTTTGTCTGTACTGTTACATAAAAGCCATTCTTATATAATATTTCTATGGCATTCCTGGTTAATTTATATCTTGCCTCTACAGCTATATATGGGTCTGTTATGCTTGATATTCCTACTATACCCCTTATATTTTTATTTATTTCCCTTTTCAGTAAATCTATAATATTTATCTTAACATATATGATATTTCCCCAGTTATCCGATATAGCATTATTCGAATAATCTATTGCATAGCAGTATAAACATCCATGTAAGCACCCGCTATATGGATTGAACACATAGTTTAATTCCTTCATTCCCGATTTGCCAAGTGCGGATCTGGCATTTACCTCCCTTATAATTAAATCTCTCATAGAAAAACATCCAGGTTGCTTTTTATATTTTTAATATTATACGATTTCCTCACCCACTCATTTATATCTGCCCTGGTAAATTTTGATACATATTTGATTACATCATCGATATTATCAAACTTCTCTGGTTTAGCCTTAAATAATTCCCTTATGTTGTCCCTGACATACCATACACCTAGGGGTATATTGAAACCATTATAAATCTCACGCCACAGTATTGCCCTTCCCGATCTTTTCATCTCATCAAATTTCTCGGCAACACCGAGCCTTGATGAGTAGTAACACCCACCTATATCAGGATATGTTTTTCTTCCATAATACCCCTCATAATCCAGCTCTATATGGTAATCATTGCTGAAATAATTCCATGTTGTTCCGGGAAACCATGATTCACCCCACTCAAACATCCAGTTTCCAGGTGTTAATATTCCTATAAATAAATTCTTGTTTACACTTCTTATATACACATAATATTCATCTATTGAATTATAATCCTTGATCTTATCCACAATATTATCCGAGATGTTTTTATCTGCTGCAGTTATAGACCATCTTGTTGGAACGATTTTCCTGTTATTTTTTACACCCATTGAACCTATGCTAAGTGCCTTTGATATGTTATTTATGCTCATTCCCTTTCTATACAGATTTATCATGGCATCATCCGCCTTTAAATCACCATCATAATATACCTTTTCTATTCTACTATCTATTTTATAATTATCATATTTTATATTTTTTATACCGGATGATGGCCCCATCGGTGTGATATTCTCATCCAGAACGATATTCTTATTGAACGATTTTTCCGTAACCATTTCTATGTCAACGGGTTTTCCGGATAATGATGTTAACTGGATCTCCTGCAGTTTATAATCAGGATTTTTGGCATCATCAATATTTACATTGATTTTTCCCCTTAATAATGATAACCTTGCCTCTATGAAGTCATTTATGTTCATTGATAACCATTTATTCTCATCCTCCATATACGATGTATCGCCCTTAAAGGGTGGCAGTGCCGGATATACACCTATTTTAGGATAACCGTATTTACCGACAAATAATGATGGCGGTGATGATCCACTTATATTATTTCCCGGGAATGAATACACCCTTTTAATATTGTTTGTAATATTTACAGGGCAGTAGGTTAAACCGCAGAGCATCTTTGACCCCCTGCATTTTATGCATAATTCCGGCGGTATCTTTATTAATTTTCTGGTCATTATATTAATAATGTATCTGGATATATAAAGTCATTGCAGTCGCCATAGTCTTGAAGGATCCGGGTTTATGGATTTATCGTCAAAGTGGTGGAGTTGAATATTAGCGTAAAACTATAGATCCTGAAAATTCGTTCTTAATTCATTTTAGTCGTTGAAGTAAGAGGTTTACCAGCTTATCCTGATCAAATCCAAAATCGGATTTTTCAGGTATGTTTTCCAACTTAAACCATCTGAACTCAATTGCTTCACCCTGTGGGACAACTTCACCACTCAACTCTACTGCATATGTGAGACCAACGGCGTGTTGCCGTGGATCCCTAAGAAAGGGCGATTTTCCTGTTGGAAAATATTGTGCAACAAAAAGTGGTTGTTGATCTTTAATTTTAGAAACTATCTTTACTTTGTCACCGAGCGTTTCTCTTATCTGCCTACGTATTCCTTTCGGGAAATCATCCCCGTAAATGAGTCTACCTCCAACAATACACCACTTAACACCCTGATCTGCAGTCTCCCGCTTTATCAGTCCTATAGCATCAAGAGTGTTTGTTCTCTCTTTGTCACGTTTTATTGGTAATATGTCAATCGCTGTGATGGGCATTGATTGCTGAATTTGCCTATATTCATTTTCTTCTAACCATTTTTTCATTTCAGTAACCCCGGAAAACACCATGTGATAAGTATAATAATACCACTTACTGATATCATTCCCCTGAGTAGCCATATCCACCAAATTCGAGAAGAAAACCTCGAAAGGAAAGGTCTTTTGTAGTTCTTAAACAAGTTGGATTTCATAATATTATCATTATTATCATACTTTTGATGAGGGTAAAAGATGCCTATTTGATCAAGATTTATTGAAATGCCATTCTTTCGTTCAAAGTTTTCTAAGAAAATAGAAGTCGCAGTCTCAAAAAAACTATGTCTTTCTAGCAACTGAATGGACGCAAATGATATAAAAATTGCCAGTAAAGATGCTATTGTTCTTCCAGCTTGACTTGTTGAAGGAGCAAGAGATATAGTAAAAAGAAAGGCCTGAGCTGTAAGAGAAAGTGCCGGAACTTGCCACGACAAGTTGTCATATGCTAAGCGTCTGTTTGCTATAATTCTATACATCTCTGAGAATAAGACTGGATCCGTAATAATTTGCTTGTCATGATCATCCCTAACTCCAGTGCTCACCATATTTTCACCTTTACCCTATCATAAACCCTTATTGCTTTCCATTCTTTTAACATCTTCTTTCAATGTTACAATGTGAACTTATTTATATCATTTGCCATCCTTTATATAATGATTATCTAACGTTAGAAATATAGTGTCTTTCTGCAACATGTGACTCATAATTTTTCCTGCACTATAATGTGGTATCTTCAAAAATTTCTTTTTGGCATTCAATTTTATTTATAAAATCCAACCTTGACTCAAAAAATAAGGTTAACAATCGCCAATAGAACGAGGCAAAGTTTAAATAAGCCTAATTGGATTGCTTTCCATGGATAACGACCGAAAATTTACGGTTTTAGTAATAGATCCCCAGAAGGGGTGGTTAAATAATCATACCGAAAAACCCTTCGAAAGGATATGGTCTTTTATTTCTGATTACGGACTTAATAACAGTACAGTAACAGGTATAACGCCCTCTTTCTGGAGGGATATCAAGTTGAGAAAGGTTGATCAACTACCCCCAGCGAACGGGGTCTACCTGGAAGTGATCTAATGAATTCATGCGGGGAGTGCCACTTCATACCTGAAACATACCGGACAGTAAGTCTAATACCATTTCAGGCACCTTGCCTAGGAAATCTTAGCATTAACGATTTTACCGTGGAGGGAATTCACTCCTTAACCACAACAAGGGGTCACCACGAATCACGGCTTGTCGGGAAGACAAAATCTTCATTCCGGTTTGAAATATCGGGTGCTGTGGTTGACCTGGACACATTTGATAACAATGTTGGTATCATCACTATAACAAGAGAACATATAATTGACGGCAACATTTCTACGGAAGAACAGATATACAGCATACTCGCTGAAAGAAAGGAAATGCACAGAAAATTTCGTGACGGATCAGACCCTGTTGTGTCTACTATAGAATCTGCAATCAAATGCAATATACCAAAACCCTACACTTTTACGCTCTATGTATTTCCAGATAAGGAATGGGTAAAACCGGAACTGCTCATGGCAATATTTCAACCTTCCATGGTTGGGATGGATGATTCCACTGATTTTGATGAAAAAATTGAAAAGATTACCCCTATCAATGCTGAATGGCCTAAAAATAACAATTCGGATATCAGGAACGGGGTTACAGGATTGATAAGCTGGTCCAGTGTCATTGTGATTGCAGGTAAATGGGATTATGTGAAGGATTATGTTTATCTGGAAAAAAGGCTTCAGCATGTCTGGTTAAACCTTTACATAAACATGGATCACCTTTCTAAGATTATTCAACTGAAATCAACCATCACCTCGCAGGAAATAAACAGAATACGTGTAGATGCGACATTTGAAGTACTGAGGGTAGATGAAATACTGGATCCATCCTTTCCGGATCGGCACCTGACTATACTTGAAAAAATGATTGAAACCAGTAATTTTGATAAGTTGAAACAAAAAATTGACGATCAGTTAAAATTTTTTGAGATAAAGGCTATGACGCAACGGGATAAAAATAATGAGAATTTCTCCAGGACGCTTATTGGACTAACTTCATTTCTATTTATTATTGCCATAGTTACCGCATACCGCAGCCTTTTTTCGCTTATGGTTCTTGTTGTGGAACACATATATTCAAATCTCCTTGAGTTTATTGTTCTGGTGGCCATTTTTGCTGTGTTTATGGTAATAATATTTAAGAGATTTGAGAAGGAATAAGGTAAAACCTTTTACATAGGATATATCAATCAATAACATTTCTATTTTATTTAGATCGTAATGGAATGTTACTGTATGGAATATAAATATAGAACGGCAAATAATTATAATTATTAATGAGTATAGATATCATTAAAATACATATTAATTCTTAAAGTTTAAAAGTTTTTGAATCATATATTCACTATTATTTACTCTTCAACAATGATAAATCATTTATAGACCCTGGAATCAGGATCAGTCAGCAATGCCATTCAATTACTACTTATTTACCATCTAATAAAGCCATTTTAATATATTATACATATTCCTTAATAATGTTACAGTTATTATAGGGATTAACTTAAAATTTGTATAAATTACTTATAACAGGTTGTAATTCAGAAGTTAAGGATTAAATGCAAATTTTTTGCTATGAAATAATTTTTATAAGTTTTAACCATAAATGCGGTAATAGTGTAAGAATTTAATTTTCTATATTAGAAAATTTTCTCCATTGATAGGAATTTTTTAGGGGAACATGCACTGGTTTCTGATAATGAATAGGTATCATTAAATGCATCGATAAATGGTCTATCATTTGTTATTACGTATTTTGCCTTTGTTAGAGAAGCCATAACTGCCAGATATACGTCATTTTCATTAATACTGTATTTATTCCGGGGATCCCATGAAAAGTTCATTCTTTCTTTATTTACACTATCCATAGGCATATTACACGTATGATTCATAATCTCATTAAGGCGATAATCCACATATGGTGCTTTTGCTCTGCTTAATTTGGGATCGGTGTGAATAATTCTTGATGTTTCTCCATAAAAAATATCACAGGAATATGCTTTTAACCGATCACCAGCAACCACATCAAATAACTTTCTGGCAGCGCTTTTATCTATAGATCTGGGACTGTAAACCATTTGCAGGATTACATTTGTGTCTATAATTATCTTAAGCATTTTGTTCACGGTATTTTCTGACAGCCATAACAAAATATTCATCTGATAAATTATTTTCATTCCAGAATTTATCAAAGTAATCATCTACGGGTCCCCTTAGCATAGCTGATTTTTTTGTGAATTTGGGGTAATGATCATAAACATAATTAAGTATATCATCTGTTTTTACTCTATTAAATTGCTCCTTTACCTGTATTATTACAGTTCTTGCATTTTGATCCATGCTGTTCCACATATTCTGTGAAAATTTGAAACCTGCCGGTGTCAGGGTTATGCCATCTGTATCTGATATAAGTCCTTTATCTACGCCTTCTTCTAAATCTCTGGAAAGCTCCACTGAAAATGGCCCATAATAAAGTGGCACAAAACTATATAAATTATTATATGCATTAAATGGGAATCTCCTCTGCAAAATAAAGACTTCCTTCTGCATGTGTATTTTTGTTGGTATACCTTCGTTGTCCTTCATAGTTTTCCCACGTGCATAAAGCAATGCATATAATATTGGGTTCTCAGACATAATTGTGGAATATATCAAAACTATTTTAATTTTGGTATTTTTATTATTGCGGATAATGTCCTGGAATTATTTCCTATATAGTTTATCTAAATTTATTATTGCCAATGTTCTAAATTTGATGCTAAAATGAAATAATCTTTCCAGTTAAACGTTTGTATCTTGACTTCTCCACTTTAGTAGTAAATATATTGATTGAAATCCCTGAAGAAATGCTTTGAAATGGGATTACTATGATGCTGGAATGGAAATTTTATAAAGAGAATTTTCCTCACGGATTTCATGATAAATTTGACACAGTTTTTCAGGTCAGGTGATCATAAGGAGAAGCCACAGAAATTAGAGGAAAAAGAGGGTAAAAAAAATATATTCCCCGGAAAAATGATGATAAATTTGGCATCCATTTTGAGGAAAACAGGAAAAAGAGCATAGTAAATATAAAACTAATCAAAAAGGATCTGATTCCGTGTGCAAAAACCGTTGTATACCAGGGATCTGGCTTCAGATTCCGCATGATAAGTAACATTACACCTTAGATAATAGACCTATCTGGTGATTTCATCATTAAGTCTGAGGATAAAACACTGGAATTGAGGTGGTAATAATGTAAAAGGTCATCTGGCAAATAGCAGTATGGTAGGTTCGTTTGGCGAAGTCAAGTTAAAAATAATAACTTGGCATAACTTTGATAAAAAAAATAAGTAAGCATAGCAATGAATTCTAAAATAAATAAACTTAAAATAATTTTTATCATAGATTTGATACCTATTCCATTTCCTTTATTCTCTTAGCTGGGTCTAACCTTTTTATATATTTATTTACCTTTTCACTTTTAATTATACCTTTATCAAAAGTATAAAAAATTTTTGCATCTACATCCGCACAGAATAGTGCGATATTAAATTTATCAGCATATTGTATTATTTTGTCTAATTTATTAATTTCTTTAAAATGATTAACCCAGTCAGGGCTAATATCATCAATCCTAATCAGTTCAAAATGGTTATTCATTACTAATTTTTTTATATTATTAATTTTGCTTGGTAAATCATTATTAGTTCTTTTAACGGGATTTATTAATTGTTTTGCAATTTCACCAATAGCATATACATTTATTTTATATATATTGTTCCCCCAGTTTTTCCTGAATACTATCTGTTGTTTTACTATTCCGCATAAATCTAGGTCATCATCATTTAAATAATTTAAAATAACATTTGCATCTATATGGGATACAACTTTATCCGGCAAATATAAAACCTCTAAAATAATTTCATTTCTTTAAGCTCATTGTAAACATTATTTACATATGATTTATCTTTGCCATTTGAGTTTAATATATCGCTTTTAAAATCAATGGTCCTTTCAATTGCAGTTTCCGGATTTTCTATATACATCATTTTAACAGTGGCTGCAATTTCAAGCCATATAGAGGCTTTAGAATTAAGTTTTTTGCTTAATTCAATTATTTCTGGAGGTATATTGCTTTTTACAGGCATATTCTCATCAATAGTGAAATAGTCTTTTGACAGGTCTTTGGAATATGGTCCTCTAAGATATAAAGAAAAATTATATTCGAATGTTTTATATTTTGTATCAAGTAAATATACAATTTTTTGTAATCTAACCCTTGTATCGAAATTTTCTTCAAAGTTTTTTTCATTATCCACAAATGAATTTTGTAATTTATTAATATTGATATTCAGGGATTTTATTAAACAAATTAACTTTTCCTTATTATTTGTCATAAAATTATATTGAAATAGAATATATAAAATTATTCATTATAACCTGAATCTTTGTGTATTTATAAAAGTTACTTTCATGAAACATTTCCATCTATCTCATAGCTGTATGTAGTTCTGAATTATTGGCTGTATGGACTTTGAGTATATGGGCAAGGAGAAATTCCAGAATATGATTAATATGGCTATTATTAATTGTTGTTTCTTTTTCAGTGAAATTTGTATAAACTTCAGATTACCAGTATTTTACATAATTATTTGCAGAAACAGAACGTATATAATATGCAAATTTAGTTTGGAAATGCTTTAAATTAAAGTATCTTGAGTAAAAATGCTACATAATTTCTAACCAACAATAATTAATATGGATAGATAATAAATATTTAAAAACTAACTAAATATCTAACATTATGAGAAATTAAAAAACTTTGCAGATCTCGCCAGAGACATTTTTTATTATGATTAAATATACGTATACCCTAAGTTATTAAACAAAAAACCGCATCTTTATAATAGCATCTCAATAAGCATATAAATATGCTAAGCCTTTCATTAGAAACCGTTTTTATTGGTATAGTTTCAATTTTACTACCATCTCTGGACTTCATTCCCCATCTAAAGCCACAAAATACGTTATATTTCCATTTTTTTGGATCACTTTGACCTTGCTTATTAACGCAGGCTAAAAAGGTATAAAAAACAATAGCACCTGCTGTGCATAGATCGTAAACTGGTCCATCACTCCACTTGTTGCATGGCCAGGAACTGTAGAATGGTACTTCTATTTTATTTGGTTCTATTTTACGTGGTTGCTGGTCTAAAATCCATTTCTTTTCTAAACAACGTTTAAATTCACCATAGAATTGAAAAAATACAAATTTAGGCTGTAGTGAAGTTTTAAATTCACCATTAATTAAAGTTCTATTAGGGAAAATGCTATTGGAGTTTGGGCTTGAATTAGGATACCGGACTTTTAAATCACCGTAACGTGTTGAAATTTCAATATTACCAGAATTGTTTTGTGGCATTAAATTTTCACTTTCATATTATAGCCTACCTCTATCGTTTTTACTTGATTTAACATCTTCTATTATATATACATAACGTAATTAATGTTGCCGCATGTGTTTAAATATCCAAAATCATTATATAATTATGAAACGACTTGAAATAAGCAATGCAAAGGAGTTGTCCGTGGCTATACAGAATGAAATATCATGATCTGGGGGACTCAAAGTATGACCACAGATTGCACGGTATTCTGCCTGTCAGTAAGGGAACGAGCTACTACACGGAAATATATTAGGGAAAGATCCAAGAACTGTGGAGAGATGGGTTAAGAAATTCAACAAAAAAGTTTCTATGCCATATCCGATGAAGCTATACAAATACAAAATATTTATACATTTATTACATATTGCAAATTATGGAAAGTAAACACAAACCTGTGGTATACTCAACAGCCGATCTATTTATGCCAACCAGGGCTGCAGCCAAGGATCTGATAACCAACGGTACTATAACTCCATTGAACATAGACGATTTAAAGGGGAAGATACCAGACCGTCTTTGGAATGAAGCAAACAGAGTCCTTAACAAACAGAAAAAGAAGTAATAATGTTTTTAATTAACTATTCAGCAATTGTTGAAGTGCCTGCTATTATATCGTCTGTGCTTATTACTGGTTTATTCTACTTATTAGTGGAGGTTTATAAGAGGTCGTCCCCTTACTTAATGGATTATCTTCAGATTCTGATATTGCCTCTCGCTCTCTATTTTGTCGCTATATTCATAGCAATTGTTTACTACTGGGTGTCCTTCGTATTATTTGTAGTGGCACTTTCTCTAACCATTTTGTTTGTATTTACAATCACGTTAAGGATAAAATATGATATAATTGCTGAAAGTGTGGAATATGATATAATTCAACGGGCGTCCAAACAACTAAAAGGTGAAGATAAAAGAAAATGAAAATTAACCCCAAGAAATTAATCGCCCCTATAAAGAATCAACTTTACTGCTCTTTGTGTTGATTGTTGCCCATTACGATTTGTGAAATGATCTGCTTTTTCTGGCTTCCGTCGTCATCAACAATGGGAAATTAATAAGGTAAAGAAGAGTAACTTAAATTTTTTAGCAACATCATCATGAAGATCAAAAATTATCTTGGATGTTATTTTTTCATTTAAAATTAAAGCTTTGATAACCTTTCAAAAATGGCTTTGGTTATTGGATCTTTATTTAATACGTAGTCTACATATTCCGCTATTTCTCTGTTAATTAGATCCTCGTTTATTTTTTCACTTACCATAAGTGTTTTATTGCTAAGATACACATAAACTTTATGGATAAAATTATGTCGATCATTAACTGTTATTTTCAGTATTTTTATATAAATCATTATGTTTTTTTATATTTCTATCCTTCATCTGCAATAGTTTCTGGTAACATGCTGTATTCATACTGTTAACGTGTGCTTTACTATCATCTGTTTTTACTGCTTTAATGTCCTCATCCTTTTCTATGTCCATGAATTCCTTACCGCTTTTTAGCATTGCATATATTGCCTCTATTAACATTCCTGCCACTGCTACTATTGACCTCTTTTTTTCAGGCCTTCTTACAATTTTATTATACTTTGTTCTGAACTTCCCTGTAAACCTGGGATAAATATATTTTTATCCACTAAAGCAAATGAAAGGATGCATATTTCCAATGCATACGTAAAGTTAGATGGCTTAAGATTACAGGTAATTAAGTTCCCTGAAATCAACCTCACTGTTAATTTTATATTTATCCTTTAATATCCTGCCGTTTACTATTGTGTATTCAACATTTTCAGGGTTTGCAGAAAATACTATGTTGTTTACAGTATTATCATTATTATACGGGATCATATTGAATTTATTTCCATCAAGAATTATAAGGTCTGCATAGTATCCTTCCTTAATTATTCCAATTTTCTCATTCAGTGCAATTCCCGCATCCCTTGTGGCCATATCAAGTATTTTCTGGGATCTTACGGTATCAGGAGACCACCTGTCATTGTTTATGGATAGCAGTGAAAATTTCATCTCCTCAAACATATTTAACGAGTTATTGCTACCAGAACTGTCCGTACCGAGGGAAATATTCACATTGTTGTTTATCATTTCAGGTACCGGCGCTATGCCACCTGAAGCCAGTTTGGCATTGCTTACTGCATTCCATGATACTTTTACATTACTTTTTGATAACATTTTTATCTCGTTGAGTGTCACCCACACACAGTGAGCCGCTATTACCCTGTTAGAGAGAAAGTTTATTGAGTTTAAGTGTTCAACAGGCCTCTCATCATGCTTTTTAACAAAATCATAAACCTCTCTCCTGGTTTCAGATAGATGTGTATGCACCATTACATTATACTTTTCAGATACATCCTTTACCCTGTAATAATTCTCATCGGATGAAGCGTATACGCCCTGAACCCCGATTAATGGCTTAACTGTATCTATATGTTCCTTTCTAATAAAATTTTCAGCATTTTTTACGGGATTTCCCTTCTGTGTTGTATATTCCTCATCCAGTGTCGCCCATGCAAGAAATGCACGTATTCCAGTTTTCCTAACAGCCTTTTCTATGATATCCTCTGAATAATACAGGTCTAAGAATGAGGTTGTGCCTGAATTTATCATCTCGTACATGCCAAGCAATGATGAATTATAGATGCCATTATCCGTTCTCCTTGAATCAAGGTCAGATGTTTTTCTTAAAAAATCGTCCAGAACCATATCATCTAAAATACCCTTAAATCCACTCATTGCAACATGTGTATGTGTATTTATAAAACCTGGCATGACAATTTTATTCTCTGCATTTATTTCAGCATCGTGTTCTGGCATCTCCCTGCCAATATATTTTATTATATTGCCGTCGATTAGAATATTCCCATTAATTATATCCCTGTTGTCGTTTTCGGTTATTATAATACCATTTTTTATTAGTAATCTCATAAAACATCATTGATATATAATTAATAATTTTTAGCTTCTGACCTTTACGGCTATGCCCTTATTCAAATCTATCATGGCTCTGTATGGCATCATGGCTGTACCTACACCGCGTATCTCATTGCTGTATGTTAGAATTACCTCATCGAATGGCTTTATATCATCCGTTGCATCCCTGACACCGACGGAGTAGACATTTGATGTGGGCTTAAAATCATCAATTGCAACATTAAATTTATTGTTTTCAAGGAAAAATTTTGCAGATTCTTTTGTTATTGTGAATTTACCAAGTTTATCATTGTAAACAAATAATATTTTTTTATCCTTCAGCACCATATCCTGATGAAAATTATTTACTATCCTTATATCATTTAGATATTTCTCTACCCATTTCCCGAACTGGAATGATAGTACTGCCCTATAGTCATATAATCTATTTCCATAAGATGAATTGCCATTTATTACACTCTTTAATGTGCTTTTTAATAAATTTAAATTATCATTATCCGTGACCCTCCCCATAATAAATACAGTATCTTCCGGAAGCACATCTTTTATAAATTCAAGGTCATCAGGTATGTATGCAATTATTTTATCATAATGGTTATTTTTTAGATAATCCCTTAACAGTTCATTCATCATGTTTTTCTCATCATCATACCATATGCCTATAACCGGTATATCATAGACTCCTGCAGGATAGCTATTCTCCAGTTCCCTCGGTACAAGCCCCACCGGTGACGTTACAATCAGTTCATGTAGATACCTTCTATAATTTGATATTTCATTAATTATTTTCATATGTGTTTTTGATAATGAGTATGGTTTTTTTGCAGAGCATGGCAGTATTAATGCAATATCCCTCTTTTCAGGTTTTCTATAATCTATAATGGTATTTCTATATCTTATTAAATCCGGCCTGTTTAATGATTCCATTGAATTTGCCAGTATATACGGCGTCCTTGATGGAAATAACCCGGCAAAATCCTTATAATAACCCGTATCCGCTATCCTTAACAGTTCAAGTGCCCTTGATGATACTGCAATCTTTTCAACCACATCCCTCAGTGTATTATCCCTTATCGCATCGAACAGTGACCCAATAATACCATCTGCAAATTCCATATTCTCCCTTAACGGGTTATAATCAACATGGGATTTGCCAGCAACATTGTATTTTATTTTTTCCTGGCTTTCCCTCTGTATATATAGATCATCAAATATGTTTATGCCGAGATAAACCAGTACCGGAATTATATACGGATCGGATACACCCTGAAGATAAAACAGTTTTTTGAACCCATACTTATTTCTCAGCCTAACAAGAAAGTCAACAAGTTTTTTCGGTCTCTGGATTAATTCTATTCCATTGAATATAATTAACATATCATCGTTTTCTATAACCTTTTCACCATCAAGGAATGATGGATAATAGATATTTTTACCGAATTTATTTCCTATAATATCGATGGTTTTATCATCATTTTTATAATAATTTGAGAATGTATCAATGATAAACGGAAATTTTATATTTTTATAATATCCGCATGTTGAAAAACCCATTGTATAATAAATATCATCTATAGTTTTGGACATACTGCGTTATTAATATAAATTATAAATACTTTTTAAAAAAATTATTTTGTTGTTATTCTCACAACATTGCTTCCACGGATAACAACCTTTCCAAGTTTTCTCTGAACCTCGCCATTCTCCTCTGCATTATCTAAAGTCATGTTCATATATTCATCATAACCGGATAATGTTCCTTCCAGCATTCTATTATCTTTCAAAAGTAACGATACTTTCTTATTTAAATTCTCTTCAAGCATTTTCATTGGTAATGTTGCCATATTTTTCACCTAATTATATTCCTCATCGTCATTGAATTGATCATTATGTTCCATCATGACCTGTATCAATCCGCTTAAAACCTCCTTTAAGCCATCTATCTCTTTCCTCATGTCCGTAACCTCTCTGGATAGCTTCTGGACATCTTTTACTTCCTCATCTTTCATTTCTACCACCATATATTTCTATATCCCCATAGTCGCTGGCTATTTTTCTTGTTTCATTCCTCTGGCAGTTAGTGCAGTAAAGTTTACTGTCTTTCATTATAAGTTCATTGCGGCATATAAGGCATTTTGTTTTAATCACTCCAAGTTCCGGGCTGAATATTGTTACATATAAAGGTCTGGTATTAATAATTTTTGCTCTTACAAGGTCTCCGATTGTAAGTATGTGTGAGTACACATTTTTATTTGCTACGGGTAGTTTTATTCTTCCCTCCACATTAATGGGTGTAATTTTATTATTCATGTATATTCCATAAATAGAAACTATGGCATCCTTGCTGATAACCTTTATAACTTTACCATAAACTATTTCCCCATTTTTTGGTTTTATCACATTACCCGGAGTCTTTATTGAGATTGTAAGGTTTTTTTCGTCCTTTTCCACCTTTCCGAAAGCAGTAGCTATTATATAACCATTTATATCCTCTGTATTTCTTCCGGACAGGTATTCTTCTTCCTTTGCTATTACATCCCCCGGAAAAACTATCTCCTCTGCATCAGTCAATTTATATTACCTCTCCATTCTTTATAACAATTTTCATTATTAAGTTTGTTCTTATGTCAGAAAAACAATTTTAAAAAATTTATTACAGTTGCAATCAGAAAGATTAATGTTAAATATGGTGCAGTATACACAAATAACCTGAATGACGAATTCTCATCAGGTTTATTAATAAACCTTATTGAAAATATTACAATAGGTACTGATAATATTATTACCATTATTAGATAAATTATGTTAAATATTCCAAATAAATATGGCATAACGGAAACAACAATTAAAAGTAATGATGCTATGGATATTGCTACTGCAGTTTTTTTATCCGAATAAACTACCGGCAGCATCGGTACATTAGCATTTTTATAATCATCCCTATATCTATATGCTAAACTCCATACATGGACGGGTATCCAGAACATCACCAGTAAAAATAAAATCCATGGAAGCCATGAAAACCTTAAGGTTAATGTATACCAGCCTATTAAAACAGGGAATGCACCGGAAAATCCACCATATATGATACTGTATGGTGACCTTTTCTTCAATAAATAGCTATAAATAAAAACATTGTCAAAAATACCTGCTGCCATGAAAAATGATGCAATATATTTACCGAATGCTAAAAGAATTATAACAGAGAAAAATGATAGTGAATAACCAAAAATTAATGCATTTTTTTTAGTTATTAACCCTCTTGGCAGCGGCCTTTTCTTTGTTCTGGACATTATGGAATCCATATTTAAATCAATATAATTCGTAAGACCTTCAGCACCCATTGAACCTAATGTTACCGATATAACTGCAATGAGAATAAGAATGATGTTAAATTCCGTGAATTCTGTAGTGGCAATAATTGCCCCTGTAAAACCAGTGAATACAAGAAGCCACCACACCTTAGGCTTGGAATATTCTATGTAAATTTTTAACCTCTCAAGCATTTTGACACATTATTTAGTTCATAAATATATATATTGATATTTTAGATGAAAGCACATAAAAATTCTGCATAAATCTCTGGGGTCAAAGAGAGATCATGCAGTAAATTACTTGGTAGGCAAGAGAAAATTATGTAACATTTATAACCGTTTATGCCCCCTATGAGAATTAGGAAAACTTTATATCACTGATTAATTTAATCTACACATATGACAGTACCTTACAGAATAACGATAAGAGTTTCGGAAGACCTTGTTAAAAAACTTCAGGAGATAGTCGATAAATATAACTATAATAGTGTTTCAGAGGCAATAAGATTTGCATTGAATGAATTTATAGCCAAAAATGATCTCAATAATACAAGCAGTGTTGATTTGAAATTGCCAAGAAAGATCTATAATGAACTTGAAAGTGAAGTAAATACGGGAAATGCAATATCCGTAGATGATCTGATTAGATTTATATTGAAGGAGTATGCAAGAAACAAAACAGGGAATAATAAAACCTAAATTTAAATAAATTGTTGGTATCCTTATCTAATGGTTGTAATAAAAGATAGTAAAAACAATGTAGCGGATAATATAGGTAATACTTATTATAATAAATTATATGATTACTCAAAAATTATAGGATATTCAGTAGAGGAGGATAATGAATTAAAAATTGAGTTCAATCCAGACAGACCTGATCTTTTTTCATTCTTTGCATTGAAGGAAAGCATGAAAATCTTTTATGATAATAATTATAGAATAAAGGGTATACTGAACAGCTCCAATATAAAAATAATCCCTGACCGGTCTATTTTAAGGGAGAGACCATATTTATTATCATTTACTGCTGAGGGCAAACCTATAGGAAATAACCTTCAGCATATTATAGATTATCAGGAAAGATTACATGATATAATTGGTAAAAACAGGAAAAAGGTATCGATAGGTATACATGATTTAGATAATATAAAGCCACCGTTTAGATATACCATGGCTGAGGCAAAAGCTTTAAAATTTACAACATATGACAGTTATACAGGAAATGCATATGATATACTGAATAAACATGAGAAGGGCAGAGAATATAAAGATCTTATAAAGTCAGGTAATAAGGTTCCTGTAATATTTGATTCTGAAAACGATGTTATGTCAATGCCACCTGTAATAAATGGAATAAAATCTAAGGTAACTGATAGTACCTCAAAGTTTTTCTTTGATATAACCGGCACAGATTTTAACGCTGTACGATCAGCATTTTACCTGTTTGCATACGAGATGAGCTATACTGGCTATAAAATTTCAGTATGTGATTCCGGCAGTAATGAGGATTATAATGTGAGGAACTACGATTTCCGTGAAATATATATAAATGAAAAGGAAATAAAAAGCTTAATGGGTACAGTTCCTGATGATGTTGTAACACTGCTGAGAAAAATGGGATACCGGTGTGAGATATCGGATTATGGCTACAGGATTAATGTTCCCGGCAATAGGATAGATGTAATGGGTCCGGTTGATATAATAGAGGATGTGGCCAAGGCATATGGATATGATAATATTAATGAAAAAAAATTAAAAATATATAACGCAGGAAAACCGGATAAAAAAAATGATAATATAAGTGTTATAAGGGATATATTAACATCAGTAAATTATCAGGAAATAAGAACATTTGTACTTACATCAAATGAATTCTATAACAGATTAAATTATTCAGGAGAGGTATCGCTTGAAAATCCAAAAAGTATGGACTATTCTATGATAAGGGATAGATTATATCCGGGAATGTTAAATTTTATTAGAATAAATAAAAGGAATGGTCTGCCGGTAAAGATATTTGAAATTGGCGATGTAATAAAATCAGGAAAACAGCATACTGACCTGTGTATAATATATAACAATACAAAGGCAGTTTATTCCGATATATACCAGGTTTTAAATTACCTGAATACCAGAAGCATCAATAAAAAAATTACCGTTATGGAGAAAAAACACGATGAAATTATAGAGGGCAGGGGTGGAAATATAAATATAGGTGATGATACAGTGGGATTCATAGGTGAAATGAGTCCAGATATATTATCAAACTTTGAAATAATGGCTCCCATATCATTCCTTGAAATCAATCTTGATAAATTCCTGTCCTATCTAAATAAAAATTAATTTTTATAATCAATGTACATATCCTTTAATTTCTCATCAGATATTATAATACCTAATTTTTTAATATATATTTTCATATCATTTAAATCAAATTTTAATTTAAAATTATAGTTGTGCAGTGATTTTTCAATTATACTCTTTTTTATTTTTGTAATTTTGGAGATATATGCCAGAATAGAATTATCAAACTTATTATAGTTTTTATATTTACTTATTAAATCATCTACAAATTTCTTATTGTCTGCATAATAATATTTATTTGTGGATATAAAGCAGCACGGGTCATCGTCCATCAGGCTTTTATAATCATTTATAATTTTATACCCTTTATCCTGTATAGAACTCGCATAGGGTTCCCATATGGCTATATATTTTCCGTTATTTTCAAACTCTTTTGATCCATTTAACGGGTTACTGTATGTCCTTATAGTTATATCACTGTTTCTCTTAAAAAATTCCCCTGTAAAAAGCATCATTGATGAAACCTCTGAGGTATAGAATATATTATTATCCATATTGTTCTCCATAATAAAGGATCCTCCAGATGAAACTGGTCCAAGCATCAGTATATTGCTGTTTGTTAATGAGAAAATTATCTGTGAGAATACAGGTGATAATGCAAATTCTAACGCATTGTTAACGATTGCATTCATCAAATCTACTGTATTATTATATGGAATAATTTTTATTTTCTTATCATTTATTTCATTTACCAGTGATAAAAATAATGAATACTCGCTTGATTTCAGTATGCCAATCCTGATATAATTATCTATTACATCCGGATAATATTCAATTAACCACATTCTCTTTGTTAATTTACCGTTATTTTTTCTTATTATTGTATTATTCTTTTCCAGAGATGTTAATGTTTCAGAAATATATGACCTTGAAAAGGCATATAATGCCTCTATTTCATACTGTGCCATTCCGGAGTACTTCCTTTTATTCAATTCCCTTAAAAGAAGCTTCTTTAAATCATTCATTAAACATAATATGGAACATTATTTTATCTTTTTTTGTTTTTGTTGATCGTGTACATAATTTTGTGTATTTATAAAGGGTACCCCCCAGTAAACATTCCACATATCCCATCCTGCATTTAAAGTAACCATTCATCTTCCTGAATATATGCTTTGTTTTGAATTCACTGAGGGATGATTTCTCAATTCCGGTCTCTATGGTCTCTCAGAGAAGAGACAACAGCAGTTCTCTGAACGGTTCTGGGGATCTGATAGGGAGGAGAATTTTTCTATAACCTTGGTTTTGAATATTTCATCATTGTTCGTCTATATACTAAGATCTACTATGCCTGAAAACCCACTATATACCATCAATACATTTCTTAAAAAATCCCCTCCAATAAGTGCTATCAAGCCTTGTTTAGAAATATCAACACCCATTATTCTAGTGGATTCAAAATTCCATTTCTGCTGTGGGCTTACCACAATTGCTATTTGTGCTGAGTAAAAGTTTCTTACTGAGGTTCCACTCATACCATGCCCATTAACTGTTCCAGTAGGTTTTATCCCCAACGTCACTGCAACTTATCGCCGCCCCGGTATCTACCAGCGCCTTTCCTTTAACAGAAGCTGGAATTTGCTGATTATGCTGTTGCAAAAACGCACGTAAAGTTTTTGATATGGAAATCTCAACATCTATAATTGGCCTATCCTTTGCTAAGATGTCTGGGCCGATCTTTCCAGATGCAGGATAAACCTTACTTAATATTGGCATCTAACAACCCTAATTCTAGTGTCGGTATCCAATACTCTTCGTCTTCTTGAGAAATTCTTACTATGAGAAGCGCTTCATTACCAAACTGCATTACACCGACTTGGTAGGCATCAGTATCAGTATCAAAAACACCGATCAATTTACTGCCTTTAATAAGGGCATATCTCCCCTCCTGTTCCTTCAAAAGCTCCGCCTTAATCTCTGCGAAATAAGCATACTCTTTTGCTAAGACCTGTTCGCTCATAATCTCTTATTATAATACTACCTATTAACGTTTGCACGATCGTGTACATAATTTTGTGTATTTATAGGGGTGCTCTCAGTAAACAGTTCTCCCGTCCCTGCATTTAAAGTAATAGATTATCCTATTTATAATATGGGGGTTTATATTTACACAAAATTATACACACACACAACCTTTTGTTACCAAATAGCTTTTATTCTCTATTTTAATATGGTTACATGAAATATCTAAATTTAAAGGAGGCAGTGATGCAGTCATTCACCTCTATAGGCCCGATGCTTGATTTTATAGCCCTATTTTCGGTAATTGCGTTATATTCAGGTTCCTTGCTGCCATTTGTTGTCATATTCTCATTTTTGTTATCGTATTTTACATTATATACAATATATGCACTATCAAAAAAATATATAACAAACGGTGGTTATTACTCCTATGTGGGCAATATTTTAGGCAAGGATTTTGGCATTTTTGTACTCCTGTTATATGTTATGTATTCAGTACTGACAGTACCAAATATATCAATGTTTATATCAGGATTTTTATACTCAATATTCAATTTATTTGGAATTTACAATGCCTATCTGGAATATATTTTTATTATCATCTTTATAGGCATGGTATACCTTGTTGTTTCATCGGGATTAAAGGTTTCAATCAAATACACTTTAATAGCGGGTTTTCTTGAAATAATGTTCATTCTTATAATGAGTGCAGTTTTTATAATTCACAGGTCACCGGATTTTTCATTTTCCGGAATAAAATTCGGTTTAAATCCGTTCTTCTTTGGTGTAATATTCGGCATTTTGGCCTTTTCTGGAGGCGGTTCAAGCATATTCTTATCGGAAACTACCCGGAGTTCACACAACAACACACCGAAATCATTGCTTATATCATTTACAATTTCAGGTATAATAATGAGCATATCTGCATTTGCTTTACTGATTTTTTCAGGCTACTCCGGTTTATCTAACTATATATCAAATCCATTTTATATAACGGAACTTGCATTCCACAGATTGGGTCTTCCATTCTTAATATTTTTTGCATTCTTCGGCATAATGAGCGGTTTTAACCTCAGTGTATCATATTTAAATGCATTTATAAATTTAATACCGAGGTTTTACAGTGATTTCAACATAAAAAACATGCCAGAAAGGAAAAATCTCATAATAATACTATTACTGGCATCAATATTTATATCGGTAATATTAACCTATTTTATAGGGGTTTTTATAGCGTTTGTAATAATAGCAGGAATAATAAGCTTCCTTTATATAATGATACATATAATTTCCAATATATCATTAATAAAATTATACACTAAAAATAAATTTTTCATCCCTGTTATATCATCAATTTTCCTTATTATTGCCTTTACCCTATCATTTACAAGCAATGCAGGTTACTATATTTCCATAAATTATTTTATAATAATATATGTTATAATAGTTATTTCCTATGTTCTATATGTAAAAAGAAATAAACTCGGATTTTACGGAAATATAAAATTTGAATATAAATGAATTTAAAAATATGCTCTGCTAAACATAGCGTAAATTTTTATATAAAGATTTCATTATCTATCTCTAATTATGAGTATTACAGATAGCATTAAAGAAAAAATAAACAGATACCCTGAATTCCCAGTAATTCTAATACTATTGGCACTATACATGTTTCTTGCCAACTTTTTTGTATGGTCGGAAGCATTTAAAGGCTCATATCTAAACGTTTCAGGAGGTAGTGACCCGTATTTTAATTATTATATCGTTCAGTATATACTGAGTCACCACAGCCAGTTAATATATACCAATGGTCTGGCATATCCTATAGGTACATCTAATCTAAGGCCACCATTTTATCAGTGGAGCATAGTATTTGTTTCATATTTACTCTCACCGATATTAGGTTTACATCAGGCATCATACTATGCATTTATGGAATCAGATGCATTTTACGGTGCATTATTAATAATGCCTGTATACCTGATAACAAAGGAAATATTCGGCAAAAAGGCAGGAATGTTAGCTGCATTGTTTTATGCAATAATGCCCGGTAATCTAACATCCGGTATATTATCGGATGGGAGGGCACATACACCTGAGTTAATATTCGCTTTTCTTGCCATATATTTCTTTGAAAAGGCTATAATAACATCAAATAAAAGTATTATAATAAAGAAGTTAACGGATTATAGATCATATTATAGCTCAATAATTAACTTCTACAGGGAAAATAAAATATCAACAATTTATGCCCTAATGGCAGCAGTATCCTTGGGTGGTCTGATTGTTATATGGCAGGGATTCCCGTATATAGAGGTTATAATATTAATATATGTTGCCGTACAGTTATTATACAACCTGTTTACCAGAAAACCAACAGGCCATTTAACCTATCTGATAACAATATTTGTAGCATTTTCGTTCCCGTTCGGTTACTATTATTATTATGTAACAAAAATGCTTATGCCCTGGTATTATCCACCGCTGGCTATGGGCTTATTAATAATAGGCTTCGGCATATTAATAAATATCATTGCAAGAAAACCATGGATAATGACGATACCGGCATTAATTATTGTAAGTACCGTTTCCCTATTCGTATTAAGCAAAACAAGTCCATCAATACTGAGGGAATTAATTACAGGAGATGGGTACTTTGTTAAATCAAGGTTATATTCAACAATAGCGGAAGCAGCGGCTCCAGTACTTGGATCATATATATCTGGGTTCGGTCCGGGTTTATTCCTTCTTGGTGTTGCAGGTGTACCGTATATAGTATATAAATTTCTGAAGGTTAAAGGCGAGGCATTATTACTTGTACTGATATTTTCTATATTTTCCGTATTCATGAGTTTCGAGGCTGCAAGATTTAATGTAACTGCAGCACCCGCATATGCAATACTTGGCGGTGGATTAATAGTTTACTTCGCAGATTTATTGAAAACAAAAGATGTGAAGAAAAGAGTAAGCCATTCCACAATTAAAAGGTCAATAAAGGGCAATATAAACTGGATCCAGGCGGTATTCGCCATAATAGTCATACTTGCATTGATTGTACCCTCTGGCATGGGATCTGTATCTGCAGGGGTACCGGAAAACAATGCAGCATATTATAATAATCAGATAAATTCTACATTAGCTCCACTGCACCTTAACAGTACATCAACATCATCATATTTAGGCAACTACGGTCTATTGCTCGACAATCAAACACAGCCATTATCCCAGTCATTCCAGTGGCTTGCAACACAGAATACCAATGAATCCCTATCCCACAGGCCTGCGTATGTAGCGTGGTGGGATTATGGATTCCAGGAACTTCAACAGGGTAAGCACCCAGCAGTGGCAGATGATTTCCAGCAGGGTTATGCAACCGCAGGTCAGATTCTGTTAGCCCAGAATGAAAGCCAGATAGTAACATTATTTATATCCAGGATATTGCAGACTCCCGGTGCCTATTCAAATGGTCATTTCAATACCAGCGTTACACAGGTTATGGATAAATATTTTGGATCAAATGAAACAAATATAATAGAAACCATTTACAAAAACCCCTTACATAATAGTTACGACCATCTATTAAACACAAGCGCATACGGAAGCCATCAGGTAAACATAACATCATCAGGAAATGCATACCATGCACTGGTAATGGGACAGTTATCATCAAAATATTCCATGGGCACAATAACAAATGCATATTCAGCCCTTGAAAAGGCAACAGGTTCAAAAATCTCATATATACAGACGGACCACGGATTATTCCCATTTTCCGGTACAAACCCGGGAGTATTTTATGCCCCTGCATATTTAACCGATACAAAATCGTACACCCATGCAGGTGAAACAGTTCCAACAAACTACTATGATATATTTGCACAGACAAGTACCGGTATATATCCATTAAATAAAACACCTGCAAGTGCAACCATAACGGGTTACAGAATATTATATTCATCGGCATTTTACAATACCACTATATATAGATCAGTAGTTGGTTATACACCCCAGAGTGTTGGGCAAACAACAGGCATACCCGGTATATCATATGGTACAACCACTATGACCCCGATGCCGGCATTTAATATGAGCCACTTTGAACTATCATATTACAGTTCATTATATAATCCATACAATCAAACCCAGATAAAAAAGAACCCGAGCCTTGAAAAGTATTTCAAATTTGTACCCATACAGACTGCATATAAATATCAGCAGGAGAATAAGGGAACAGAAATATTATTGCCCTTAAGCTCCCAGGTATTGCAGAGTGAAGACCCCATAATACAGTATTACCCCGGTGCCAATATATCAGGAAGGTTAACATCATCCGATGGAAACCCTATACCAGGCGCACACGTAACACTTACAGACCAGTATGGCATTCCACATCAGGTTGCAACAACAAATTCAACGGGTTATTATCATATTACAGGGTTACCCGGAAATGATACATTAACGTTCAGCACGGGTAGTGTAGGGGCAATCAACAAGACAGGCCACGTTATAGCCACAAAAAATGTCACAATATCCAATGGTCAGGCAAAGAGAGCATCAAACTATAACGTAACGGTAAATGAAATGGTTCAGAAAAATAAGGTATTAGGTCATGTTAAATTATTAAATTTAACATCAAGCAGGACTATAGAAAACGGTATTGTTACGTTATATAACAAGACACATAATGCAGTGTATACAATAAAAATAATTAACGGCAATTATTCCATGAAAGATATAGCTCCATATACATATCAGGTAAACGTAACATCAAATAATTTAAATTATACAAATGTGGGTACAGTTACACCGTCTCTTGGTAAAAACACAACAAAAAATATTAATATAACCATGGATAATCTCACCGTAAATGTAAACATCAATGGAAAACCGCTGTCAGGTTATTATGTTATTGCGAATAGCACCAATTATAGTGTACACGGAATAACAAATTCAAAAGGTGTTGTAAGTTTCGGTGTTATACCGGGCAACTATACCATAAAGGTAAAATCAAACAATACAGAAAATAAGGGTTATGAAGTAGTAACTGGCTGGGGTTCACCGGTTTCAGCAAATATTCAGCCGGAACTCTCCGCCAGACTTTATGGTAAGGCAACTAACAATGTAACACTGTATTTCAACGGTATCAGTTCCGACTCATTAAACCTTACGCCAGTTAATGGAATGTATAATACAAGCCTTCCGTATGGAATGTATACGGTATATTCTACCAATGCAAGTGGGAAAGGCGTATTTATAAGGACAATCAATGTTACAGGCAATACTTCACTGAATATTTCCTATTCAAAGGCCATACCTGTTCACATCAACTCATATATAACAGGTCATAAAAATTACACAGGCTTCTATGAAGTATTATCAAACAATATCAGGTTACAGTACAACTTTAGTAATGCAGATAAAAGCCACACAGTATATTTACCTGAAGGGCAGTATACAATTGCAGGTCTGGGTAAATATATCGGTGCAAGGCTTGCCTCATTTGATTACCTTAATGTAAGTTCTGTAAGATATCTCAACCTGAATTTAAGTATACCATATAATACAACCGTACTTGCATCATCCAATAACACTATAAATCATAAGGTAATGGAGGGAATAGCTACTGTATACTATCACGGTTTCCCATTCTTCTTTGCCCAGTTAAGCAATAGCCAGGCAATAGTAAGTTACCCTGCTGTAAATAAAAGTTATGTTGGTATTCAATCAGTGTTTTACCATGGTAAAATGGTAAGGATAACAAATTCAACATCATTATCATATCTGACAGAGAATACATACAGTACTACATTTAACATTTACAACAATTCAAAATTACTGAGTAACTTTACTGGAACGCTACATCTTACAAGCTTTGATAATACATATAATCTTACTCTTATCAATGGCACTGCAACAGGCAGTATAGCTCCTGGTATATATTACACGTCATTCAGCAGTAAAGACGCATATATTACACCTGAAATCACAGGCACAACAGTAATAATGAAAAATCGGATAATGGACAAAAACACATACCTTAATTTCTCATTAACAAACAGTAAGAATTATACAACATACGTATTCAAAAATGGTATAAGATATAATCCGAATCATTTACCTGCCGGCAATTATACAGTGTATTCATACAACGGAACAACAGCAAATATTACAACAATGTATATAAATAAAAATACAACATACACACCGGTTTATAAACCAGGTTATTATTTAAACGTAACAAATTCACTTAACACATCAACAAACTATATTATACATTACAATGGTTTATCATTGAATTTCACGGGTAAAAATATAAGCATGGTATTACCTGCAGATAAGAGTAATATAACCATAACAACCTCAGGTAAATATTCAAACCTAACCGGTGCCTATACATATTACGGGTCAAACACAACAAACCTTACCGGTAATAGAACGGTAAACGTAACATTGAACACACACATGGTAGAGGATTATATACGTGGTTATGTAACACAGAACGGTTCTCCGGCCAGCTATGCATATGTACATATAATTAGCAATGGAAAGATAATAAGAACGGTAAGGACAAACAGTAATGGTTATTATAACGTATCATTAAACGCCAGCACATATGGCATATATATAACAAGTGCAGATGATAAATATGCATATATGAATAATATAACATTACAACCATTCACAAACGTTACGGATAATATAACGCTTATAAACGCACATTATGCACATCTTTACGTATACTATAACAATAAATCAATAAACAATAATGTTATAATTACAGGTCCGTCTGAATTAATCGTGAACTCATCAATGCAGAAAATATTACTGCCTGAAAACACGTTTAAATTTGAATCAAGCAGGGTTAAATACAACAGTACATACAGTATGAACATAACATATAATGATACAGTAACAAAATACATGAACAGTAATAAATACATTAATTTACACCTCAAAAAGGTTAATGTGTTTAACTATACAGTAACCTCAACACCCATTGATCCTATAGTTGGCCAAACAGTTGAAAAGAAGTTTGTGTTAACAAATAATGGTGATATAAATCGCACATTAAATCTTTATTCAGGCAATTCTACATGGAAAATGATATTTAATAAGAACAACTTCCATCTGGCACCCGGTAAAAACACCACCGTATACGTTAATATAACGGTACCCAATGCTCCTGCAGGCAATAACAGTGTACCCATAAAATTAAATAATACCTTAGGAAATAAAACTATAGGCAATATAACAGTTAATGTCAGTAAATTATACAATTATACGGTAAATTTCGGTAATACCAGCATGAAGGAATATGCAATAGCCAACGGTACATTAAATATGCTTCCGGTAACAATTGAAAATACCGGTAATACAAACATAACAGTCAATTTCAATATAACAAATAGCGCATCATTAAGTAAGGTATTCCGTATAGGTACATATACGGTTTACAATGGCAAAAAGGTTAATAATATTACATTAACATACGGCCAGAATGCAACGGTATATGTTTATGCATATGATCTATCATCAGCTAAATTAAGTAGCAGTGATTTAATAGATTTCCATTCATATTATAATAATACAATGCAACATAATGTAACAATAACACCAGAAATACAGAGCGCATCGGTAGGCACAGGGTCATCCGGCACTAGTATAATTAATGATTACACAGCAAATCCATTAATGACAATATACATAGGAATAGGTATAATAGGTGGCGCTATATTAATAGGATTAATAGGGTCTTCAGCAAGGTCAAGGAGAAAGAGGTAAAATAATGAAAACTAAATTAATAATAATTATATCTGTTGTGTTCATAATGGTCTCATTATCCGGTTTATCCATGGTTCAGAACAGTTACAGTGTAAATAATGCAAACAACAGTACTCCAAGTACAGCAGCATCATTTTCTCCGACAATTAGCTACCCATCATTTGTATATAAGGGTGAAAAGTTTAATATATATGTAAACGAAACATCAGGTTATCACAGTTACTCGGTAAATGCATACTTCGGTGGTACAAATCTAACAAATTTTTCCCCGTCAGCATACCATAAAACATCCACCAACAATTCAAACTTTGTTATAGGAGTAAGGGCTCCAGAAAATTGCCAGAACGTCTATGTAAATATCAGGAGTACGGCATTAAATCAAACAAACTCAACAGTTGTAAGCTCAAACGTTATAAATTTCAATGTAAGCAATCCGGTAAAATTAAATGCTACGATCAAAAATTCTATCTCCAGTCCAATATATAATATTACGGTAGGCTATTCCATCAATGGTGTTTCCGTAGGATCAACACATATTGATATAATAGGTCCAAACTCCACATCTAAAGTTAATATCACTGTACCGGCAGCTCTAATACCTAAAGGCAAGGATACATTGTCAATATCAACAAATAATCCTGATATAACGGTATCGGGTAAATCATCTACTACTTTCTACTATGGAACACCACCAAATTATAACTGGATCTATTATATAGCTGCAGTCGCTGTGGCATTTGCAATATTCCTTCTACTGGCTTCGGGAAGAAGAAACACGGTAAGAGTACCAAAATGGAAGAGAAGGAAGAAGAAGTTGCCGAAAACAAAATCATGAGATCAGGGAATGTAACGTTGTAAATTCCTTATCATAAATATTTTTTCTACTAAATTTTTCAGGTACCCTTGTATAATCATATTTATCAATAATCATTGTAATTCTGGCTGCTGATAGTGCATTATCATGTATTTTATGCGGCGTACTCGTATTTTCCTCGTTGACTATTGCCATCGGTGCGATATTTTTTAATTCCATTATTATTGAATCCCTGTTCGGTCTGTCACCATTGCCTATTTTTATCATTATATATGCATATGAGTAGCTGTGGATTATGTTCGAAATTTCTTTACGAATATTTTTTATTGCGGGGCATTCATAGGCTTCCATTAAAACGTTATCTGCCATAACAGCTATGCCAGGTTTAGGGCCGGGATCTATCCCGATAATAATATTATTAAATCTATCCCTGTCCAGGAGCATTGAGAGGCACATCCTTATTCCACACACCGAATTATCTGCTTTAATCTGGTTCGGTAATTTTATACCGTCCTTATTGGAGCTTAAAATCACGGAAATATCCTTAGGTATGGAATAGAGGTCAGTTATGCTGTAAAATGGTAGATTCCACCTTTTCAAATCCCTGATCACATCATGGTAAAATTTAAAATCATGAGTATATATACCTACCCGAGTCATCTAATATAATAATTAATTCATTGTTTATAAATATTTATTATTTAGACGTGGCAAGAGCGAATCAATAATATTATATACGGGTAATATATCTATAATTATGCCAAAGGGCTACAGCAGTTCAAGCACATCTGTCCATTTCATGAACTATCATTTTGTCTGGTGCCCAAAATATAGAAGAAAGCTAATTACAGGGAATATTGAAATTAGATTAAAGGAGATAATCATGGGTGTTGCACAGGAAAATAACCGGGAGGTCATAGCACTGGAAACCATGCCAGACCATGTGCACCTCTTCACCAAAGCAGACCCAACAATAGCACCAAACAGGGTGATTGCGAAAATAAAAGGCAGAACATCAAGATTACTCAGGGCTGAGTTCCCTGAACTGAAGAGTAGATTACCTTCGTTATGGACAGGGAGCTATTTCGTATCTACTGATGGCCATGTTTCATCGGAAACTATCAAGAAATACGTGGAGGGTCAGAAGGGGATATGATAATGGCATATAAGTTCAGGATCTATCCGGATAAAGAACAGATCGCTATTCTTGTAAACGCCCTTAACGCCTGCCGTGAACTGTATAACACCATGCTTCAGCAGAGAATATACGCATACAGAATGGGAAAAAAGGTAACCCGTTATTCCCAGGTAAATGAAATACCTGAGGTAAAGAAAGCATTTCCAGAATTCAATAATATCCATTCACAGGTAATACAGGAAGTCCCGGTGAGGCTTGATAAGGCATACGATAACTTTTATAGAAGAGTAGATAAGAAGTATAATGGCAAGAACATAAAAGCAGGTTTCCCAAGATTCAAATCAAGAAAGAGGTATAATTCAATCACCTATCCACAGTCCGGATTTAAAATACTTGAGAATGGCCATATATTGGCATCAAAGATTGGTGAGGTAAGAATGTTCATGCACCGCCCTGTAGATGGAAAGATCAGGACACTTACCTTTAAGAGAAACGGTGCAGGTGAATGGTATGCAATTATTACAGCTGGCGATCCTGATAAGGAACAGACTATTGAGGATCACTTTTCAATACTCAACGAAAATATGAATCCTGTGGGTTATGATGTAGGATTAAAGTCACTTATAACGGACAGCAATGGGGAACATACAGAGGCACCAAAGTACCTCAGGAAATCAGAGAAAATATTGGCAAAGGCAAATAGAAACCTGTCAAGGAAAAAGAAGTACTCCAAAAACTGGTTCAAAGCCAATCGGAGGCTATCAAGGGTCTACAGGAAGACCGTAAGGCAGAGGGATGATTACTCAAATAAATTATCCAGGAATATAGTAGATAATGGAAATCTAATAGTTTTTGAGGCACTAAATATACAGGGAATGGTAAGGAACCACCATTTAGCAAAGAGCATAGCAGATGCTTCCTGGTACGATATCATAAGGAAAACAACCTACAAGGCTGAAAGTGCCGGTAAGGTTGTTTTGCTTGTTGATCCAGGGAATACATCTAAAATGTGCTCTAAATGTGGAAATATAAAGAAAGATCTAAAGCTTTCAGATCGGATATACAAATGCGATGCATGTGGCCTTGTTATGGACAGGGATGAGAATGCAGCTATAAATATAAAAAACAGAGGACTATTGCTATTCCTGTATGCATACGTATATTTACAGAAACACTTTAAGAAAGTAGGGAGGGGCACTCCCGAATTTACGCCTGAGGAGATTGGAGCTCTACCCGCAAGGGCAACTCCCGTCGTTGAAACAGGAAGCCCACGGCTTTAGTCGTGAGAGGATGTCACCAATATGGTATTCAATGTATAGATCAGATGAATCATCATCATAATCATTAAATATTTTTATATCGCATTTATTTAAA
This sequence comes from Thermoplasmata archaeon, assembly GCA_021806235.1. Lineage (GTDB taxonomy): Archaea > Thermoplasmatota > Thermoplasmata > Thermoplasmatales > Thermoplasmataceae > Ferroplasma. The sequence continues at coordinate 32,763 of JAJZXU010000016.1, forward strand.
TCATTATTTTTGGTGTATGTGTAAGATATAAACTTATAAATTTCATTCTCTTCCTCTGAATTCAATAGATTACCTGCTTCGGTAAACAATGTTATAGTCAATCCATTAAATATGTGTTCTGTTTGTGGTTGCCATAATGGAGAATAATCAGAAAAATCTCTACTTAATGCATTGGCTATATAGATAATTCCGGAATTGTTAACACCATATGGGTATATACCGGTTGAATACATTTCACTTATCACCTATGAGATTATTTATAATATATTTTAAATCACCAGTTATTATTGAAAAAAATTCTTTATCAATGACATTTGGAGACCGGTAAACCATATCTATGTAAGTTTTAGATGCATCACTTACATAAGGTTCAACAGCGATCATTTTAACCGGCCCGTTTATAACGTTTCCGTCCATATCTCCATCAAAAATCTTAAAGCCAAAACTTCTGGGGTTGTTTATACTTTTAATATCTATATTGAATTTTTTAAACCGTGTGTATTTTTGTGAAATGAGTCCTGATAAATGAATCTCATAATATAATACATTCTTTAATTTATTAAAAATATCTATATATGTCAGGAACTCAAGCATATTACTTTGCAATGAATTTTCATTTTTAGAATTTTGGAATATAACCTGAACTGTCCCGGAAGAAACATTATTGCGATTTGTGTTTGATACGTTTATTATACCATTATTTATTTTTGCAATTTTTAATACCGGAGAAGTTATCGTCAATGTAAAGGGTTGACCGGAATTTTCAGGTATATCAATATCGAAATTAATATTATTGTTTAAAAACAATTTCTTTATGTCATTATAATTCAATTTTGAATCGTATAAAATTGAGCATGTCTGATTTATGCTGAAATCCATTAATGTTAAAAACGCAATCATTAATAAAAATTTTTCCTTTTTGACTATGGTGATCATTTGGCGTTGGAATTTGACGCCTATATGCACTGCGGGTCAGCAAATTCACGGGGTTTCTAATTCAAATTTGTGTGTTATGTAAGTCTCATTATACGAATTCTTCCAAAAGAAGCAGGAGAATTTGGAGTTTCTGTTAATTTTCTCGCAAAAGAAATAACGGTCAACGATCGCTATAGTTTTTTGATGTAACAGGTCGATGTTGTATGCATGGAAAACATTAAATTCTTCCCACAGTATCGTGTTTACCAGTTTTATGTGATATCTGTCCCTGAATTCCTAATGATCTAACATTGTGTATGCCTGAATATTCCAGTGATCGGTTACATAAATCATAAAAAGATAAATATAAATTTGTAATATCAAACAACGGATAGGTGGCAGAGAAGTGATGCGTGAGACTGCAGATCTCATTTACTTGGGTCCAAATCCCAACCTATCCTTTATCAGCGATGGTAAGAGAATTATTATTACATCACATTCCCCCATTATGATATATAAACCTATTGGCTATTTTGGATCGTGTTCTGGAATATATAAATGTTTGAATAAAAATAATCACGATTTTATTTATTTTATAGCCACAATTTTCAAAAAGAACGTTTATATATATTGCACATATTATATGCCTAATAGAGTTCACACCCACAGTTCTAAAGCATAATCTACAACCTTATATATTTTATTTCGATATAATTTTATGACAAATAATATGGGCAAGTTAATTTATTTAATAAAGTAAAAAATTCCTTTGTGAATAATAAAACAGATTTTGAAGCAAATTTTGACACAAGGCTTAGATTACAAAAAATTGTATATTTACTTAATACAAAATATAAAATATTCACGTATAATTTTTCATTATATCTTAGGGGACCTTATTCACCAAGTCTGTCAAAGGATTATTTCAGTATTAATGAAAAAGTGTCGATAAAAGGCAAAATATCTCTAGGAATAATTAAATTAAGCAAAAAACTTAATTCTAAAGCCTCTATATGGCTTGAAATCGCAGCAACTATTAAAATGATGTACATAGAAAATCCGAAAAATGCGATCGACAGGACAGTTGATTTTAAAGGTGATATATTAAATTCAAATGATAAAGATCAGTCATATGTAAATGAAGTTTATAATGAACTTAATGATATGGAATTGCTTTAGGGGGCTATATTTGTCTGATAAAGTTATATTTCATATAGATGCGAATATCATTTTAAATTATTTAAATGAGGATGACCCGGATTTGTGTGACATAGTAAAACAAAAGGTAATATTCAAGAAAATTTGGGGAAATGAGATATATAAAATAAATGTATACGCTATTGGTGAAATTGCAAAGCGCTTAATTACAGTTAAAACGGTCAACGGTGATTTGCCGCAAAAAATCAATAAAATAAAAAAATTAGTTAGAGATAAAAATTTTAAATTGATTAGAAGTGATGATATTAGCTATGATTGGGTTAAGCATTTTAAAGAAATTAACAGATTGGATACAAGAATAGAATATGCTGATAAATTTAATATATCATTATAGTATTTTATTAACAAATGCAATCTAAAAACATCGTTCTTGTTCCTGGCGCATGGTTGGGTGCGTGGGTGTGGAAAAAAATAATACCATTGCTTGAAAAACATGGTTATAATGTGTACCCTGTAACATTAACAGGCATGGGAGAGAGGAGACATCTTGCGTCAAAAGATATAAACATGGAAACCGCCATACAGGATGTCCTTAACATTATAGAATACAATGATCTGAATGATATTATTCTGGCAGGGCATAGTTTTGCGGGGAAAGTCGTATCAGTAGTTGCTGATAGAATACCAGAAAAGATAAAACTCATTATGTATATTGATGCAGTTGTTCCTGAAAACGTTAGAACTCCTCAGGGATCCATGGACCCTGAATCTGAATTTGGGTCTATTCCTCCCGGATTTTTTGGAATTCCCCTGACAGATGAAATAATTGAAGAAATAGGAAGTGACGTTAAAGGCAAGGACAGAGATTGGATGCTTAAGAAAGGGGCACCATGGCCAATAAGACTCGGAACAGACCCAATAGTGATTTCAGATAAATTTGATGCTGTTAAAAAGGCATATATCTTCTGCATAATGGGCCATGGAGGTAAAACATCTGAGGAAATTTATCAGGAAATTAAAAATTATACTGACAAGCTTACAGGCCCTTATAAAATAATTGAGACAGGCCACTGGCCCATGGTTACAAAACCCGAGGAACTGGTAAAATATATGATTGAACTATCGGAAAAATAGCATAGAAACTGGCGAAGTGTATGGAAATAAATGTAGATCGGGATATATTATTAAAATTCATCTGGAAGGCTCATCAGAATACGTACTATGCACCCAGGGAAATCTCAATAACCCATAGATCAGGCAATTCCATACTTCCAGGATTTGTTGATTATGTCTTCGTTGAAGGAGACTGGCAGTACCATGACTCATATGCTGGGAGAAAATGGCCACCCGGAAAGGAAGTTATTTTCTTCAGAAATGTACCTGTATGGTGTATGTCATATCAGGGAAAGGTCTCAGACCACCTGGACGAGAAAAAGGTAGACTCGGTATATTTATTTCTAAAAAAAGCCCTTAGAAACGCACAGGAAACAGTTCCATTTAGGGGTCCCGGGAAATTCCTGGAAGGGGATTATGAGTATTCGTTTGAGTTCAATGGTGATTATTCCTACTTTGTGGGAAGGGAAAGCGTGAAGCAAAAGGGGGTTGAAGTATTCTTTCAAGATGTGATGGGTTCCCTAATCAAGTAATTTAGCTTTTCACTGAAAGAATGCCTTGATATAGCAGGAGGATGAAAACGGACAGGACATTACGGCAAACATGGATCTTAACAGCTGTCAGCAGGTAGACCTGGCGGGAGTTTATGTTATGCTTAAATATAAGTCCCGGATATATAGGAATAGGTCTCTAACCTATTCGGATGTTATAATTTCACGATTCGGTGAGAATGAATTTACAGCAAAGGAACTTGTAATTCTAACGGAAAATTCAAGATCTGCAAAGCTGTTATCAGAGCTGAAAATGAGAGGAATTGTTGAGAGGGTAGATCGTGGAAAATACAGGGTACTGCCACTGTCTGAGAGGCCAGATACACGCATAATAGAATGGAGGAGGGCTAGAAATATAATTATAAACGCCCCCTGGAAAAAGGCATGGACAGGCAGCACGACTGTAGAGGTGTGGACAAATGGAAGATATAAGATTTCACCAAATCCCTATCTGCGCGTATTTCATCTTTCTGTACTCAAGCCGGAATTAGATAAATGGAGGAAGTACCTCAGGAGATTTGGTATTTCATATTCTGGTAAAAAGAGGGTCGGTTGCTTCGTTGATCTGAAACGCTCTTTGAAAGTCAATTCAACTATAGTAGCGGGCGAACCTGCTATTACTAAAGGTGAGGTACTTAAGCTAATCAGAAATCACCCTGGCATATATGCAGGAACGTGTGAGCTCATTGAATCTGGAATAAGTATATAAATAGTTTAGCTATACTATCATTGTGGAGTGAACCCAGGTGAGTGCCGGTGTTAATATTTATGGATTGAAGTTTTTCATTTTAGCACTTATAATTTTTTCATTTCTGAGCATTGAAGAATATTTTTTTAAGGTTTCTCTCCTCAATTTGAATGGTTTTATTTACATACTTTTATTTGATGTTGCCATATCCATTATTTCATTATTTTTTATTGAGGACATTGACCCTGTAATGTATTACCTGTTATGGTACTGGGTATCCATATCATCCCTTTTGCTTCCTGACATTCCATACTTTTCTGGCATGATTAGATTCTCTCTACTTTACCTAATATTAATACCTCTAATATTTTCCGCTGTTTTTGGAACGATTTTTCTGGTTAGCAGGCACACAGCCGGAACAGTTTTTCTTAAAAATAGTATAATGGAAACAGAAAATTCTAATAATAGGCGTAAATCTGGAACGCAAAGTATTCGAATGTCGTTTTTATATGCAGTGCTTATTATTATGGATGTTTTTACATACAGGTCCAGTGAGTATTACTTCCTGAAACCATATATGTTCATTACCATTCTGGCACTGTGTTACATTGTCTCATTTGTATATGTTTTTGATTTGAATCCAGATTCCTATAACGGCATCAATTTAGGAGTTTTTGGAATATTCTTTATCTCTATTTTGCCCTTTGTGGAATACAACTGGCATGTAGCCTCTATTAATTTCATTATTCTTCTAATAATAATGGTACTTGCCTCAATCGTTGGTTATCTAATAATATTCAGGGAAATGCCTGGTGGTGTGGGGAGTTCCTATGAAGGAGACCTGATAGTTATAAGTATATTATTAATAGTCTGGTCGATATTAAATTTATATATGCACTCACTGGGAATTAACCTTCAAACGTTCCTCTTCATTCTTCTGCCAATTTCAATTGGTTCCGTGATAAGTGATAGCCTACATGGCCACCACCAGAGAACCTTTGGTGTTGTGGGTGGTCTCAGTATAGGTGATGGATTATGGTATCCCATAATAATCTGCATAATACTTTATCTTGCTTTTAATATATATTTCCTGCGGTAACTGTTTACCTATATTTTTACCATTACTCCCATATGATGATACTTGTTATGGAATTATTTTCTCGCAGTTATTTTTATGCGGTATCAAACACACACAACCCGGACAGGATTGGTATCATACAATAACTTAAATAAACGTTTTAATTTATATGTATATGGAAGCTCCCGGTGATAATGGAAATAACACGGAAAAGGAAACCCTGAAAACCTCTGCCATAATATCGCACACATCATTATTTTTAATTTTAATTGCATATATCTTGCTGTCTGGGGTAAAGTTCTCACTCTATGTTGCCCTGGTAATGCTTGGAATAATTATAATTATTGCAGTGCTGTTTATATATTTCAAACGGCGGCTTAAAGGTGATAACACCTCAGAAAATGATGTGTTCAACTATATGACAAACGATTTAAGCTGGAGGTATGTTATCTATATATCAATATTTTTCTTTATAGCACTGGTGCTGGAAGGTACCGTAAAAATATTTCATGAGTATTCATACCTTGTTGTCCTGAATGCCTTTATAATTTTTATATGGGTAATATCCCTAAACAATCCTATAATACACTTTCTTATACGGAAATCTGTTAAATTAAGTGATATTTTCATAAATAATGAGGTATCACAGCTATCCACAGAAATGAATATAAAAGACCCTACCGTTTATATATTAAATACAAACAATAGAATTGCAAATGCATTTGAGGTAAACAGTAAGGAGGCATATGTTTTCATCACGAGTTTTTTAATGAATGTACTTGATTACAATGAAATTATAGCAGTCCTTGCCCATGAATTATCGCACATAAAATTAAAGCATAATAGTAAAACGTCATTTATAAATTTCATAGTATATATAATACTTATAAATCTGGTATCAGTAGGTTCAGTTACAAGCAGTATATTCTTATTTCCGGCGTTCTTTCTTTTACTATTAGTATTCGTATTTTTAGGTGTACCGGCAATAAAAAGAAGAAACGAGGTAAAGGCAGATTTAAACGCAGTGAAATATGTAAACAGGCAGTATTTAATAGATGCACTGGAAAAAATATCAAATATAGATAAGATACCGGATAATGTAATGCGGTCGTTAAGTTTAGACCATCCCTCAACCGCTAAAAGGGTAAAATTAATAGAAAACAGTAAATCATAGGTTATGATATACAATAATGTTAAGATTAATTATTGCCGATGCAGAGTTGGAATTAATACCTGAACGAATGCTGCATGATCCTGCAATAAGAAAGATTGCGTCAAAAAACGGTAAGTACGCAGGTGAAATGCTACTGGATTCAAATTATATGCATGCATCAATAGACAAATATTTTCCGGGGAAATCAAACAGATTTGGAAGGCCTGATATTATCTATATATTTTTGGAGATGGCAATGGAATCTATACTGAATAAAAATAAATTACTGAATATTTACATTCATACAAAAAATAATTTTATAATAAACATAGGGCCAGAGGTCAATTTACCAAAATCATATAATAGATTTACAGGGTTAATAGAGGATCTATTCAGGAAGAAAACCATAGAAAACAATGGCAATATATTACTATCCCTGATCAATGAAAAACTGATACCATTTCTTGAGAAACTTGATGGTAAAACCATAGTGCTGTCTCCGGGAGGTACCGGATCAAAGGTTTCTGAAATTATAAATGATGAAGACCTCAACGTTATAATAGGGGGCTTCTCCGAGGGTGATTTTATAACAGACCTGTATGATAAATACAGTTCATATTCCATATTTAATGGTGAATTAACAATATGGTCTGCAGGCATGGAAGTAATAACGGAATATGAAAGGTTCAGGTCAGTAGTGGATTAGGGGAATGCCATTTTTTATTTTCCTGCACACAGGTTAAATATGAAAAGAGCAAAAAAAACAAAAAAGATAAATTTATAATAATAATACACTATGGATTTCTATGGCACGAATGCATACACGTAAGAGAGGAAAATCCGGATCAAGAAGAATTTCAATGGCTGAGAGGCCTTCATGGATCCAGCTTTCAGATGATGAGATAAAGGAAGAGGTAGTAAAGTTAAAGAAAGAAGGAATGTCAACCTCAGTGATAGGTGTTAAACTGAGGGACCAGTATACAGTTCCCGGAGTTAGGCCTGTATTACATGAAAAAATGACAAAGGTACTGGAAGAAAACGGCGTAAAGGATGAGGTACCTGAGGATTTGCAGTTCCTCATAAAGAGGTATAAAAACGTATCAAAGCATCTCCTTTTAAATAAAAAGGATATCAGCAATAAAAGGGGAAAAGAGTTAATAATGGCAAAGATCCTGAGACTGGTGAGATATTATAAGCGCACAGGTCGTTTATCAAAGGACTGGTCATTAAATAGAGTTCTGTCAACTACCCACGACTAAATCCGTGGGCTTGTCCCGTGAGGGCAACGAAAGAGGTGCTCAGGGGGCTTTGAAAATATGAAAGAAAAGCAGAAGTTAGATCGGAGAAATACATGCACACCTACGGGTACTCCACAAGCCCGTGGCAACTGTGGCCATGCATTAAACAGAGAGGGGAGTCCAGGCGTACAGGGTTTAAAAACCTCTTCTAACAACCCCGATGTGGACATACAGTCAGGCATGACCGGACGGGACATGAGAGTTCCCGTTTTAAACATGCGAAACCAACCATTAATGCCAACAACACCAGCTAAGGCGAGAAAACTTCTGAAGAAAGGCAGAGCAAAGGTTGCCCAGAGATCACCATTCGCCATACAGCTTCTATACGCAACAGGTGAAACAAAACAGAATATTACATTAGGAATAGACCCTGGGTATAAGCACATAGGCTTCTCGACAGTAACAGAAAAGGCAGAATTGCTCTCTGGAGAGACTGTCATAAGAACGGCATTCTAAATATGATGAAGGAGAAGTCCATGTACAGAAAATGCAGAAGGAACAGGAATACGTGGTACAGAAAACCGAGATTCATGAACAGGAAGCGTAAAGAAGAATGGCTTGCCCCGGGCATTGAACACAAGCTTGAAACCCATATACAACTGATTAATAAAATCAAGACCCATGCCAATGATGCATTCATCATAGCCGGTGGATCAACACAGAAGAGAACACCATTGTTTATGGTTTCCCAGAGAAGAAGAAATAACCGCTGCCTGCAACTGAACAGAAAGAGCTTTAAACCTTCTATACGGAGGAGGAGGTATTCATTGCAACTGGGGGCTCCTGTTATCTTCCAGAAAGATGAGTGGAACGTAGTGGGAATTCATAGTGTTGGCAAACAAGTGATTATTAAAAAAGGGGGGAAAAAGATGGATGTAAATGTAAAAAAGGTAAAGCTAAGAAGCTCCGGTAAAGGATTGAAATTTAATATCCAATTCATCCCACTCCCGAAGGGATGGGGAACCCTGGAGGTATCCTGATGATAAAAGACATTTTAAATGAAAATTTATTTAATATTTTAACAGAGGCTTCTGACCTTCTAGGGGAAAATAAATACGTAAGGGTTCTGGCACATTACGATGGTGATGGTGTAAGCTCATCAATTATTTTACTAAAAGCACTGGAGCGGTTAAATATCAAATATCACTCCGGTTATGTAAAAAACCTTGACAATGAGGGATTCAGGGAGTTATACGATGAAGATCCGGACATTTTAAACATTATAGTTGATGCTGGCTCATCACAGGCACAATCAATTTCAGATTATGAAAAATTCATAATTCTGGATCATCATTTTTATAATAAAACTGATGTTAAGGGCATAAATATAAATGCTAGAGATTACGGGATTAATGGCACAAGGGAGGCGTGTGGTGCAACAATGGCATTTATTTTCTCATTAGTTCTTGATGAAAGTAATAAGGATCTATTTCCATTTTTTATGGCAGGTGTAATGGCAGATAAACAGGACATAGGCGGTTTATCAGGTTTAAATAAATTATTGTATGATAATTATAATGTCTATTCAACAAAGCACGTATTAAACTTTGAGGGCAATATAAAGGATGGAATTACATATTCCATAGACCCGTTTTTTATTAATCTAACAGGTTATCCTGATGATGTTGCAGCCTTTCTCAATAAAAATAATATCAGTGCTGATAAAAGCGTTATGGAACTTACAACGGATGAGAATAAATTACTTGGCAATATCCTGTCATTAAAACTGCTTGAAAATAATGTTGGAATAGATGCAATCAAATATCTGGAAAGTGATATTTTATATTTCAATGATCTGGGCTTCTCATCAAAGGAATTAAATTCAATAATAGATGGAAACAGCAGAACCGCAAACCAGTCCGTGCCCGTTCAGTATTTTCTGGGTGATGAAAGTGTTGAAAATGATATGCTAAACAATGTAAAAATATACAAAACAAAATTAATTGATTACATATACAGGGCAAATTCAGAAATAAAGGAGGAAAAGTATTTAAGATATTTTTATTCCCCGGAATCAGAAATGGCAGGTCCAATATCCGGTGCAATAGGATTATATGCAATGAAACCCGATAAACCCGTAATTGGTTTTAATTCGGGAGACGAGGATATTAAAATTTCCTCAAGGGGCACAAAATCACTTGTATCACGTGGTTTAAACCTGTCAGTTGTTATGAAAGAAGCCTGTGAAAAGGCGGGTGGATCCGGTGGTGGCCATGATATAGCCGCAGGCGGTGTAATACCTGCTGGTAAAGAGAAAACATTTATTGAAGTGGCGAATAATATTATAAAATCACAGTTAAAGCCAATATAATTTTAGATAAAGATATTAATAAATTACCAATAATGATTTATGGATATAGATTCCTTATTAAATGAAAACAAATCCTCAATTATAGAACTGTCAAAGGAGATATACAACCTTGCAGAGCCTGGTAGCAGAGAATACAAATCATCAGGACTAATAATGGATAAACTAAGGGAAAATGGTTTTACCATAACAAACCCGTATATGAATATGAAGACAGCTTTCAGGGCAGAATATGGGGTGGGCACACCCGTGGTGGGTTTATTAACAGAATATGATGCATTGCCTAACGGGCATTCATGTGGACATAATTTAATAGCTGCATGGTCATACGGTACGGCAGTAATATTAAAAAGTTTAATAAAAAACGGTAAAATTGTTGTATTCGGCACACCATCAGAGGAGGGCATCGGTGATTATGCCGGCAGCAAGGCAGTAATGGCGGCTAATAATGCATTTAACAATGTAGATTTTGTAATAGGAATGCACCCGGATGATCGCTGGGCAGTCGGATCAAAAGCACTGGCTGATGCAGAAATAGAATTTACATTTAAGGGAATAGCATCACATATGGCGGCATCACCTGATTATGGAATAAATGCCCTGGATGCCCTTGTAACATCATACGTTGCAATAAATAATATGAGGGATTCAGTAAAAAATGATAAGCATGCTGTAATCGGAATGATAATAAAAGAGGGTGGAAAAGCATCCAACATTATTCCGGACAGGACGGTTTTAGAGGTTGATATAAGGTCTACCTCATCAGAATTCCTGCTTCCCTTTGTTGATAAAATAAAAAATCTGGTTAAATCAGTATCGGATGGTTTTGGAACCACACTGAATATAAGAGATCTGATGCCAGTATATACGGAATATAAATTTAATAAAACAATAGATAGCATACTATACAGTGAATTAGAAAAACTTAATATAAAACCCTTAAACATAGATGAAAATGATGAAATTGCATCAAGCAGTACAGATGAGGCAAATGTAAGCATAAAAGTACCGGTAGGTCATATAGATATGAAAATAGGAACAAATTTACCGGGGCATTCTGATGAATTCAGGGATGCTGCAGATCCTGAAAATAATGTAAGCAGATTATTAATAACAGTAAAGGCTGCTGTTAATACCATACTGTATATAATGGAAAATGGGAATATCCTGAAAAAAATAAAAAGTGAGTTTGATAATTATGAATGAAAGAATAAAACCATGCAAATTAAATGTTGGTGATGAAATAAGAATTATAGCACCTGCAAGTGCACCGGATATGATAAAATTATCAAGGGGCATATCGAAACTGAAAAAACTGGGCTATAAGGTAACAACGGGCAAAAACATTAAAAAATTAAATCAGAGAAATGATCTGGCAGCACCGGCAAAAGATAGGGCTGATGAGTTAATGTCGGCATTTAAGGATGACAACGTTAAGGCTGTATTCTGTGCACGTGGTGGCTATGGCAGTATACATATATTATCCCTGCTTGATTACGACATAATAAAGAACCATCCAAAGATATTCATGGGATACAGTGATATCACTGCACTGCATCTGGCAATAAACAGGAATTCAGATCTGATAACATTTCACGGTCCAATGGTGTCATCGGAAGAGGAATTAATATCAAAGTCCGTATTCAAAAATTTTATGGAAATACTATCAGGAAAATCACTGAAAATAAACACATACGATGACAGGTTAATGAAATATATCATACCTGGCAGGGCTGAGGGTTTATCGTTAGGTACCAATATATCTCTGGTGGCATCGCTGCTGGGCACAAATTATATACCGGAAACGAGGGGAAAGATATTTTTTATAGAGGACACGGATGTTACATCAGGTGATATTGACAGATACTTTTTCAGCATGAAACTTGCAGATATAGTTGAACAGTTCAGTGGATTTGTTTTTGGTGATTTCAAGGCAATATTTGATAAGGAGGAGCCGATGCCATCGATAGAGGATGTTGTTCAGAAATTTATGAATGAGATAAATAAACCATCACTGTACGGTGCACCATTCGGCCATGGTGAGGAGCAGATGGTAATACCACTGAACGCAAAGGTCAGAATATCTGATGAGGAGCCGTATATGGAACTGATGGAAAATGTTGTTGACTGAACCTATTCTTAACCCTATGCCCCCTCTTGCAGGGATGAAAGTGTGAGAGAAAAGCATATAATAGTTATAAAGCCAGCATAATAAGTATGGTCTGTGAGTTCAGAATTTACTTCCGTGAAAATATAAATTTCCGTCGATTTCCACATGATTTTCAACCGAAACGGATAGAATCATTGATCTTTCTCCACGTTAGTAGGGCATTTCATGCCATTAACCTTCACCGTAAAAGTTAACAACATTACCTTATTTAACAGGGAACACAGTAGTAACTTATATCCTTTTTAGGTTTTCTGTTTGGAAAAGCAGTTACGATTTTAAGGCAATTCCCTATCTTTGAAAATACAACCTGGAAGTAAAGACTCTTTCCGTTGACCTGAAATCTAACATTTGCAAGTTTTCTCCATTCTTCCCCATAAACTTCACTTGGAGGTCTGGGAGTACATGACTTCTGAAAGGATTCATCCAGCAAAGTTTTTAGCAACCACGGTAGTTCTAAAGCTTTGACCGCTGAAGTAATTTGTGCTGCTTTGTCTCCATCATTGATTTTATTTGATATATATCTATGGATGTCGGAAAAATGGTCCCGATTGACCATGTGGTCATCTACAAAATCAATCCTTTTGCACAATTATTGCACCCGACATAGTAGTTATATTAAAATATGGGAATCCTAGGGCAGTGATATATTTATCCGAAAATCTCACAAGTGAAGGTTCAGCATAAACATCTATTGTTACATTTGATTCTGTTTCGAACCTTGTCATAGCTGGGGCATCAAACTCAAAATTTGATACCTTATCAAGCTGTTCCTCTGACAATTTATTTAAGGGTATTCTACTGAATGGTTTCTTATTATAAATTTTCTGGTTAACGATCTTCAGTGTTGTATTCAGGACATTTACACCATCCCCAACCATAGCTATCCGGGCATCAATAATCTCAAAAGAGACTTGCATGCCAAGTTCTGGTATTTTTACAACGCATGGTTTTTTAGTCTTCAGAACTACTGTTAGCTCCTTCATTTTTAACCGCTTCTTTCAGGAATTCCACGTCTTCTTTTGCTATCTTTGACTTGAGCTCTATTGAAATGTAAGAGATCTTACGATCCATTGATAAACCAATTTCCACGTCAGACTCAATATAGAGCCAATCTATCGCTCCTCTTCCATAATCCAGATATAATCTGTTCCCTCTTTTATTAATACTTACTTTCGGTTTAGATTGGTCTGGCAGCACCGAAATATAGTTTGAAACGCTTGAAGTAGTGCTACTTGATGAGGACGATACTGTTGACTCATTCATTGTTAACATGAATACTTTAATAACTATAGGAATAAATAGTTTTCCTCTAACCGGTCAGTGGAATATGAAATAACCCGTATGGTTTCTTTCTGGTCATTGCCATGGTATTTCTAATTGTACTCATTTTCCTTAACTTTCTGGTGTAGAATACTGGGTAAAACCCGGTGTATGCTTTCGAGTCCTTACTGGATCTGGAACCTTCTAGAGTTCTCCGGTGAACAACAGATGGTAATACCACTGAATGCAAAGGTCAGAATATCTGATGAGGAGCCGTATATGGAACTGATGGAAAATGTTGTTGACTGAACCTATTGCGATTTCCCTCCGGCATGCCTCTTATGTGGAAATTGATGGAAAACTCCCCTTACAGAGTATTTATTCACCATAATAACCCAACTGTCAGCAAAATGCCAATGATCACATGAATACTACCGGCTATAGGCACCGCTTTCGGTAGCATTTCCGTATGGCGCAGGGTAGCCAAGTTTTTGACGGCTACAGGAAGAACAAGCCAGATGATCAGCACAGTGATAGGTAGCATCCTGAAAAGTGTCATGGTGGTGATCCACATGAGTACGGTGCTAACCAGAATATTCATGGTGATATAACCACCCTTTCTTCCGAGTACTATGGGCAGTGTGCGCCGGCCATGCTTCATGTCCTTAACGTAATCCCGCAGGTTGTTGGCCAGCAAAATAGTGGCGACGGAAAGACCTACAGGAATGGACAGCAGGAGTCCGTTTAACGTCATCACGCCGCCGGCGGCAAACTGGGTGGAAAGCAATTCAATGGGTCCCATGATCAGGGCTACCAGGAGTTCCCCGAACGGCGTGGACGATACAGGATGGGAGGTCCCGGCGTAAATAAATCCGGCTATCAGGCCTAAAATCCCCATAGCTAACAGTATCCAGCCCCGGAATGCCACGAGAATCATGCCCAGTACAAATGCCAGAGCGTAGGTCATAAGAGCCCATAACAAAACGGTACGGGCAGGGACTTCACCGGAGACGATAATACCGCCGATACCCAGTGATTCTTCATTATCCAGACCGCGTGTGTAGTCAAAATATTCGTTGAGCATATTGGCGCCAATTTGCATTAAAAAGGCAATCAGTAAGATATCGATCCATGCCCACCACCAAAAATGTCCGGATCTGATAGCCAGAGCTCCTCCTACCAGCAACGGGACCACGGTTGCCATAAGGGTGGGAGGTCTGCTGACTTTAAGAAGACTTATCCATGTCATGAATCATTACCCCGCCTGCTTAATTGGATGAGCCTCATCATCGCATCCCAGCAGGATGAGGGCATTGATAACCTGCTGTGCAGAATTCTTGCCTTTAGAGGCATGCCTGTCGGGAGATTCGCGTTCTTCCATGGTCAAAGTCAAGATATATTTATTCATGCATTATCACTCTACAACTGACTATGAATAAAGTGAATAAAAAGATTACGACATTGACAGGTTTGTAAAATTAAAAAATATTGTTAAAATGATTTCACTCGTTCTTATAAAATTCTGTGTCTGTAACCGGCTGGGTGCTAATATTCCACTTATTATAAAGTACACCAAGCAGATATCCGAATACAATCAGGGGTATTATTCCCAGTGCAACGCTTACCATATAATAGGTCAGGCCGAAAATCATGGCATTATATAAGCCTACCACTACAGAGAATATTAGCCATAGTATGGCACCAAAAATCTCACCTTTAATTATTGCATTTTTATCAGGTATTTTATTATATACATATGCAAATATTATGCCAAGTATAAGACCTAGGTTATGGTTTCTATTAACAATGTTAACATCCACCTTTGGAAGTTATCATCTCTGCGATGCTTAAACTTCGTGGGTACAACCCAATACCCTCTATTCCGTTCACAAAAGCTTCAGGGACTGCCTTTTTTGTTATATTGTATGATGCCTGCAGGTCTGCGTGTATTAGAGTGCCACTGCCTGATCTGAAACTGCCACGTTTTATTCTTTTGCCGGTATAGCTATCACAAAGTTCTGGTTATTTTTCCTTCCCATACCTGTAGATTGCTTCCGTCCATCGTTATGGCCTATTACAATTGTATCAATATTTATTGACACTACATATTCCACAATTGTCCTGCTGATCTTATGCATTATATCCTTTATTCTCAGGTTCCTTTCTGTTATAAGGCGTTTTAAGGGATTGCCGACAATCATAATTCACACTATTACTATTAATCATATAATAATCAAAAACCTTTTTTTAATGAAAAAACATTAGGTTATATGAATGTGGAAAAATTGGTTTATGGTTTATATCCAAAGTCAAATGAGCTCAGATTGCACATTAACAGGTGGGAAAAGGGTACTATACCGGATTCCTCATTAAATGATACGATAATCGATGAAAAGAATAGCCTATATAAGGTTTATAATGATTATAATATTGTCCATACAGACCCCCTATTTAACTGGTATGATATTTTTAGGCCACTTGCTCTTATTATAGATAATATGGAATTGGGATCATTAACAAGGTTTAAGGAAACAAATACGTTTTATAGAATGCCTATTGTAAATGAAATAAATGATATTATAATAAACCCCGCAGGCTTTTCACCACTAAACGAAGAACCACCACTGCCATTATATTTAAAGGACGATAATTTTAATGCATTTTTACCCTCACCCTTATCATTTTACAGAATGTCTCAGGTAGCACTGGAATACAAAGACTTTGAAAAAAAACTTTTAAACATTTACTCTAAAATTTTGAATATATTTAAGGTAAATGAGGTTGTATTATATGACCCGTTAAGTTATGATAGTAATGATATTATTGATATAACACCACTGACAGATAAGTTCATTGTAAAGCTTGTAACAACAGGAAAATTATATAAAGATAATATAAAGGGAAAACCATATTCAATAATTTCGGATTATAGTAATAGCAACCTTGAAATTTCAGGAGAATTATCAAGGGTTCCAGGCTTAAAATTAATAGACGGTTATAATACAAAAATGGAAGACATAAATGAAATAAATAATATTATTAATAATTTAGGTGTGGATAACTTAATAGTAAGCCACAGGGAATATTTTGATTTCTTACCGAGAATTATTGCCGATAAAAAGTTAAGTTTAATGTCTAAAATAGGTGATTAAAATGAATAATTATTTAATATCTCAGGAAATAGGAAGTTACAGAAAGCCAGAGAAATTAAGCTCAGTTTTCCATAAAATTTATGGTACAGATGAATTTTATAAACTTGCGGAGAAAGCCACAGTAGAAACAGTAAAGGAATTTGAAAGGGTAGGGCTGAATAATATCGGTGTTGGTGGTGAAATGTTTCGCTGGGAAATGTATGAGCACCAGGCAAACAGAATAAACGGCATAAAATTCTATGGACCGGTTAGATCCTTCGATAACAGGTATTACAAAAAGGGTAGTATTGTAGAGGACATGGATATAAAAGAATCCTATCATTCAGATGAGTTGAAGTTTTTACTATCACAGAATTACGAAAATATAAAGGTACCTGTTACAGGGCCATATACAATGATGGACTGGTCGTTCAATGAGCATTATCATGACAGGTATGAAACAGCAATGGCCTTTGCAGAATTATTAAATAAGGAAATGAAGGATTTAAAAAAATTATGGGATGCAAAATTTCCGGGTAAAAAACTGCAGATCCAGCTGGATGAGCCGGCTACAACAACACATCCGGATGAAATGAACATTGTTGTTGATTCATTAAACAGATCTGTAAAAAATATAGACAACTGTGAATTCTCAATACATGTGTGCTATAGCAGTGATTATAGATTATTCTATGACGTTATGAATGATATAAATATTGATGGTTTAAATCTTGAATTTGCAAACAGGGATACACTGGAAACCGGCATTGAGGATTCAAAAAGACCCGGTTATCAGGATTTAAAATACTTCAGTGAATTTAATGATAAAAAGAAATTTATCGGCCTGGGAGTAACGGATGTACATATAGACTATGTTGAACCGGTACAGCTAATAAAAGATAGGATCAATTATACCCTGAATATATTACCACCGGAACTTATAAGGTTAAATCCTGACTGTGGATTAAGAACAAGGTCAAGGGAAATATCCTATCAAAAATTAAAAAACATGGACATAGCAAAAAATGAGATATTAAAAGAAATACAGTAAAATTTCAAACCCTTATGGGAGGGCTTTTACTGTATTAATATATATTTTTTTTAAAAATTAAACTCATCATGCTTTTTTCTCCTTTTCACAAGGAACCTTATCATGATCCCCATATAGGCTATAATACCGCCAATCAGTATTCCATTCAGTACAAAATATACTGGACTATAATATACAGCTACCTCCTGCGTTGATATAAACGAACCATTGGTTGAGTATGCAGTAACAGTTACATAGTATGTTTTTCCAGGCGTCAGCCCCGTGAGTATAGCATATGTTGTTCCCTGGTTATATACTGTTGCACTTCTGGCATTTGTCATAAACTGGCTTGTTGAGTAATAGACCTTATATAAGCCAAAATTGCTCTGTGTATACTCATTCCATGAAACATAGACCAGGTAAAATCCAATAGGTATGTAATGTAATATGTTAAAGTTTATAATTGTAACCGTCACATTCCGGGGTAACATATACACACTTAAGGGGTTGTTTGCCCTTGATATGTTCTTCGAATAATTCTGGTATAAATATTCTGAAAATGTGGTATTATATGTTCCATTGCCGATATATATGGAGAAATTGCCTGTACTATTGGTATAGCCCATTGTACCGTTTTTATCAAATATCTTAACATTTTTTAACGTATACCTGTATTGCTTATTATATACTGTTCCATTTATAATATTCATCCCGCTCAGTGGTTTTAACTGTACGGATGAGTTATAATCATTACCCGGCATTAATGAAATATTTTTGCTATAATTTAAATATCCCATTTTTGTAATATTTACTGTAATATTTCCAGGATTTACATATAAATAATTATAACCGCCATTTCTTAATGCTTTATTCTTATTTATCGTTGTGGTTATGTTCCCGGTAAAGACAAAAACATTCACAAGAACCTTTTCTGGCGTTAGGTTTACTGTCTGATTTCCGGTTATCTGGCCATTATACGGTTTATAACCCTTTGAAGTTACATTTATTGAATTTTTACCTCCCAATTCATATATCTTTAATGTTTTACTGCTGGTACTGTAATGAAAATAGTTATCCACTGTTACATTTAAATCCGCTGTATAATTATGTGGTGCGTAGGTGAAATTAAGGGTATATTCCTTTATAGCCGGTATATAGATCTCCCTCGATATATTTTTGCTGCTTGTGTTTGCAGCTATACTGTAATATCCGCCATGAGAAAATGTATAGCTAACCGTACTTTCAGCAGCACTATTTACCCTTTTACCATTTACATAATATATTGCTTTACTATTGTTGCTTATGCTTAACTGTACACTAACTTGAGGCGTGAATCCTGTGATACTGTAAACTATTTTTCCCGTCTGACCAGTTTTATAAACGAACCCATCTGTATAATTGGATGAATAGATGGCAGTTACCGTCTCCCTGGTTTTATTATAATTGAAGTTTAATTTGCTGTAATTGCTCTGGATACTGTTGTAATGCACCTCATATATGGAATTATTGTTTATCTCTATTCTTGTTGAGTTATTGTATATATTTATGCTACTGTATGCTGTTTGGGGTATATTAACAAAGTTTATCTGGCTATTATACTGCTGGGCACCTAAACCTGCACGGTAATTACCTGCAAATGCCACCGGCATGTTTACTGTTTTTACACTGTTGTTATTTACTTCAAAGTTTATTTCACTGTTTAAATTAATGGTAAGATATGCCTTATTAGTGCCCTTGGCATAGCCCGTAGTTTTCATCCCATTTTCTTCTATTATATATTTATAATAATAACCGGTAGTATTATCAGCTATCCCAAACTTTATGAAATTGTTTTTATTGCCGAAAAATGATATATAGTAATATGTTGTGCCGTTAAACTGTTCACTGTTACTGGGGGGAACATTTATTTCCGTGGAAATTTTATTTGCATAGTATGTTCCATTAAATAATAATATCGAACCATAGCCATCAAGAACACTTGATGTTGCATTTATTAAATTGCTGACTAAAGGTGTGCCCAGGCCTGTTATCGGATTCCAGTTAGAGTGTGCAGTGTAATAATCATTGCTGCCTGATGTTATCTGTGTAAATGCCGATGTATAATATTTTGTTCTGGATATCTGGTAGAACAGTGGATTAATAAACCCTAACGATTTGTGGAAATAATTATCCATTATAGCTATTATACCTGCCCACATTGGTGTGGATATGCTTGTACCACCTAATTTATAGGTGCTTCCTGAAAGTATTACAAGAACGCCCGTATTTGGGTTGGCATCAAGTGCAACTGTAGGTACACCGTAATAACTACGGTTGTAATCATAGGGATTCTGGTAATATGGTCTTGAAAAGAAAGAAGAGAAACCACCGCCACTGCCCTCTTCCTTTCCATTTATTACGGATCCCCATGCAGTCTGTGTATATTTACCATTAGCATGATTCAGTGTGGTGCCACCTACGCCAAGAACATATGGATCACTTGCCGGAAAATTTGTTGTTAAACTCGATGTTCCGTCATATGCACCCTGATCACCGGAGGCTGCAGCAACCGTTATATTCTCTGTAGCTGCCTGTTTATATAACTGATTCAGGGTTAATAATTCCTTATGCGATATTCCAGATTCTGGTGACCCCCAGCTCAGTGATATAACATTTCCAAGATTATGTGATATTGCATATGAAACGCCATCTAACAGTGAAGTGCCGGATCCAGGAGTAACCAGTAATTTTATTTTTGCTCCGGGTGCAATTGCATGCGTCCATTCAACATCAACGGCTGTTTCTGTGGCCCAGCCCGAATTTGTACTTGTGGGTGTACCTCCAGGATAATCTACTGTTAAATTTATCGGTGGTGTATTTGTTAAATTATCAAAAACACTTACATCATATCCGATTGATGGGTCACCGTATGCATCAACTATTACTATAGTTGTATTATTGCCATAGTAGCCCCTACTATGAATATAATTCATATCATACGCATTATAAATATTTGATGGCAGATATGCACCGTTGGTACTGGAAACCGGTCCGGAACTCAAACCATATGGAACAAAACTCGCTGAATTATTTAATGTAAAAAATGTAATGCCTAAGGTATTATTTAAACTCTGGAAAAAGGAATTTAAAAAGCTTTTATCATTGCTATTATAATTTACATTTAAAAGGTTGCCGGAATAATTGTATTTTATATTATATGATTTCAGTTCATAATTTACATATTTCTGGGAATTCGCGGGTACATACGATATTAATGTACTTGTATTATTTTTATTTGGTGTACTGCTATCACCTATGATTTTTTCACTACTACTGGTGTTGTGGTTGGCTATAACAGCAATCGATGATAACACAAGCATGAACAGTATCGTTATTACCAATAATCTTCTAAACATATATTAGTAAAATTAATCTTTATTTATATAGTTAATTGTATTTCGCATGTAACATTATTATTTACAATTTTTTATAAAATGTATCCTATCCCTAAATAAGAAAAAAGTTTTAAACCTTGTTTTATATACACCTTAAATGAAAAAAATATTCATAGCGATAATATTATCATTAATTCTGATTATGGTGCCGGCCATATCAACAGCCTCACCTACATTAGCTTCCCCACCATCCACACTGCCAACAGAGAAGTATTACTATTACAACACAACCTCACATAACTGCACAGGATATAACGTTACAAGTGCGGACTGGCATGCATTCTTTTCTAAGGTAATAGACAATCATAAATATGTTAAATATAACTGGACAAATGTAACAACACAGTACTCGATAATATTTGACCAGAATTATAGCGGTTTAAACCCCTATGGTGCGGAATTTATAAGTGCATTGTCCTCAATAGGTTCACCAACAGTGAATAATATGACAGTGGCATTTAAGGATATAGAAAACAAATCATCACTGGTAAACCATGGTAAGTATACAAATATAAAGGCACTGGATGCGGGAGCCTATCCAGGATTTTCATTTTCAAAGCCCGCTGTGAAACCACTGGTATCGGAATATGAGGATTTCGGAATAATAATTGCTATAATAGCAGGCATGGTAGTGTTATATTTTATCTTTAACAGAAAAAAATGAATTAAATATTAATTTATAATAACTGTAATATGAAAAGAATAGTTGTGGGTATAACCGGGGCATCCGGAACAGTGCTTGCTGTGAAATTCCTGGAAAACCTTAAAAATTATGAAGTACATTTAATTATGTCTGAAAGTGCAAAGAAAGTCATGTCACTGGAAACAGATTATGATGTAAAATATATAAAGAGTTTATCGAATTATTTTTATGACGATAATGATATTGCAGCCAGAGTAAGTTCAGGAAGCTTTATTTTTGATTCATTTGTTATCATGCCATGCTCAACGTCCACAATGGCAAAAATTGCCTCGGGTATAGCAGATACCCTAATAACCCGGGTGGCACTGGTGTCATTAAAGGAAAGAAGAAAATTTATTGTAGTTCCAAGGGAAATGCCATTCAGTACAATAATGCTGGAAAATATGCTGAAGTTATCAAACAATAATGTTATAGTATCACCTGCAGTTCCAGGATATTATAATAAACCGGAAACAGTAGATGATATGGTAAATTTTGTTGTTGCAAGGGTTCTTGATCTATCTGGTATAGAAAATAATCTATCGGAGAGATGGAAACATGAATAGATTCATGGCAGACCATATGTTAAAAAGATCGTGCGAATGGTTAAGATTAATGGGTTATGATATATCGTATCCAGAATGCCATGATGATAATGATATACTGGAATACTGTATAAAAAATGATTTAATACTGCTGACAAGGGATTATGAATTTTATAAAAGATATAATAAATCCATATTTATTGACAGTACAGATTACGAGGATCAGGTAAAGGAAATTATAAGCATGTTCCCGCCTGACAAAAGCAAATTCTTCACAAGATGCCCTGTATGTAATTCAGAACTGAAGAATGTGGATTCAAAAACAATGGGCAGTGATTATAATACGGTAAAATCAAACTTTAAAATGGTAAAATACTGTAAAAAATGTGATAAGTACTTCTGGAAGGGGTCTCACTATAAAAAGATAGAAAAGGAAATAAATACCCTTATGGATAATATATAAACTTTTTAATTCTATTTTTCAATACACCTGTTATTGAAAATAATAAAAAGGATTAATGAGGAGTCAAAAATTATACTGAAAATGGATACAGTAGATGATCTGTGGTATTTAAAAAATGTGTTAAATCCCGGAGATGAAATATCTGTAATAGTTTATAGGAGAGTAGAACAGAATGATGATTTAAACAGACCAAAGTCAACGGAAAGAAAAAGGATAAGGGTTGAATTAAGGATCGAAAAAATTGATTTCCAGCCATATACGGATAAGTTAAAAATTTTAGGAGAGATAATAAGGGGGGAAAATATAGGTAGCTACCAGTCCGTTTTTATAGGTCAGGATGATGAAATAACGGTAATAAAAAATATGAACAGTGAGGAAAATAAATTAATAGAGGAGGCAGTAAATAACTATTATAAAAATAGCATCGTTTTTATATCACTGGACGATGAAAGATGTTTAATTTCACTGTTGAAGTCATACGGATTGCAGGATATAGGTGAAATAAACTCAAACAAATCAGGCAAGGATTACGAATCAAAACCCGGAGATAGCGCATATTTTAATGAGATAATAAAAACAATAAAAACTATTAAGAATGTATCATCATTTATAATTTTAGGTCCGGGATTTGAGCATACAAAACTGTATAATACAATTAATAAGGATCCGTATTTTAAGGATATAAAAATATATGATTTCCCTGAAACAGACAGTGGCAAAAGGGGAATATACCTATTCATGAACGATAAGAAATCTGAGAATATCCTGAAAGAATCAAGGATAGCCGGGGATGAAAAACTCATAGAGAGATTTTTAACAAATCTAAATAAAAATAATTTAAGCGTTTATGGCTATGATGAAATAAAAAAATATGCAGTGGAAAATATGATAGAGGATCTCATAATATCAGAGGCTGTTTTTAAGGACCCAAAAACAAGGGAATTATTAAATACAGTAACCGGCACAGGCATACACGTTATAAGTGATTATACGGATTCTGGCAGTATAATAAGAAATTTCGGCGGTTACTGTGCTATTCTGAGATATAATTATTAGAGTATTTCAAGTTTTATGGGATTTCCATTTCTATTATAAACAGAATAATCACTCATCCTGTAGGGATAACCGACAATCATATGTACCGGACCGGTGTTTGAAAACATATGTAAATCCTCATCTGATGGATGCGTATTACCTGATGGGTGTGAATGAACAGATCCAACATATGTGAAATCTATAGGCATGGAATATGTCTGGAATATTACATGTGCATTGCCACTTATTGTTCCCGGCAATAGGGCTATTTCGTATATTATACTGTTTTCTGCCCTTAGAAATGCACCGAATTCTTTTGGATAGGAATCCTTTGATGCCTCCATTATAAGTTTTAATGTCCTCTCCCTAATTGACCACATCTTTTATCAGTTTCCCCCTTAAGCGCTCATAAAATGAATCCTTTAACTCTATAAACGTTAATTTTTCCTTGGATACCCTGATATCAATTTTATCATTGCTATTTACCATTAAATTTTTCTGTCCATCAACAATTACCAGTGAACTGTGTTTCCCTATTATTTTAATTGTTATTTTA
Organism: Thermoplasmata archaeon; assembly: GCA_021806235.1. GTDB lineage: Archaea > Thermoplasmatota > Thermoplasmata > Thermoplasmatales > Thermoplasmataceae > Ferroplasma. The sequence goes on from JAJZXU010000016.1 coordinate 57,331, forward strand.
CTGTCTTCAGGGCATACAATGGGCCTCAGCCTTGATCCAAACGGTGCTATGTATGAGATTACCATGGCTTTCAGTGATGGTATAAGTATAGGCCCTCCGGCACTGTAGGAATATGATGTAGAACCTATGGGAGTTGCAATGATTACACCATCGGCACTGGTGTTTTCCATAAAATTTTCATTTATATAAACACTGAATTTCCGTATTTTTGAAATTCTTGCAGTATGTACTACCACATCATTGATTCCTTTCCCAAATAAAATATCATTTATATAAACCTCAAGTTTCATAACGTCATATGTTATGTAATTGCCATTTACCATATTATGTATGGATTCCTCTATATTTCCAATTTCGACCTCTGACAGGAATCCAAGGCCACCTACATTTATACCCAGTATTTTTCCCCTCGATAGCTGTGCAGTTTTTAAAATAGTGCCGTCCCCGCCTATTACCACTATTATATCTGCATCTATCTGACTAAAATTTACCCCTTTTTTATTCAGGATTTTTGCCAGTTTTGTTTCATATATGATTTCCCAGGAATCTGGTATTAACTCTAAAACCCTCTTTGCTATCTTGATACATGAGGGACAGTTTATCCTCGTAATTATTGCTAATTTCATCTGGTCGCCCCCAGGACTTTCCCATTCTTCAGGAGTGGGAGGAATTTGAAGTTAATTTTCAATCCTTTACCGTACTTTCTCAGATTTACCTTTCCTACATTTACATCCATCTTTTTCCCTCTTTTTTAACGATCGCCATTGCTGGCATTAAAGATTAGTTTAGCATATTTAAAACGGTAACCATCAGGTTCCATTCAGTCATGCCTGACTGTAGATCCACACCGGGGTTGTTAGAGGAGTTTTTTAAACCGGGCACACTGAGAATTCTCTCTCTGTTTAATGACCTTAATACCATATTCCTGGACGGGTCACGGGTCTGTGTGGCATCCGTGTACGTATATCTCCGGTCTAACCTCTGCTTTTCTTTCATATTTTCAAAGCCTCCTGATCAACTCTTTTGTCCCATTCACGGGGCAGGCTCACAGCTTTAGTCGTGGGTAGTTGACAACTTACACCGATAGTTATCGAATATTGTTATGTGTTTAATTAATTTTATGATATTGAATAGAATGCACCCCATATTAATATAATACATACGTACATGGAGCCGGTAAAATATTATAACGGTGACCTAAACCATTCAGTATTATTATGGCATGATAACAGATAACTCTAAACGTAAATCATAACTTTGCGTTTTATATATTATTTTCAATAGTAATGAATTTATATTATTAAATTATATCAAACCATGACAAAAATATCTGATTCTGTAAAAGTTATCGTGGATAATAATTTGATATACTCAATGACGATTTCAAGTGGCCTGTGTAATTACACAAAAATTGCAGAAAATATAAAGGACAAGGTCGAGGCAATGACGGGCAAGAATGTAAAATTCAATACGATAGTCAAGGTGTTAACAAACATGAAGGCAGTAAAACCCGAATATACCGATGACCTTGATATATTAAGGAAATCATCACTGACAATAGAATATGAGTACAGTATTTTATACTTTGATGACCTGAAAAAGGTACCCGACAATGCGATACTCATAATGAAGGAATCAAATTTTTATGTGTGTATAGCAAATATAGGCAACAGGGAAAGTAAAATAGCACTGATAAAAATAATTTTACCGAAGGAATCATCATTTACCCCGGGATTAACATTACTGATTACGGATTATTTAATGACATATGGAATAAAATTTACAAATATATACCGCCTGGATACTGAAATATGGATAATAATAGATAATGCAAACGCAGGTAAAGCCCTATTCCACCTAAGCAATCTCCTACATTCAAATTAATAATTTTTCATATATATGTAATATCACCATCATAAATCCATAGATGTGAATATTCATATAAAAATATGAATAACGTATATATATGTATTTGTAATACACAATAGATAAAATTGATCGTTGATGTAACATTACTGGAATATGTTCTGGCTATAATAGCAGGTGTGGCTGTGGGATTTAGCCTGGGTTTAATAGGTGGCGGTGGATCTATTCTTGCTGTTCCATTATTTATTTATTTTGTGGGGATACATTACCCACATCTGGCAATAGGTACCACTGCTCTGGCTGTAGGTATAACAGCATTTATAAATTTTGCACAGCATTTAAAGAAAAAAAATGCAAGCATGAGACTTGGTGGGACCTTTGCACTGGTAGGTACCATGGGTGTATTAATAGGGTCTACAATAGGGCTTATAATTAAGGGTGGTGAATTATTATTCCTCTTCTCAATGCTTATGATTATAATCGGAATGTATATGTATATAAGCAAATGCCGTGCAGTTCCGGATGAGGATTGCAGTAAGGTTGTAAAAAACACAAAGTACAGTAAGGTTTCCGGTTATTCTTTAATTGTTGGCCTTGCCTCCGGTTTCTTCGGTATTGGTGGTGGCTTTTTAATAGTTCCTGGTTTACTGGCATCTTCAAAAATAAAAATAAGTATGGCAATAGGGACATCACTTGTTGCAGTGGGGACATTCGGTGTTGTTACTGCAGTAAGGTACGCAGTTGTATCTCCGGGATTAACCTATGTGTCACAGGGCATGATAGGTGATGTATTATATCTTATTGCCATAGTTTATGTAATTGGCGGTATATTTGGAGGATACCTCGGTACAGAACTTTCAATACATCTTGGTGGCAAGAAAAATGAATTAAGGAAGGTGTTCTCAGTTATAATTATATTTGTTGGAATATATGTTGCCTATGAATCATATCCGGCACTGCTTACTGTTTTAGCGGCATTATAAATTTTATATTTTTAAAAATGATTTTTATGGATGGTAAAAAATTAATCAGATAAACTTTCCATTAATATGCCAAATCTGTTCTCTATTCTTTTCAGTGCATAACCCAAAACATCTATAGCCTTTAATGAACCATCGGTTTCAAATCTGAATATAAATTTTGTATCATTTTCCTCAATTTTTACTTTCTCCTCTTCAAATAACTGTGATAGGAAATTGCATGGTATGTCATCTGTAAATACTATTTCATCATCGTTTTCCTTAATAACGGATGTGGGGCATTTTTCCTTGAAATATCCCCAGTTTTCAACCTCATTTTTATTTAAAATGAAATTCCTGTGATATTTATACGATACACCTGAAGTTGCCTGCCATTTTGCATGCTCCTTGCCAAGGCCCATAATAGCCTCACATGTTACAAGCATTGCCTGGCCCTTTTTTAATTCTACAATAGGTATCATAGGATCTGCCGGTGTTAATTCCGGGTTATTCACAGGGATTATATCTGATGAGTAAACATAACCGGGACCTAATTTATTTATTGCATACGTAACAGTGCATAAATCACAACCCTTCCCTTCACATGTGCAGTTATCCCTGAAATTCATATTTATATCAGTTTTTAATGGTATCAGTCCCAATCTTGAGGCCACAACTTCATCAAACAGTGGTAATGATGAATCATAAACATTTCCATCTGCATCCCTTATCTCACCATGGTGAAATATTACATTCTCTATAGCTAATTTTGGAATGTCATTTATTAATGTTCTCCTTATAGAATTTGCAATTGCTGGAGTTATATTATCAACTGAAAATCTAATAAAATTATTCTCCACTTCAATAATTTTAAGCATTTTTATACTCTCCTCCCTCTCTTTCCTCCTTTTTTCTTTGTTCCATCGTGAGGGATTGGTGTGACTTCTTCTATCCTTAATATTTTAAAGCCAGCCCTTGATAGTGCCCTTATGGCAGATTGTGCCCCGGGACCCGGTATTCTCGATCTGCTGCCTCCTGGTGCTCTGACCCTTATTATTAAATCAGTTATTTCTTTTTCCCTTAATTTTTCTGTTATTATATCAGAGGCTTTCATTGCTGCATATGGGCTCGATTCCTCCCTATCATTTTTAACTACCATGCCGCCTGTCGATTTTGCAATTGTTTCTGATCCTGTCTGATCTGTAACCAGTATTATTGTATTATTCTGTGATGCATAAATATGTGCTATGCCTATTTTATTCATGGTTTTCGCCTTCCGGATTATTATCACTGTTTTCCTCTTCTTTGCCCTCCTTCGCAATACCGGCAATAACCTGCCTCATTGGATGGTCCTCATCAGAGAACGGTGAATTTTCATTATAATATATCTTCTCCTCATCCTCTTTTTCAACTGATAATCCAGGAACAGTAACTACACGGTCACCAACCTTTATGTGTCCATGTGTAATCATCTGTCTTGCCTGTTTCATTGTTGTTGCCATGTTTTTCTGATAAACAATAGTCTGTAATCTTCTATCAAGAATATTTTCTATGTTCATGGATAATATATCATCCAGTGAAGCATTCTCTCCCATTAAATCCAGTCTATCTAATTTCCTTAACAGTAAGCCAAACTGTTTCTGTGCCACCGGATCATCATACCTTATTTTTGCCTGTAATGTTCTTGCCTGGGCTCTGAAGGATGTTAATATGGCTTCAGCCTTCCATAATTCCCTTTTATTTTTTAATCCGTATTTAATAACCATCTCTCTCTCATAATCTATTCTATCCTTTTCCCAAGGGTGTCTTGGTGTTGAATAACTTTTCCTTTGAAATTTTTGATCTCCCATTAAATCACCTTATCTCTTTCCTTCCTCTCTTTTCCTTATAACGCCCATTGATAATCCGTGCCTGCCATTTGAACGTGTTTTCTGGCCCCTTACCTTATGGCCTGTTTCGTGCCTGACACCACGGTAAGACCTCATTTTCTTCATTAAATTAATATCATCATTTATCTGCAAATCCAGATCATTGGATAACACATTAAAATTTTTACCTGTTGCTATATCATTTCTGTGATTCAGTAACCATACAGGCAAATCCTTATATTCCTTATCTTCAACATATCCCCTTATTTCCAATATTTTATCTTCACTTAATTCCCCTATTTTCTGTTCCGGGTTTAAATCAAATTTTTTTACAAGTATAGAAGCTAACCTGTCACCTACGCCCCTTATATCTGCTAAAGCTAATCTAACAGGTCTTTCTCCTTTTATATCTTTACTTGCTATACGAACAATATATTGAAAATTTTCATCATTTTTCTTATCTTCTGTCATTTTATCATCCGACCTTCTCTAAGGAGACCACGTTCGCAAGAGCAATTAGGAATTGGAAACTGAAATTCAATCCTTTACCATACCTTCCTAGCTTTATCTTTCTTATAATTACATCCATATTTTTTCCCTCTTTTTTAATGTGCATGTTTAAAATGGGGACCCTCAAGTCCCGTCCCGGTCATGCCTGACCGTAGGTCCACATCGGGGCTGTTAGAAGGGTTTTTACGCTCTGTATTCCGGAAATCCTCTCCCCATTTAATGATTTTAACACTCCGTCCGGGGTAGGTCACGGTTGCCATGGACCTGTGGAGCACCCGCGGGTGTGTATGTATTTCTCCTTTCTAACTTCTGCTTCATATTAAAGCCCCCTACATTCTCTGGGGGTAGTTGACCCTATTTAGTGTAAGTTATTCCTTATTATTTTAGTATATATAGCCTTTACTATTAAAAAATAGATTAGTATTATACCTATATTTATCTCCATATTATTATGATATTGTTTAAAATCAAAAAACTTATTCGAAAAAATAAAATTGTTAATAATGTTAATGTGTATTATTATTTCATATTAAAAATACTTAATTTTAATTTTTAAATTTGATATTAAACATTTTTATAAATCTTTAAACCATATTTTTAGTTCTCAATCCCTTAATTACAATTTAAAAATATAACTTTAGTGATGGAAAATGAATAAGAAGTTAGCAGTGTTACTGGTAGTTCCCTTACTTGTTTCACTGGGAGGAGCATTTGCTTTCTCAGCGTTTTCAGGTAACTCAAGTGTAACTATCAATAACACAGCAGGTCATCTGACCTGGGAAAACAGAGCGACATTAGAAAAAACAAATGCTACTAATACACCCTTAACGATCATGGGTCCAAATGGGCATATGTACAAAATAGGAGCAGGAGACCATTTTCATCCAAGTGAATGGTATGGCTATGGTCTGGGAAAACAGTACTACTCAACGGCAACCAGTGGAAGAGAGTATGTGATAAACGTAACAAACTTTGCACCTGGTGAATACATACAACTCGGTGATGTTATAACAAATAATGGAACCGTAGGGTTTATTGTAACCACACCATCCACGCTATCAATAGCGGCAGTATCCTCATCTAACTCAACATACAATGCTAATGGATCTTCAATAGCAGCAACTAATATTGTACAGTGCACTAACTTTATGTCTGACCTGCAGACCTCAACAGGATGGATATATGATGTAACTGAATATTCCGGATTTGGCGTATCACTTAGCCCAGGGGGAACCGCAATAATGATGATACAGATAGGACTTGGAAACAACAGCCCAAATTACTACCAGGGATCGGATATTAGCCTTGTAATAAATTTAAATGTTGTATCAGACCCATAAAAATAATTTTTACAATTTAAATTTTATATTTTTACCGGTATATATAGGAAATATTTACAGGACAGTACAGAAAATATATTATACAATCTTTGCAAGCTGTGCATGCGGTACACCATTAATCCTTATAATGTTCTCCGGGTCAATATAACTGGCATTTATGGCAGCATTTATAACCATTTCACCCACTAAGTTCGCTATTGTACAGATTCCCAGTGATGATATAAAAGTTTCTTCAGATACCTTCATTTCTCCATAAAACTCTGGTTTAACATTTAAATGCAGTTTTCCCTCTCTTAACTCCTTATTTAATAATTCACTATCTGCTGCCGCAAGCATAACCTCGCCATTTATGTTTATTATTTTCATGTTAATGCTGTTCATTTTATCACGTCGATCCTCTTATTTGAGGGTTCATATATCTGTCCCATTGTTTTTAATTTTGCTATATCAGTTTCTGCTCTATCCTTACTTATGCCACGGGATTTTAAAATTTCAAGTATTTTATCTATTTCAGGAGCCTTTTTATCCTCTTCCTTTACCTCTTTTATTATGGATAAAACTATTTCAAGTTCATTTCTCTGCTTGCTGCTTATACCCGTGTTCAGTATATCAATATCCACCTTGCCATTCATGGATGATACTTCCTTTAAATAGTAATCCACTATACTTTTGGCCATTAATGCATCATTAATGGTTACCATCTGGGATAATCTTGCCCTGGCAGCTGCTTCTGCTAACCTTATTGTTGATTCTAACTGCCTTGCTGTAATCGGTATTGAATCCTCACTTGAAGACCTGGTCTTAATATATTCATCCCTCAATATATCAATAGCTTCATTGCTCAATCGGGGGAATATCTTATTTTTTGCATATGATACATATTTCCTTATTAAATCCTTATCAATTTCCGGTAAAAAGTTTTCCTCATCGGGAACCTTTATGTCAAGGTTATTATTTTCCAGGCTTCTATATATCTCACCAATTCTGTGTGTTGTTAATATATGTCCTGCCAGTCTGCTATCGTTATCCCTGTTGGGTGTATCAATCAGTTTAAAAATTATATCAAATCTTGATAACAGTGGTGGTGGGAAATCTATCTGTTCTGTTATAGTTTTTAATGGATCATATCTGCCGAATTTGGGATTTGCTGCAGCTAATATTGAACATCTTGATTTCAGGGTAGCCATTATACCTGCCTTTGATATTGTTACCGATTGCTGTTCCATTGCCTCATGCATGGATGCCGTATCACGCTGATCCATCTTATCCAGTTCATCGATAGCCACAAAACCATTATCTGCCAGAACCAGTGCTCCTGCTTCCAGTGTCCAGCGTCCCTCTCCAAAATCATCTCTTACAGCGGCTGCAGTTAATCCTGCAGCACTTGAACCCTTACCGAAGGCAAATACGCTTCTCGGGGATATCAATGTCATATATCTTAATAGCTGTGATTTAGCTGTTCCAGGGTCACCTACCATTAATATATGTATATCTCCCCTTATTCTTGTTCCATCCTTCATTAATTTTCTTACACCGCCAAATAATTGTAATACTAAAGCCTTCTTTATTACGTCCAGACCGTATATTGACGGTGCAATTGATTTTGAAAACTTATCTATAATATTTGGGTCCTTTGATAGCTTTATTATGTTCTTTTCATCCTCATCATTTATTTTTATATTTTCAAAATCTTTTGTTTCTTTCTTAAAATTATTTGCGCCCAAATAAATATTGAATTCTGTTAACATTATATTCCCTATACGTTTCTGATCTGCTTTTAGAATGCCATATACAGTTACCCTGTCACCGGGATATATTGTACCTGTTATATCATCCTCCATTATTACCGATAATCTCTGTGGCTGGGATGTGCCATCTATGCTATCCGGGTCTTCCTGTATTTCCAGCTTCTGTGTATCAACAAACTCTGATTCCTCAGGCACAAGTTTCAATTTACTCTTATTATAACCGCAATGGTCACAAACTGCCGGTTCAGACAGTCTCTGATAATCTTCGCCTATGTATGTAAATTCACCACATGCAGGACATTTAAATGCCGCTCTTTCAAGCCTTGGCAGTACCTCTGTATTTTTTCTGATTATGCCGCTGATTGAAATATATGTTCCAACGTTTGAACTTCTGACATTCCTTACCTCATACTTTATACCGGGTATATCTGGGACATTTTCCAGTCTGATATTTATACGCTTTATCTTATTGTTGTAAAGTCCTATATTTTCCCTTATGTATTCCTCCCCTATTGTTATATACGTATACGGATCTCTCATTAAACTCTCGGTAAATTCAGAGCTGTAGCTTGATATATCATTATATGAAATATACAGGGATTTCTCATCGGGATAATATGACCTTAATTTGTTTATTCTGTCATTATAATCGTATTCATCGAAGAAAGTGTTCCATTTATGCTTTATTTCATCGGTTTCAATGTCAGGGTTAATCATTATAATAATTATTATTAATAACTATTTAATAATTATCAATAATGAAAAATATGATGCTGGTAAGGTTATGGTTTCTGTTATTTCCCCCCGTCTACACGGTGATTCAATACATGGAATAACAAAAGCATTGATAGAGAAAGCATCTGAGACATTTAAACCTAAACTTATTTCTATAGGCATTAATTATACCGGATAACATTCCAACCCTTTGAAAAGGCTGTATAAGTACGCTAGCGGCAACAAAATAAATTGTTAGTATAACAGATACAGATTTTACCAGTGCTGTATAGTCAACTATGCAATTCTAAGATTTTATATATACCTTTTTTTATATTGTTATCTATCTTCAATTGGTTTACTTTTTTTGTAATATCAGGATCATTTCCATCTAAATGCCTTGTTTTTATTATACCGTTCGCCAACTCATAATCTGGGCTAAAAGCTTTCTTTATTATTGAAAATGCCATAAAAATATATCATTATTTAAAATATAAGCACTTGTATTTTTTGAAGGCACTGAATTATTGGAGAAAGTTGGGAATAAAAGAACTCAGGCATTATATGATGATAACCTTGATATTTTTAATTCCCCGGATATCTCAGGAAATATTGTATTGTAAAGTAAAGAATCAGAGGTTAAATAAATTACTTCAGAAACTACCTGAGTATGGCAATACCAATAATAATATAAACAGGACAGCCAAAACCGGGAAACTACATACATATCACATTTTATAAGTGTCGTAGCAAAATGCAAAAACAATTTATATAAACTCACAATTAACCCTTAATGCCGTCGTAGCTCAGCCTGGTAGAGCGCGTGCTTGGTAAGCACGAGGTCGCGGGATCGAATCCCGTCGGCGGCTTATTATTGATTTTACAGGTAATATTTTTCTCCCATAGTAATAGCAATTGCACCGAGGTCACCGTTGTTATCAATTGCCTTTAGAATTTTTACATTTCTTTTCATACTTTTCATTTCCTCTTTTACTGCAAGTTTTAGTGGAGTAAATAGATCATCACCCTCCTTGGAAATCCCACCGCCAATAATGATTGCCCCCGGGTCCAGAATATTGATAATATTAACAATTCCGACTGCAAGATAATATATGGTTTCCTCAACTATTAACTGTGCAAACATATCCCCATTTCTTTTTGCATTGAATATCGCCTTCGCATCTATATCTACAGGTCTCATTTTTGAAAAAACCGTTGAATTCCTTATTGCACTTATATTTTCCGCAACCCTTCCTGTTATCCCACGTCCACCGGATATTGCCTCAAAACATCCTCTTCTGCCACAGCCACACAATGGCCCATTTGGCATTATGACCATATGCCCAATCTCACCGGCCATACCGTGTGAACCTTTATACAATTTATTATTCATAAAAATTCCGCCACCTATGCCGGTACTTAATGTTATATAAATAAAGTTTTCAAAATTTTTTGCATTGCCAAACACCTTTTCGGCCATTGTTGCTGCAGATGCATCATTCTCTAAATATACCGGTACCTTAAAATATTCCTTTAATCCATCAACTATATTATAATTTCTTAAACCAATAATATTAGGGGATGACACTATTATACCCTTTTTTGAATTAACTGGGCCGGCAAATATTATTCCGACCCTGTCGATTTTATCTATACTGTTCCTTTTTATTAGTTCCTCGCCCATAACTATTAACTGGTTTGTTAAAGCTTCCTTCCCATATTCCTTTAATGTCCTTTTCCTGAGTGTATCTATTATTTTACCATTGCTATTTCCAATAACAGCAGATATTTTTGTTCCACCAACATCATAACCTAATATATACATTTAAACCCCTATTTTTAGACTAAATATAAAGATACTTATTATTTAATATCCTTTTTCCTTATTATAAGTTTTATTCCACTTCTGCCAATAACAGTTATGGTATCATTTGCATTTATATTATCACCATTATTTATTACCTCCCATTTTATACCATCCAGTGAGACAAAACCCTTTCCATTTTTTGGTATATTATTTACAGCCACACCATCGGTACCCATAAGTGCTTCTGCTCCTGTGAAATTTTTCCTCTTATATGACTTCACGATTTTTCTTATATATAATATCAGTATAATACCGAGTATTACTATCAGTATCGCACTTAAATAAAAGCTCATGCCAAATGGGGATGGGGAATATCCCGGGTTTGATGTGTAATACGATGATGCAAGGAAGTATATCCCGATAATTCCGGTTATCATTCCAGCTAATAGTGCTATACCATGCTGGGTTTTCAATTCCAGAAATATCAGAATGGCTGCAAACAGTAGAAATATTAGGCCAACTACTGAAGCATCTATTAATTCTGCACCCAGAAGCCCGAGAACTATAAGCACGACACCGATAACGGACAGTATTACTGATCCATGGTAAAAGTCAAGGAATATTGCAAGTATACCTAGTAAAATAAATATTCCATCAACCGTGGAATTGCTTAAAAAACTTAAAAACTGGTCATAACCAGACTCATTTACATAAATTATTTTATACCCCGATAGATTTTTTCCGTGTATCAGGGAATTTAAGGAATTATAATTTCCATTTATTAAATTAATTTTTAACGCCTGTGATTCCGTATAAGCAGTATTATTCTCAACCATTATGCCTGCAGCGGTTTCATTCCTGTTATGTGCGGTTGCCATACTTTCCATTAATGATGCCATTGCATTTTTTGTATGTGTTTCTTCCAGAGAGGTGCCACCGACAACTATTGGTGTTGATGGTCCTATGTATGATCCATTGCCCATATATATTCCTGTGGAGGCCATTGCAATATATGACCCTGCAGAGGCCGCCATGCCATCATCAGGCACATATGTATAGACACTTATGCCCTTTGCCTCTGTTTCATTTATAAAATTTACTATGGACAGCATATTTTCCAGAATGCCTCCCGGCGTATTCATGTTTATTATTACTGCCTTTACATATGATGAATTTATATTTTCCAGCGTTGCCCTGAACATATTGGATGAACCCGGGTCTATTTCTTCGGTTAAATTTATCACAACAACAGACTTTGAAGACGTGTTATTATTTATATTATTAACCGCATTACTGTTTGAATTAAAATTACTGTATGAAACTACTATAAACAGTAACACTGTGAGAATTATAAGCATCTTCATAACAGATTTGCTCTTCACAATATAATAATATACAATGTAAATATTATACTTTCCCCTCATAACAAAAGTTAAAAAATTTAATAATAGTTATCCATAACGTATTAATGAGAATCTATGTAAATAATTTAAATGAATTAGGCGATAATGAAAAAATAACAATAAATGGCTGGGTTCAGGAAACAA
>JAJZXU010000013.1 GCA_021806235.1 Thermoplasmata archaeon
ATATATATATTATATATATGGAAAAGCACATAAATAAAAAAATTATTATAGCAATATTGTTTGCTACAGTTATGATAATGGCTGGCTTTACAGGATTAATGTATTATAAACCCGAAAATAAATTGCAATCCAAAAACAATATTATACAGAGTACGATGAATGAATACAGTCTGAAAAATATCAATGAGATGAAACAATATGAAATTAAGTCAAAAAGCAATGCAAATAATGTAAGAATAGTTGAAACTTTCTATAAAGGCAGTTTATATAAAGGATATACACTATCGACATATACTAATAATAAATTACAATCATCACTATTTGTCATAATGAATAATAACGAAACAAACTTTGTAATTATTCCGGTGAAATCAGACACATTAAAAAACACAATGATAATAAATAATAAAACATTAGCTGATATGAACAGTAAATCCAATAATATTACACCTGATACTGCCGCGTTACTTTGTTATAGTTTGTATCTGAAACTTAATTCCAATGGAAATTTAAAAGGAGAAGTAATTTCACTTGACCAGCTAAACACTGGCAGATTGTTGAACTATTTAGGTTTAGGATTTACTTTATCCGGAGTTGCTAGAGTTCTATTGGGCAGTGCAGCTAAAATAACTTCCGTTGCTTTATCTGCACTGGCAAAAACGCTTACTTATGCATTTGCTGTTGGATTTATAACTGCAGTTGTTATAAAAACCGTGGATGGCTATGGTGGGAATGTTGGAGTTTATATAGGTTATAATACTGGATGGTTTAATGTTCCATATCCAATATTTTCTTATAACCCTGTACCCAATGGCTACTTTTATCACAGTGAGCGAGAAAACCCACCCCATTTATGGGTGGGATGAAAGCGAACATATATAAATGAATAAGTATTTACATACTTGAGTACCCACGGGCAGTGGGGATTTGAAGCCTGATAAACCACCCAAAAATGGTGGCGGGAGATGGAGTAAGACCTCTGGAATACATGAAAGAGGCACTGTCGATGAAACAGGAAGCCCACGGCTTTAGTCGTGGGAGGATGTCACAGGGGTAAAAAATGCAAAAAAATAATGTAGCAATAAATAATAAAAATATTCTATTAATACAGAAAATAATAGCAATAGCAATAATACCATTATCAATATACCTTTTTTATATTGCTTACTATAAGCCACAGGTGCTCGTGTATATGAATCTATGGGCATACATAACGTTTGTTTTATTTATTCTTATCCTAGACAAAATAAATCATAATAAAGCGGTCAAATTGTTTTTACTATTTACATTTGTATTTTATATTTTTGGTTATTACAAGGGATACACTTTTGATCCTAAATCTTCCGCTATATATTCATATATTTCAAGTGCCATTACGATTATACTTGTAATTTTATATTTTACATTACCGAAATATAATGAAAAAATAAAAGGGAAATATGGCTAAAAACAATAATACATCTAATGAATATGGGTTCACAGCAAATTAATGGGCAGATTTCTAAGTGCTATTAAGAAATGAAAACCATTTTAAAGGCAAACAATATAAATATCCAAAAGTTTGATAAATGCCGTGACATTATAAAACTAATGTAAATAATAATATATGTATGGACTAAATAGTAAAAACCATTCCCGCAATATTTATGAGATTAAAATAATCCTTAACTCACGTTTTTTTACATAACAGGTCTATATCTATCTTTAGATCCGCTATGAATTTATTTGATTTTTTTGGAATCCCGTTTGTAATTTCCTGTTTTTCTAGCCTGTATCCCCTGATCCTTGAAAGTGTCAGGGGAACATTCCCACCACTGTATTTCCCATCGATTATGTTGAGAACTTAGAAGTGCAGGTATAATAATAGCTGCTGCCTACATCCGGGATATAAATACCACCGGTCTTATATTTTATTGCCCAATCTGAAATATTATTCACATAATGTATATACACATACCATGAATATAAATATTTGTGTAACTGTATTTATTATAAAAAACAGTAAAATAGCTGGTCACAAACAGATATTTAAAAAAATATTGGTTCCTGTTATGTAAAATGGGCGGAGTTAAGGAATAATCGTAAGAAATTTTAAAGTTAAAAAATAATTATTGTAATTTTTTCAAATCATTTACGTATTTTCCCACTCTGTCCTCTATTAATTCACGATTATCTATTACCGTGTTTCCACGTATTATAACATCCTGTGGAAATATTACATCAAAGCCATTAAACGGTGATGCAGGATTTTTCGAATGCAGTGTATAATCATTTAATCTCTCCATTTTTGAAAAGTCTACCGTCATGAAGTCCGCATAGTTCCCTATTTTTATTTCTCCCTTTTTCAAATTAAATAATTTATCGGGATTGTATATGCATGTATTATAAAATGTTTCGAAGCTTATAATTTTCTTTTGTACCAGTGCCAGTAATAATGGTATCCTTGTCTCAACACCGATTATACCGGATTTTGAGTATTCAAATTCCTCCCTTTCGTTCTGTGAATGTGTTGCATGGTCTGATGAGACAATATTGAATCTGTTATTTATATAATCACCTAACAGGTTTTTCTGCGTTTCTGAATCCCTCAATGGCGGATTAACCTTTCCGTATGATTTTAATGGCATTTCATCGTTTAATAATAAATGGTGTGGTGCCACCTCCTTTATATAATCTGTATTCATATAATGGGTCATATGTGTAATAACACCCTTTTTAAACTTCATGCTGCTTGCAGTATTAACGGCAATATCCTCACATGCCATTGGCCTGCTCTGATTGTATTCCCTTAAATTATGTGCTTTTTTATAATTCTTATCAAGGCAGTTTTTGTCCTCTGCATGGAAAAAGACAGGTATATTCATATTATTAACATTTTCTATTTCATTTATATTAAAACTGTTAATATTATCAACGTTTGTTGTATCTCCAAGGTATATTTTTATTCCAGATGAATCCTTACTTATTATACTGGAATTATTGCCATTAAACATTGAATATAAACCGAAATCACAGTATGCTTTTCTTCTCACTATCTCCAGTTTATCACTGTAAGCTGTATAATTGTCAATTTTTATTTTATTATTTGGCATATCAAATACTGTTGTTGTTCCACCGAAAATTGCGGATACTGTTCCGGTTCTAAAATCCTCCTTATATGTTTCTCCCGGGTCACGGAAATGCACATGTGTGTCAGTTCCCGCAGGTATCACGGCGTTTTTTAATCTTTTTCTTTTAAAATTTATATGTTTTTTTATATCCGTGATAATACCATCCGACACACCTATATCCAGATCCTGGAATTCCCCATTATAATAAAATTTTCCTGAAAAAACAATATCTAGCATAATACGTTATATTATTAATATTAAAATATATTTCTAAATATTATAGAAATAATTATATTCATTATTAAAATCGTCAATAATGAAAGAGAAAAGAATTTTTGATTATATCAGAGACGTTGATTCAATGCTGATAATGAACGGCGGAGAGAACCAGTGCGATAAAACATTTTTTTACCTTACAGGTGCGAAATCCGGTATATTTGAAGGTTCAGCATTATATGTTAAACCCGATGAAATAAAAATTATCACGTCAGAGCTTGAAGAGGAGGCAGCAAAGGAAACAGGCCTTGATGTTATAACATTCAAAACAGCATCAGAAAAAAATAATATACTGAAAAAACTATTTGAAAATGATATAAACATCGGATTAAATTATTCGGCGGTAACACTGGGTATGTATAAAGGTATACTGAAAATAATTCCGGATAAGGAGTTTATAGATGTATCACAGTCGATATTAGAATCAAGAATACTGAAAGAAAATGATGAGTTAAAAAATATAAGGGAGGCGGCAAAGATAGCCAGTGATTCATTTGAGGATTTTACAGAGACAGTACATGAGGGTATGACTGAAAGTGAACTTGCAGCAAACGTCGTATATGCAATGATGAAGAATGGCGCTTCCGGGGAATCATTCAGTACAATTGTTGCATTCGGCAAAAATTCGGCTATGCCACATTATTCACCTGGAAGGGCAAAACTAAAAAAGAATGATTTCGTCCTTATAGATTACGGTGCATTATATAACAGATACTGCTCTGATATAACAAGGACGTTTGTATTTGGCAGGGCGAACGATGAACAGAAAGAAATATATGAAACTGTAAAAAAAGCACAGCATGACAGTATGATAGCAATTAAAGCAGGAGTCAACGGGAGGGATATAGATAAAATAGCAAGGGATATAATAGACTCTACAAAGTATAAGGGTAGATTTATACACAGCCTTGGCCATGGCGTAGGTCTTGATGTCCATGATCATCCGGCATTATCACCAACATATTATTTCATACTTAAAAACAGCATGGTTGTCACAGATGAGCCGGGAATATATGTAACCAATTTCGGTGGTGTCAGGATAGAGGATGATGTTATTGTTAAAAATGATGGTTACGAGCAGATAACGAATGCACCAAAGGATTTAATAGAATTATGATAACATCAAATTTCTTTGTTAATTTTAATCTGATTCAGGATAAAAATAGAATAAGGGATATTCTGGTTAAGGATGGAAGATATAGACGGGATGCTTTTGATTATATGGGCAATCTGATAAAAAAGTACTCGGAGGATAAAAAATACAATGTAGCCATAGATAGGGAAACATTTGCCATTACACTCTGGATTATAAAATATATAAATGAAAAACCTTTAATTAACAGGTTTATCATAGATCAGAGAGATGTATTTATGAATAAAATAACACAGATATCATTAGAAAGTTTTGATCATTTAATCGAATACTTCGGTGCCCTTGGAATAGAAGATGCAAGTATTGAAACTGTTGGGAATAAATATTTATTCAGAATACCCTTTGATATTTTTATAAGGTATAATAAAAAGCTGTCCGGAAATAAATACAGGCTGGTATATCAGATGCTTGACAGCGGCTATGTATATATTGATTTAAGGCAAGCAGCACACATTTTGAGGGAACAGTTTGTTGCAAAAATGAATAAAATTTATGATAAGATGGATTATAGCGATTCAAAGGATATTTTTGAGGGATTCTATGATAAACTGGATGAATTAAAAAAGGAATTTATTGAAATAAACCGGAAAAAAACTATGAATTTAGGTGAGATAGATTCTTCAATATTCCCGCCCTGTATTAAGGAATACATCAATGAAATAAATGATGGGGGCAATCCCTCCCATATGGCAAGACTTGCACTGGCCACATTTCTGCATCATATTGGTATGGATAATGAACACATAGTCAAAATATTTAGCAGAACTGCAGATTTTGATGAATCCAGTGCATCATATCAGATTGGCCATTTAACAGGAAGCATTTCCGGAACAGAATATTCCCCACCAAAATGTGCTACATTAAAATCGAACCATCTCTGTTATATGGGAGATGATGCATTATGCCAGCGTATAAAGCACCCCTTACAGTATTATGAGATAAAGGCTAAGGACAAGATAAATTCAAGGAAAAAGTAAATTATAACCGTTTTTCTATTATTTTCAGTAATGTTGATTTCTTTACATTTCCGTCAATAACAAACATTTTTGATTCCACATATGGCAATCTTGGATACCTGCAGTCCCTAACTTCATAATTAAAACTCAGTTCCTTTAAAATCGATAACAGCTTATCATTACTGTACTTTTCTGCTTTGCTTTTGCTTATCTTTCTTCCGAGCCTTCTGGAAATATCCTTATTAAAATACTGCGAATATAATGTTATCATTTTACTATTACTGCGTTAACGATTCCATCCTGGCCTGGCCTTGAGGTTATCTTTGCATTGCCCAATTCTGTTGATATTATTGTCCCTCTATTCATTATATTTCTCTGGACGTAATGTGGGTCTGCCTGATTTTCCTTAACTGTTAAAATCTTTAATTTTTTTGTTGTTTTATCCTCTGGATTATATACATTTGCATACAGTTCCTTTAATAATATTAATTTTCTATTTCCACCCATTGTTCTTAATGATCTTCTTTCGGTATCACCTACCCTTGTTAATGATGGTTCCCTACCGAGTTCATATCTTCTCTTTGAATGATTTCTTCTTAATTTGCCACCTGTAGACTTCTTTGTACTTTTACCCTGATATATCGTCATATTCTCCCTATATTTATTAAAATTATATAAGCTTTTATTTAATAAATATTATTTATATATATAATTACAATAATGCATAAATGAAAATTGATGTTATTGATAATGGTGGTCAATGGACACACAGGGAATGGAGGGTTTTAAAATCCTTTGATGTGGAATCCGAAATATTACCGAATAATGTCGATAATGATAAATTAAATGACCTGGATGGTATAGTTTTATCCGGTGGGCCTGCAAGCATAGATAAGGAATTAAATAGATTAGGCAATATAAAACAGTATATAGAAACCCACGAATACCCTGTATTTGGTATATGTGTTGGTGCACAGTTTATAGCCCTGAACTCCGGTGGCACTGTTGGAAAGGCAATGCATTCCGAATACGGCAAAAAGGAGATAACTTTCAGTAAAAATGAATCAATTTTTTATAATTTACCAGGAAAAATAAATGCATGGGAAAATCATAATGATGAGATAAAGAGTATATCTGATGATTATATAATATGTGCATCCTCTGATACATGTAAAATCCAGGCGTTCTATCATAAAAATAGGGATATTTTTGGCGTTCAATTTCATCCTGAAGTGAATAACACAGAGTATGGAACAGAATTATTCAAAAATTTTATAGATGTATGCAAAAAATAAAATTATACTGTTGCATTTAACCATATGTTTCTTTTAAAATCCGGGGATTATACTGGTATACTGGACGGCAACATTGCGTATATAAAGGGAGAAAAGATAATCTTACCGGGGAATTATGTATATGACCCCGGAGATTCAATAAAAATAAGTGGTAAGGAATATGTGGTTTTAAACTGCGACCCATTATTTTATAATGAGGTAACCGGAAGGTATACGCAGACAATATTGCCCCTGGATATATCGTATATATTATATTCTGCATCAATAAATTATGGTAAAAACATTCTTGAATCCGGTGTTGGGATAGGGAATTTAAGCTATTCCATATTAAAATCTATAGGGAAAAGTGGGAAATTAACAGGTATAGATATAAATGAAAAAAACATTGAAAATGCTAAAAAGAACGTTTCAAGATTTATAAATATAGATAACTGGAATCTGATAAATGATGATATTAAAAATTATAGGAGCAATGATGTTTATGATGCAGTAATATTAGATATGCCAGATCCATGGAATGCTATCTCAAATATTAAAAACAGCATAAAACCCGGAGGTTATGTGATTCTATATTCGCCCAACTATAATCAAACTGAAAAAAATGTTGCTGAACTTAAAAAACATAAATTTTTTGTTATTGAAACCGTTGAATTAGTTAAGAGAAATATCCTAGTAAGGGAAAATGCAACAAGACCGGATAATAATATTATAGGGCATACTGCCTTTATAAATATTGCAGTAAAAACAACAAAAATTTGAATGCCTGTTATAATAATGCATTAAAATATAAATATATACTATTCACTTTGGGTCATCTAAACCCAGTGCTCTACTCATATCCTTGTATCTATTTCTTATTGTTACCTCAGTTACACCTGAAACCTTTGCAATACTCTTCTGTGTCCTTGTTTTTCCATTTTTAATGGCCGCAATATAAATAGCCGCTGCCGCAATGCCTGTAGGACCTTTACCGGTAGAGATTCCAGTTTCGCTTGCCATTCTGATAATATTTTCACTATCTATTATTACATTTTTGTCCAGATCAAGTTTATTGCAAAACTGTGAAATATATGAATATGGTGTTGTTGGCTTTAAATTTAATGCCAGTTCCTTCGCTAAATGTCTGTATGCTTTTCCAACCTTCTTTTTATTGACATCGGCAATTCTCGATATTTCCTCAAGTGTTCTAGGTATATTTATCATCCTGCATGCAGCATATATTGATGCACATACGATGCTTTCTATGCTTCTTCCTCTTATAAGGTTTCTTTCCACAGCTTTCCTGTATATAAGGGCTGCGTTTTCCTTTATATCCTTTGGAATACCTAATTTTGCACCGTCTTCATTTAATAATTGTAATGCCAGGGACAGATTCCTCTCAGCTGCATTGCTTACCCTTATTCGCTGATGCCATTTTCTTACCCTGTATATCTGTGCCCTGTTTTTGTGTGGTATTCTTTTACCATAATAATCCTTATTTGACCAGGAGATTTCTGTTGCCAGACCCTTATCATGGCTTAAAAAGCTCATGGGTGACCCTGTTCTGGCTCTATTCTCATTCTGTTCCTGGTCAAAGGACCTCCATTCAGGCCCATGGTCAATAATAGAGTCTTCTATAACCATACCACAATCATAACATATAAGTTCACCCCTTTCATAATCCTTTATAAGATGTGCTGATCCACATTCAGAACATTTTTTTACATCATCCGTCTCCATTAAACCACCAAGTTAATATAGATATTACATTATGTATTAAAATATTATTATATCTTACGGAATAAATTTATAAAAAAAATTTAGCAATAAACAGTATGATAATTAAGTAAAACATTGATTACACACTTTTATACACGAATATTTTAATAACATAACACATATTTTTAATAATATTACGAAAGCTTTAAATATAGATATTACATATAGTAAATATATGAAATACGAGTGCAGTATAATACACACAATGAACAATGAAGTACTAATAAGCATAAATAATTGCATTGGAATACACAATAAAATTTACGATGAAAGCGACAACAGCATAGGTAAAATTACCAGGGTATTAGGTCCCGTATCTCATCCATATGCTCTTGCATATCTTGCTAAAAAAGATATGGATATAAACAAAATATATGTAAAATGTTAAGGTGATTAAAATGGCAGAAGAAAAGAAAAAAAATATTTATGAAATAGATAAATGCCCGGAATGCGGTTCTTCACAGTTAGTAAGAGATTACGAACGTGGGGAATTGGTATGCTCTAACTGTGGTTTGGTCATTGATGACAGCTACATCGATGAAGGCCCGGAATGGAGAGCATTTGATTCTGAACAGAGTGAAAGCAGGGCCAGAACAGGTTCTCCAATGACATATACAATCCATGATAAGGGATTGTCCACAGATATATCGTGGAAGAACAAAGATTCATATGGCAAATCTATTCCTACAAGGAATAGGGCACAGCTGTACAGATTGAGAAAGTGGCAGAAGAGAATTAAAGTATCAAATGCTGCAGAAAGAAATCTATCACAGGCTTTGCAGGAACTTGAAAGGATGGCATCCAATTTAAGCATACCCAATGATGTAAGGGAAACATCCGCAGTAATATACAGAAAAGCAGTTAAACAGAATATGATAAGGGGAAGATCAATAGAAGGTGTTGTTGCAGGATCAATATATGCCGCATGCAGAATAACCAATGTTCCAAGGACACTGGATGAAATTGCATCAGTAACAAGGGTAAAGAAAAAGGAAATAGGAAGAACATATAGAATAATGGCAAGATACCTGAAATTAAACATATTACCATCAAAACCCGATGACTATGTCAACAGGTTCTGCTCCAAGCTAAGGCTATCAATGGAGGCAAGAAAGAGAGCAGAAGAAATATTAAAAATGGCTGTTGATAATGATTTAACATCAGGAAAAGGACCAACAGGGGTTGCAGCCGCAGCTATCTATATTGCATCATTAATCACAGGAGAAAGAAGAACACAGAGAGCAATAGCAGAAGTGGCTGGAGTAACCGAGGTAACAATAAGAAACAGGTACAAGGAACTGACAGAAAAATTAAACCTCACAATAGAAGAATAAAACTATAATTCTTTTATTTTTTTAAATGTTTCATAATCCCTTAAAATATCATCTATTAAATTATAAATTGAAATAATTTTTGCATTTTTTATATCTATTTTTAATCTATTGTTATCGCATTCCATTGAAATATTTTCATCGTTGTCTGCAATAATAGAATTATATAAACTGTAACAATCTTCCTCATCTATTTCAATATTTATTTCCACAAATACAGTAATTATATGGTACAATAAATTTTTATTCATTTATTAAGAATGTACAAAATAATAATTATATATCATAATGCAATATTAGTAAATGCAATAAAGCATTTAAATTAAAATATATTGCATAATTTATAAAGCGGAGGTTACCGAGTCAGGTTAAAGGTGATAGACTCAAAATCTATTCCCACAGGGGTTCGCCGGTTCAAATCCGACCCTCCGCATTCTTATAAAAGCCTTAACTCGGAACATTTTTAGGGAACAGTTCTGGTTTCATGTCCAGTGATTCTGCAAGTTCCCTCACTTTCTTCGGGAGCTCAGCCATCACTGTCCTGTCCCCAACATCGGTAAGATAGATCTTTGACAGCTGGAGTAAAGCATCCTTCACACTGATCCTTGTATTGATCTTTTTCTCCTTTAGAAGCTTCAGAATCCTGTAATATGCAATGAGTGATATTAACGAAACAAAGGCATATCCCCTCAGGGTATCATCATCCCTGAGATATGGTGTGTCTACCTGCAGTAAATTCTTGAATACATCGAAGGATTCCTCAATGTCATTGCGGAACTTGTACATCTCAAACACTGTCTGTGGCTTCTCTCCCGTGTTGGTAAGTATTGCAATCTTCCCTGCCTTTTCCGGTGAGAACTTCGGGGCTTTGCCTGCATCCACGAGGGCATAGTACTCATTCTCCTCAGCAGCCCTGAGGAGGATATCCTCGAATATGTGCACACGGTACCTTTCCACGATCCGGGAAGAAAACCTTATGGTCCTCTTACGGAACATGAAGAACCCTTCTGTTTGAAGGGAATAATCGGGAATATTGGAGTCCCTCTTCAGTGGTGTTATGAAATATAATCCATCAGTATCGATCTTTTCGAAGTTGCCGTCATCAATGAAACCCCGATCCATGACAAATAATGTGCCACGTGGTGTCTCTTCCTCACTCTTTCTCAGGGTGTCTATATCAGCAGCACTTCCGGGAACCAGCCTTATGTAACAGGGTTCATTCCTGAGCCTGGAGAATCCCATGATTATCCTGATCACTGGGAGTGTTAAATCATTGTTGTTATGCCCGAACTCAGCCATTCTCATTCCAGTAGAATATGAAAACAGTGCTGGGGTATCGTATGCCACTACCCCGTTTTTCCCCATGAGTTTCATGAATATGTTCTTCTGTTTGTTCTGTTCCATGCCTATGCGTTTCAGCATGGACGATAGGGATTTTGGCGAGATCTCGTGGATGGTTTTGGATAGCCAGGTCTTCTCCACCCATGACTTTATGGATTTCATTGGAACCGGGTAAATGAGCCTGTTGAATGCAAATGCAATGATCTTCATGAGGTCATCAGGAAATTCCCTTCTCAAGGGGGATATAATATCCTCCATGAGAGACCATACAAGTTCCAGGTGGCCAATCTCATATATGCCACGTATGGCAACAATCTCCCTGACCCTCTTAGGATTTTCCATATCATCATCTATGATCTTTCCCACGTATTTCGAGACCTTGTGCCTCTTCTTATGATCCGAATCCCAGACCATGGATACGTCGTACGCATACTGCTTTCCGTTTATTGTCTTTATCTCCCTTGTCATGTTCTGTATATAGGGAACACATAAAAGTATAAAAATATTATGATAAATACAGAAAAATTGTTTAGTTGTTCCCTAAATAAGCCCCAAGTTTAGGATACATATATGCAAACATATATTTAATATTTATTATGTAAATCTAATAGCTCCATAAGTGCCATACAATGTCAATTTTGCTCTCTCATTATTATAAAAGTTCAATGTATATAGTTTTATTACATCAGAAAAATCATTTTTTTATCAATGATAGCCTGTAAAAATAGTAAAACTCTGATAATACAACTATAATAAATGAAAATGCCATGGAAAATGAATATGCGTTGTATTTATAGAAAAGAAATATAAAACCGGATAAACCTGCTACAATAACAAAAATAAATCCCAGTGCACTGGAAATTATCATTTTAGTATCATTTATTTTAATGGCAAGAAGCATAAGAATAAACGATGCAATTAATATAAGGAAACCCAGCATCATATGAACCATAACTATTATATAATCTGCAGGGAAATGTAAATGTAATTCGCTTATGGGGGGAAATGAAACATATAAATTTATGTATATGCCAAGCAGGAACTGTAATGCAAGCAGTACCATCATTACAAAAATTCCCGTATATGCATAACTGTACTTTTGCTCCATAATAATGTTAATTTAAAACGGATATTTAAATAAATACAACAAAAATACAGATATAAAAATTTATTAAAGTTTGTAACATAAAGCTTTATGAGAGTTATTAATTATAATATAAAAATAGATGTTGATTTTGAAAATAAGAAATATAATGGTTCTGAGCACATAAAAATAGAAGATCCCGAAAAGGAATTAAAATTTGATTTAAATGAGATAGAAATAAAAAAAATAGAGGTAAATAATAAGGAAGTAAAATATGATTTAAATAAGGATTATGTAAGCATAAATAACAGTGAGAAAGATATAGATGTTTATATAGAATTCTCATCGTTTAATGCCCGAGGATTAAAAGGATTTTATGTTGCCGGTAATGATAAGGAATATATATTATCAACACAGTTTGAGGAATCAGATGCAAGAAGGGCATTTCCATGTATAGATAACCCGTTGTATAAGGCTACATTTGATATTACACTGGTAGTTAACAGTAATTTAACTGCAATTTCAAATATGCCCATAAAAAATGAAAAACTTGAGAAAAATAGAAAAATAGTTGAATTTGAACAGACACCTGTAATGTCAACATATCTAGTATATTTAGGCGTTGGCTATTTTGATGAAATGTCTGGTTTATATAAAAACAAAAGGGTATATTTAACGGCTATGAAAAACCATTTAACAGAATCAGATTATCCGATAGAAATTGCAGAAAAATCATTGAATTACCTGGAAAATTATACAAATATAGATTACATGCTTCCCAAATTACATCTAATATCTGTTCCAGAATTTGGTGCGGGTGCAATGGAAAACTGGGGCGCAATAACCTTCAGGGAGATATTATTAACAATAGATAAATCAACAACCAGTAAAAGTTATAAGAGAACTGCAGAGGTAATAACACACGAACTGGTTCACCAGTGGTTCGGTGATCTTGTAACAATGAAATGGTGGAATGATTTATGGTTAAATGAAAGTTTTGCAACATTTTTTGCATTCAAAACTATAAATGATGTTTACCCTGAGTGGAATTTCTATGGTGATTTTTTACTGGATCAAACAGATGGTGCATATACCATGGACTCATTAATAAACTCACACCCCATAAATGCCGATGTTAGTGATCCCAGGAGCATATCACAGTTATCATATGAAATAAGATATGGCAAAGGTTCAAATGTATTGAGGATGATAGAAGCCTATGTTGGCAATGATGTATTTATGAATTCATTGAGAAATTACCTGAAGAAATTTTCATATAGCAATGCTTCTGGGTCGGATTTATGGAATTCCATAGAGGAGGAATCAAAAAAGGGAATATCGAAAATTATGGAACAGTGGATATCAAAGAAGGGTTATCCATATTTAATTGCTGAGAAAGTAGAGGATAAATTAAGGATCACACAGAAACAGTTCTATTTCCTGGATGAAGATAGCAATGAAACCTGGAATTTACCATTATTCGTAAAAAAATTTTCAGATGATGATGTAATATTGATGGATAAAAATAGT
This sequence comes from Thermoplasmata archaeon, assembly GCA_021806235.1. GTDB lineage: Archaea > Thermoplasmatota > Thermoplasmata > Thermoplasmatales > Thermoplasmataceae > Ferroplasma. The sequence continues at coordinate 13,835 of JAJZXU010000013.1, forward strand.
ATATCACTGGAGGGTGATATATTATCATTAAATAATAATCATTTCGGATTTTACAGGGTTATGTATGATAGTTATTTATTTGAAAATATATCCAGGAATCTGGATAGAATAAGCAACTATGAGAAATGGGGAATTATAAATGATCTTTATGCGTTTTTATTATCAAATAAAATAAAATTAAATGAGTATGTTAAAAGACTGGAAAGGTTTTATCATGTAAATGATAACATAATAATAGATGAGATATCCAAGCAGTTATACAGTTTATACAGCATTACAAACAGCAACTATTTCAAAGATATTGCCAATTTCTATATAAAGGATAAAATAGAATACATAGAAAATAACAAAAAAGATGATTTTAACTTTAAAATAAGCTTATCATCATTATATACCAGGCTTGCATACATAAACGATGATTTTGATAGGGACCTCTTAAAAACATATAATAATTACTATGATATAGATCCGGATTTCAGACTGGCATATTTAATAGCAAATGCAAGAATAAACAATGATTTTACTTATTTGTCAGATATAATCATAAAAGCATTCAGTGATGAGGATAAAACAAAGGCAATAACTGCATCAGGGTTACTGAAAAACCATGGTGAAATAATGGACTTTGTAAATTCCGGCAGTGCAAAAAAACAGGATATTGATTCTTTCTTTGTTTCAATGGCCTCAAATGATGTATCAAGGGAATTTATAGTTGATAATATTGAAGAAATAGTAAATACAATGTTTAAACTTGAATTAAACCCATTGAGGATAAACAGGTCTGTTCAATCAATGATAGCATATGCAGGGGTTAAAAACCCGGATAAAATGAGAGAAAATGCAGAGAAAATTAAAAGAGACGAAATATTCGGTGGAATCAAGAAGGGTTTAGAGTTCTTGGATACATATGAAAAATTGATAAAAAACGTAAATCAATAATTTTTTATATCCCTTAAATTTAACGCTGAAAACGGTATAACTAATAAAGGCAAATGATGTTATGAACTTTCTCAGGATAACAGTATGCTGAACCTATAACTCCAAAAGAGATTAAATATTGCAGAAACTTCCAGCAGGTTCATCTAAACGCGATCTCTGGACATATTATACTTAATAGAAAAATATTTTTGTAATAAATATTATATATAAAAAAATAAAAATAATATCATGTAATAAGGTATTATTGTGGGCAGGTATTCTATCATATTTAGAAATATAAAAAGTGTATGGTATCTGATAATAGTAGTTATCATAGCATCAATACTTTTTGCGTATTTAAGAATTTTAATTCCATTATACATAGGTGACTCCGTAGAAAGCCTTGTTGGTAAAAATTATTCAGTAATTTTAAATTACGCCCTGCTCATATTGCTTGTTACAGCTGGTGCTGCTATATTTAACTTTACAATAGATTATTATTCAAACAAAGCAAGTCAGAAATTTGTTTACAACCTGAGAAAAAACGAATTTGAAAAACTATTATCAAAAAATTATGAATATTTTAATAAAAACTCTACAGGCAATATACTATCAAAATTTACAATGGATATAGAAACTTTGAGAAGACTGGTAAATATGAGTTTATCAAATTTGTTCAGCGTTACATTTTTAATAGTAATAGCAGCATTTGAGTTAAGCAAATTGTATTATGGCTTTACAATCATATTCTTTGCTGTAATAATACCAGTAATATATTTTACATTAGTAATGCAGAGGTCACAGAGAAAATTCTGGAGGTCATTAAGAGATAAATATGGTAAAATGAATGGTATATTAAACCAGAACATTTTGGGCAACAGGGTGGTAAGAAGTTTTACGGCAGAAGATAAGGAGGTAAATAGATTTAATAATGTTACGGATGATTATTATGATGATTATAAAAGCATAGCAGGCATAAGGTCATTATATAACCCATTGTTATTATTGATGTTAAATCTGGCAGTAGGATTTGTTTTGATTTACGGTGGATATGAAAGCATATTCTCAACGGTTTCAATAGGCAGTGTAATAGCAGCAGTTAATATTTTCACTCTTGTGTTAGGGCCCGTAAGATTCTATGGAAGATACATATCATTTTATGAAAATGGCATGGCAAGTCTTGATAGAATCAATTCAATAAATGATAATGCTTATGAATATAATGGTGAATTAAATCCGGAAATAAGGGGGGATATAAGAATAGAAAATTTATCGTATAGGATAAACGAAAATTATGCACTTAAAAATATAAATATGGAGATAAAAAGTGGTGATAAAATAGCCATAGTTGGAGAAACAGGCGCAGGTAAAACAACATTAATAAATATTATTTCAGGTTTATATAAAAATTATGAGGGGCATGTATACATTGACAGCAATGAATTAAGGGATGTAAACAATGATATAATAAGGGAAAAGATAGGCATAGTTTCACAGGATGTTATTTTATTCTCAGGATCTATAAGCTATAATATAACAATGGGAAGAAGCTATGCCCTGGACAGAATAAAAAATGCAACACATCTATCCAGGATAGATGATTTCATAGAAAGTTTGCCCAATAAATATAACACAATGGTTGGAGAACGTGGTATAACACTGTCCGGTGGCCAGAAGCAGAGGCTGGCAATAGCAAGGATTATAATAAGAAACCCTGAAATAATTATATTTGATGATTCCACATCAAGTCTGGATGCCGATACAGAGATGGAATTTATAAAAATAATAAAGGAGTACATAAAAAATAAAACAGTGATAATGGTAAGCCATAAATTATCGTCGGTTTTACTCGCGGATTATGCTTATGTTATAAACAATGGTGAAATTGTTGAAAATGGATTAATAAAAGACCTTCTGTGCAAAAGTGATTATTTTTCATCAATGTTTTCAAAACAGTTAACAGGTGATATACATGAATAATTATTTTATAAGGTTAATAAAAGAAATATTATCATACAAAAGGAATTCATCCATCATTATTTTTTCAATATTATTATCATCGGTAATAGCAATGCTGGGGCCATATATAATCGGTATTGCAACGGATTCAATAATCTCACTAAAGTTTACACTGTTAATATATCTCGGCAGTTTCTATATATTAATCTACATAATTAATTATTTTTCAGAGAATAGAAGGACATTATACATGATGAACACATCGCAGATGGTAATAAAACAGTTAAGGGACAGGGCATTTGAAAATCTGCAGTATGTGCCATTAAAGTATTACTCTGAAAAAAATTCCGGAAAAATAATAAGCAGGATTACAAATGATGCAGAAACCCTTGGAGATTTTTTAACCTTCCAGATACCGCAGGTTGTTTCCGGTATAGCTGGCGTAGTAGCATCATTATTTATAATGGTATATCTTGATTACAGATTAACCCTATATGCAGTTTTAATAATACCCATGCTTTTGGCAACAGTTTTTTTAATGAATAAAAAAATTAAATTTAATTACCTAAGTGTAAGGCAAAGAATAGCAGAATTAACAGGCAATGTAAGTGAATCAATTAACGGTGTAAAGGCAATAAAAAGCTCAGGAACAGAGGATGTTTTCAATGAAAGCTTTGAAACTGTTAATAATAATAATTATAATGCAAACGTAAGGGCAGTAAGATTAACATCATTATTTTCGAGTATAGTTCAGATAATAGAAGGTTTCGGAATAATGATAGTTCTATACGAAGGTGGTACCCAGGTATTCTCAGGAATTTTAAGCATAGGCATATTAGTATCTTTTGTTGTTTATGTCCAGGGATTTTTTAATCCCATAGTTCAGTTATCGCAATTTTATAATTCCTACCAGTCATCATCAATTGCGGTTGAAAGAATATATAAAATAATAGATGAAGAAAAGGATAAAAATGATTATAAATATAATGATATAAAATTCAATGACAGTTTATCGTTTAATCATATAAACTTTTCATACGGAAAAACAGATACAATAAAGGACGTATCATTTACAGTAAAGAAAGGTCAGAAAGTAGCGTTTATAGGCAAAACTGGTGCAGGTAAAACCACAGTAACAAATCTAATGTTGAAATTTTACACCCCCAACTCCGGGAATATAACAATGGATAATATAAATATAAATGAAATAAACACCGGAAATTACCGGAAATTATTTGGTGTTATACTGCAGGATCCATTCCTATTTGAGGGCACAATACTGGATAATATAAAATTTACAAATGAAAATATAACAGATGATTATATGAATGAAAAAATAATGGATACCGGCCTTGATAAAATACTGAGCAGATTATCACTGTATTCAGAGGTGGGAGAAAGGGGTTCAAATCTATCCGAGGGCCAGAGGCAGGCTATTTCAATTCTAAGAGCTGTTATTAATGAGCCAGAAATAATTATAATGGATGAGGCAACGTCCCAGTTGGATTCTGTAAATGAGATAAATATACAGAATGCTATTTATAAAATTATGGAAAATAAAACGGTAATTATAATTGCACACCATTTAAACACAATAATGAATTCCGATTATTTATTTTATGTCAAAAATGGTGAAATAATAGAGGAAGGCAAACCATCAGATTTAATAAAAAACCAGAGCTATTTCTATGAATTATATAATCAAAATAAATTAATGCTATAATTAATATTTTTTATGGTCAGGTGATGGTATCTTTGTTAATTTTCCCTTTACTGTATTCACATCATATCTTTTATCAAGTTCAGACATTTTATGTTTATACGCCTCTGAAATATCAAAATTTAAATGATCTGCTATTGCCAGGCATGAAAACAATATATCGGAAACCTCATTTTTTATTTTTCTTAAAATTTCTTCATCGTTGCGTGAAATAAGGTCATTCTCAAAATTTTCATCATGCCATAAAAATATTTCCATTAACTCATTCGATTCTATTGATGAATTCATAGCCAGGTCTTTTAGGGTCTGGAATTTTCTCCAGTCCCTTTTATCTATAAAGTCCCTTGCAATTGATTGCAACTCTTTAATATCTGTCATTATTAGCTTATGAAATTATCAGATAAATATTTTTACGGTCATAAATTAGTCATCATAAATATTTATATAGAAATAACAGTTAATCAATTAAAATTTAATGGTGAAAATCATGGATCCTGAAAAAAAGAAAGAAAGAGAAGAACTTAAACAGCAGAAAAAATATCTAAAGGAACGGAAGGAGATAATAGAATCCGAAGAAAGGGATGATCCAGCAGTTGATGCGGGAGAGGCTGAAGAAATTTCAGGTGTGGAGGGAGGATTTGAACATAGTGAATAATTTTTATGGGACATTAATAGTCCATACAAAAATTTAGCACCCGGGATCAGGGTATATTCCCAGCAATTAAACTAAAACAGGAGTGAAATATTATATGTTTATAGGATTAGCATGTGGTATTATAGATATTACCTAAATTCACTCCGGCGGGGACAGACACCATACAATCTGTATTCCATACAGGGTTTACTGGAAAATTCAATTATCATAAATTTTCTAAAGCAATTTATCATAAATGTAAACATAATAAATAAAAATCAACAGCATATATAAATTAATAAAATAGGCTTTGGGACAAAATTATTTTGCTGATATCTCCCTGTAATCCCTTATGAGTTTGGGATTCGTACGTTTCAGGTAACTGTACTGCCGCAGATTGTGCATATTGATCTTCAGCGTTTCCT
>JAJZXU010000010.1 GCA_021806235.1 Thermoplasmata archaeon
AAAACACCTGAGGCGCTGGAATATTAACCAGCTTCCCTTTCGATCACTTCCTGTTAGGGGTGACCTTAGGATCGGCTAACCCTCGGCTGACGAACATTGCCAAGGAACCTTTGCCCTTTCGGCGGAGTGGATTTTCACCACTCTATTCTGCTACTTTTACCAGGATCCACGATACTGTACGGTCCATCCCTCCTCTCGAAGAAACTTCTATCCATACAGCACGCCCCCCTACCACATCACCTTTCGGTGGTCTAATGTATCGGTAACTGGCTTTAGCCTCTTCCATCTTGGAAGCATATAACCTCGGTGAGTGAGCTGTTACGCACTCTTTAAAGGATAGCTGCTTCTGAGCTAACCTCCACACTGTCTTGGGCTATAAACTTCTTTAAATCGCACTTAGCCAATTTTAGAGACCTTAACATTAGTCTCGGTTGTTTCCGTCACGGGCGTAAAGCTTATCCCTACGCCCTAGCACCCAGAATCTACGATTCTAGCAAGTTCGGAGTTTGACAAGGTGGCGCAGCCTTTCGGTTGCTAACCACCCAATCGGTCGCTCTACCTCACTAGAAATCTCCTCTGAGGTCTACCTGCGGGTAGTATTGAGGGGAACCCGCTATTGCCGCTCTAGATTAGCCTTTAACCCCTATACCCAAGTCATCCAAACGATTTGCACATCAGAACTGGTTCGGTCCTCCACCTAGCTTTCGCTAAGCTTCAACCTGCTCAGGTATAGATCGAGCGGCTTCGGGTCTGCCACAGATGACTAAACGCATTTGTTACGTTACTCCTCCCTTACGGTGCGAGTAATCGCTTTCGCTACGGCTACTTCTTTTAGAATTAACCTTGCCATCCATCACAACTCCCTGGCCCGTTCTTCAACACGGACAATAGAACACTGGTCTCTCTTTCGAGATCATCCCTTTAATGCCCTATAAAGTTATCACTGCTTGGTTTCAGGCTCTTTTCACAGCCCTTCCGGGTTGCTTTTCAGTTTTCCCTCACGGTACTTCTTTGCTATCGGACTTGAGTAATATTTAGGGTTGGATGTTCATGCCACCCACATTCCCACGCGAATAACGACGCATGGTACTCAGGATATTTCTTCTCATAACTTCTTTAATTACTCCTACAGGACTATCACCTTCTAAGGTATAAGCTTTCCAGCTATTTAGGATTCTTAAAGGAAGTATTGAAAGAAGTCCATACTCCACATCTCTTTCCTATTTCTAAAAAAGATTCGGTTTGCCCTATACCGCTTTCGATCGCCTTTACTCACGGTATCTCTATTGATTTCTCTTCCTCCCGGTACTAAGATGTTTCAATTCCCGGGGTTCCCCCTCCTTTCGGAGTGTAAAACAGGAAGTCCCATTAGGAAATCCTTGGATCTAAGGCTCCATGCACCTCCCCAAGGCATATCGCAGCTTGGCACGTCCTTCATCGGTTCTCAAACCAAAACCATTCCCCAAGCAGTTTGTATAGTACACAATCTATATTGCTTAATTATCTGGTATCATAGGCTATAAGAATAACCTCGCCCTTCCCTATTGACTATATTGTTACTCAATAAGTGCATTCATTTATTGGTATAAAAGATATTACAAACTCTAATATAAAGATTTTGATAAAATAATAGCGGGCTAAAATATAGCCATACGCGAATAAAATGCGTATTTTTTTGAAGTTAAAATTATAATTATGTCAAAATTAATACAAATAATCTTTAAAGGCTCTATTTCCAAATATAAAAATTTAAATTATATTAATATTAATATATAATTATAATAAATTTTTTATTTCACCGGGCTTTATCAAACCTTTCTCCGTTATGTACTCCGTTATAAATTTTGAACGGGTAAAATCGAAGAATCTATTTATGTTATTAAATGGGATGTTCCATTCATGATTTTTTATTTTATTATAGTTATTTATGTTAAAATTTTTATCAATTTTCTCCCTTATTGTGAGGGAATAAATGGGTTTGTTATTATCTTTCATTGCCATTGCCAGTGGATATGTTCCTGTTTTATGTATTAATGCGCCATTATATGTTACAAGATCTGACCCGATAATACAGTAATCAACATTTTTTGCCATTTCATATATTTCTGAATCATGCAAGATTGTTACGTTAATATTGCTCTGTGATAATATTCTGGCAAGTGATATCCCTTCAAGTTCGGGCATACTTTCAAGTATATATACCAATTTTATGTTATTTTGATTTCTAATTAAGGCATCACGTACAGTGGAGCTGTAACTTAATGTGCCCACTGTAGAATTTTTATTTATTATTTTTGCTGAATTAACTATTGATTTCTTTAAATGCCTGTTTATTGATTCCTTTACATTTTCTGCACTGCTGTTAATTTTTATATAATTACATACATAAGATATTATCGCCATACCATAATAATTATATTTTATTTTATCCAGTAAATCATTTATGTTTTTATTATTTAATGAATTATACCAGTCAATAATGTTAAATGCTATTTTTGTTGACGATGATTTATTATCATTTATTATGTCATCAAAATCCATGACTGTTGATGTACTTTTAATTAAAATATCTTTTTAATATATAAAAAATTTTATTATTCTCATGAGGTGGAGTCGAAATAATCTGAAGAAATAAGACCAATTATAGCACCCCGTATATAAGAGTATCTCCAAAAGCCAATAAATACAAAATATTAATAATGTAAAATAGTATATTAAACTAATGGAGAATGGTGCAATATCTGAAATGTCCGTGTCCGCAAGGATGATATACCTTGTTTTGCAGGATAGAAAAATAGCACGGTTATGTGAGCTTATGGATATTACAGGTCTTTCAAAGAGAACTGTGCTGTATTCAGTAAAAAAGCTTAAGAAAAACAATCTTATAGATGTTCTAATATGCTTAAATGATACAAGGGGAAGATTTTATTGCATTAAATTAAAAGGCCAGTAATGTTTAAGATTTTTGCCTGTTGCATATTTTGCATGTTTAAGGAATATTATTGTATTTTGTATCTGTTATGATGGTGATAAAATGGTTAATGAATTTGAGAAAATTAGTACAGCACTTATAGGCTCTTCAGTAATGACGCTAAACGAAACATTGAAAAAAAAACATGGCATACCAAATTTGAAGAAATAAAAAATTGAGAATATTTTTATAATTTTAGATGTTATTTATTCCCTGTAAAGTATGGGTTCTAATTCTCCAACGGCCTTTTCTTCCAGTTCTTTTATGTTTTTTATAACATCGCCTACTGGTTTTTCCTCTGTAACTATATACTTTACCTTACCCATGGACATACTATATGATCCCGGGCACAGTGAATTTTCTGTTACTATAAACATATCCGGATTTAAGGATAATATACCGGCCATTGCGACCTCCCTTCCACCGTGGGTTCTGCCGAATCCCGGATTTTCGTATTCTTCTATTTTCTTTGTTTCATCGTCTATAAGAAATACTGAATTACCGTATTCCAGAGGTGCCAACATATTTTCATTGTCTACAACACATGCTATTTTCATAATTATAGTAAATGTAATTAAAAATTTAAGTTAATTGTATATTATAAAGCTAAAAAAATTAATAATACCCATTTAGTTCAACGGAATATTTTGGTATGCTAATTCCACTGCCATTTTCAACATGGCCTATTTCCCTGAATGGAACCCTGTTACGCATAATGTTTGTAAAATCCGATTTATCATTTTCATCCACGATAACAATAAACCCCATGCTCATGTTAAATATTTCATACATTTCATCGCATGATAATTTTCCCAGATCCATAAGCTGGTTAAAAACGTTATCCGGCTCTATAGGGTTGTCTATGACATATTTCATATCCTTAATCCTTGTAATGTTTTTTATGCCACCACCGGTTATATTTGCCATGCCCTTTATAGGTACTATTCCCATTGTATCGAGAATTTCCCTTACGTATATTCTTGTAGGTTCAAGCACAACATCTGCGACACTTCTGTTGTCTCCAGGAAAGTTATCCCCGTAATTAATATTACTATTTTTTAATATGTTTCTCACCGTTGTGAAACCATTCGAATGCAGACCACTGCTTTTTAATGCAAAAATTATGTCCCCCTCGTTTATTCTTTCACCTGTAACCATCTGATCCTTCTGTATAATGCCCATAGATGTACCGGATATATCTATATTTTTTATCAGATCCGGGACTATTGCTGTTTCACCACCAACAATGTTTATATTGGCCATCTGTGCGCCAACATTAAAACCTATTCCAAGCTGTCTGGCTATTTCGTTGTCTGTGTTTCTTAATGAGATGTAATCAACCATTGCTATTGGTTCAGCACCTACCGTTATGGCGTCGTTTACATTCATTGCAATACAATCTATACCTATAGTGTTATATTTGTTTGTTTCTTCAGCTATTATGGTTTTTGTTCCAACACCATCATTATTTAATGAAATGGCAAAATTACCAAGGTCTATAAGAGATGTAAAACTACCAAGAGAAGCTATAGTCTTAAAATCATTTCTTTTAAATTTAATTTGCCTTAAAAAGTTTGATACAAACTCTCCCTGTGATTTTCTATCTATTATCTTCCTTTCCATATCTAGTAATTACATTATTAAATAAAGATTTATATATTTTTCATATTTTATTATGCTGTGTAATTTATAAAATGTAAAATTTATAATTGATATAGATATTATATGCAGCGATTGTATTTTGTCTGCTATTTCCTTGAGTTTTAGGAATTTAGACAGTAACTGGGTTTTATATCTTTCTATGTTTATAATAACTGAAAATAATTTTAATAATAACTATTAATTTTATTCGTAAGTGTTCTATTACTGAATTAGTACCCAATAAAATAACAATAATATTTTTTATGCTTTATATAAACATGATACTTATTAGAAAAGGAAAAATATTTTAAATAGTTTATACATTACTGATTCAAGGTGATATTATTGGTTAAATTAGAATCGTTGGACTATAAGCCAAAGCCCATAGAGCAGAATTTTGCAAATGACGAAGCAAATTATCCTGTAACTGGGGAACATAACAATCATAAGGTAAGAGCCGAAGGAAAAGAGAGAATGGACGCTGATGGAAAACCGTATCCTACGAAGTTTGGTATACACGGCACAATAGTCGGTGTTGACTGGGAGGCCTGTATAGCAGATGGAGCATGCATGGATGTTTGCCCTGTTTCCCTGTTTGAATGGGAGTTAAACCCCGGACAGTCAGGAACTGATAACGATAAGAAATTAGAAAAGGGTACACCGGAATACGAAAAGTACATAACAGATAAATGTGACCCTATAAGGGAAGCGGAATGCATATTCTGTATGGCATGTGAAAGTGTTTGCCCTACTCTTGCAATAAAAGTAAATCCAGAATAAATTTATTTGTTCATAAGGGCTTCATATGCCCTTATGGCATCACTTCTTTTTACTATAATTATTGTTTCATTAGAACATGATATTAGCTGTAATATATTTATTTCATATGAAAATAATCTTTCATTTATCTTCATAACAAATCCAGGGGTTTTTACTATTTCCATGGATGAAAATATATGTATGGAGCTTACGTTTCTTTCTATTACGGCATTTTTCGGTATTTCCAGATCTTTGTTTTTTGTTTCGTCTATAATATAAACAAATGAATCTGTTAAATATGTTGCAGATACAAAATTTATATTTTCAAGTTTTTTATTCGCCGTTATTACCATTATCTTATCCTGTAATGTTATCTTGCTATCCGCCAGAAGTTTATCTATATGAGTTGTCTCTGGCAATTTCTTCTCCATAAAAATCTTGTTCAGGGCAGACCTTATTGATACAATATTGTATCCCTTCATTTCTATGGAAATTTTCCTTGCCAGTTTACTTATATTAATAATTCCCATTCTCATGGATATCAATAATTCCGGATTCTTCTTTAAATAATTATTTACAGCATTTTCTACATTCCCCCTCGATGTTCTTTCCATTATCTCTAATTTAATACGGTAATATAAAATTTTATATTATAACATAAATTATTATAGTTATTATATTATTTTTATCAATATTTACGAAAAATATAAAATATATAAAAATTATTTGTAGTCATGGATAAGGTATTGTTATTATATTCAGGTGGTTTAGATACATCAGTTATGGTAAAATGGATACAGAATGAAATGAAAAAGGATGTTGTTACACTAACATTAAATATTGGCAATAGCAATTTAGATGAGATAAGGGAAAAAGCATTATCTCTGGGTGCATTGGATGCAGTAGTAATGGATGTAAAGAGTGAGTTTTCCAGTGAGTACATTAAAAAAGAAATATATTCAGACGGCATGTATGAAGACTACCCGCTGTCAACGGCAATAGCAAGGCCGTTGATGGCTCAAAAGGCCGTTTATTTTGCAGAGAAATATGATTGTAATTTCATAGCACATGGGTCAACAGGTAAGGGCAATGACCAGGTGAGATTTGAGGTAACAATGAAGGCATTGAATGATAATATAAATGTCATAGCACCTGTAAGGGACTGGAACATGAATAGGTTAGAAGAAATAAACTATGCCAGGAAAAACAATATAAAGATACCGATGAATGGAAAATATTCTGTGGATGAGAATATATGGGGAAGGTCCATTGAGGGCTCCAGCATAGAGAATATAAACAATGGCATTGAAAATGATGTGTATGAATGGGTAAAACCGCTGGAAGAAACTGGTAATGGCGATATAATAGACCTGGAATTCAAAAATGGTATACCCGTGAAACTGAATGATAATTCCTATAACCTGACAGCCATAACAGAAAAACTGAATAAAATATCCGGAAACAATGGGATAGGTTTAATAAACCATATGGAGGATAGATTAACCGGAATAAAAAGTCATGAAATATATGAAGTTCCTGCAGCAGTTACAATAATAAAAGCACATAAACTTATTGAATCATTAACATTAAATAAACATGAACTTGATATAAAAAATTATATGGACAACCAGTGGTCAAATTTTGTGTATAATGGTTTGTGGTATGAGCCGGTAATGGAACACATAAATTCGTTTGAATCCAGTGTGAATAAATACGTAAATGGAAATGTAAAATTAAAATTATATAAGGGAAATATGATATTAAAATCCATAAGCAGTGATAATTCCATTTATGACTATGATAAAATAAGTTATGATAATAGCAATTTTGATCAGAATTCTGCAAAGGGATTTATAGATATATTTAAAAATAATACTGTGTATACAAACAATGCCAGAAAGGAAAAAATAAAGATTTTGCAGTGATAAAAAATGAAAATATGGTCAGGCAGTGCATCCCCAGAATTCAATAATGATGCGTATACAATTATGTTAGAAAAGGACATAAACGTTGATACTAATTTAATAAAATACGAGATATTGTCTTTAATGGCATATAATTTAAATATTTATGAAAAAAAGATAATCAACAGGGATGATTCAATAAAAATTTTAAATAAATTACTAAATATATATAATAAAAAAATAATATTGAATTCAGATCTGGAAGATGTACATGGAAATATAGAAAATATTGTAATAAATGATTTAAAAAATTCTGGCAAAAATTTGAGGATGTTTCTATCCAGAAATGAGCAGGTTCATACTGATGTAAATTTCTTTTTAATTGATAATTTAATTGATTATGAGAAAATAATTTACAATACATTGCTGGATTTAAATAAAATAAATTACAATGGCATAATGCCAGGATATACACATTACAGGCAGGCAATGCCCATAAAATTTAAAACCTATATTGATTACATACAAAATATTTTTACCTATAATTTTAATAAAATAAATGATACACTGTTAAAATTAAATGAATTGCCATTGGGTTATGGTTCCGGTTTCGGATCACTGTCAGATGTAAACTTTAATGACGTTGCATCATATTTGAATATGGACAGAAACATTAAAAATCCCCTATTCTCTTCACTGAGATATATAGATAATTACATGGAGGTTGTTTCAGGGGTTACATCATTTTTAATAGATATCTCAAGAATATTTCAGGATCTGATAATATTCAGTGGGGATGAGATGAAAATTGTTGAACTGCCTGAGGGCTATGTAACCGGTAGCTCTTTAATGCCTAATAAGGTAAATCCGGATTTCCTTGAAATATTTCAGGGATATGCAGCAAAGTCAGTATCTTTAATGAACCTGATTTATAACATTACCATAAATAAAACAACGGGATATCACCGTGATTTTCAGGTTATCAAGGATGATGTACTAACCTTTATGGTTGAGCTAAAAGGTGTATTGAACGGTTTACCAGATTTTTTTAAAAATATTAAATTTAAAAAGGATGTTTCCGAAAAAATACTTGATAATTCAATATATGCAACGTATAATTCAAAATTAAATTTCAATAAAAACAGGGACTGGAAAGAATCCTATAAAAATACAGGTGATAAAATAAAAAATAATGAAAAACTTTTATCATACATACCTGATGATATAAAATCCTTCGATAATTTTGATTTTGTTAAAAATGAAATTGATAAAAACGTTGAGAATTACGTAAATAAAAGGAATAATATAATAAATAAAATAGAAAAAATTACTGAATAGTTAATGTTCCTTAACGTTCTTTTCCGGATGCGTGATCAAATAACCGGCAATTCCACACTGAGTGAACATGGCGAATGAATAGCTGTTCTTAGAAGAGTGCGGTATGTAAATCAAAGAAAGATGGAATGTGTTAACGGGGTGTGGTGAATTTGAACCCTTATATAACAATGAATTCACTTGAAATAATATACAGTGAAATATTAGAAATTTTAATTTTGAATATAATTGCAACGGCAATACTGGTTAATGTACTTTACCTCCTATAAAAATAAAAAAATATATAAAACTATTATGAATTAGCTTGTTTATATGCTTGATATAAAATCTATGGAGGATAAATGGAAAGATTACTGGTTAAAAAACAACATTTTTAAATTTAAAAGTGATGAAAATAAAAAAATGTTTACAATTGATACACCACCACCAACCGTATCAGGCAAAATGCATGTTGGCCATGCATATTCATATCCGCAACAGGATTTTATAGCCAGATATAAAAGAATGAAAGGATACGACGTGTTTTATCCCTGGGGATTTGATGATAACGGATTACCCACTGAAAGGTTTGTTGAAAAGGAAAAAAATGTAACAATAGAAAACACAGACCTTGATACCTATATAAAAACATGTAAGGATGTGAGTAGGGAATCTGAAAAAGAATTATACAAAGCATGGTATGATACGGGCTTAAGTGCGGATTTTACCGACTATATAGATACTTCATCAGATTTTTCAATAAAATTATCGCAGGAAATGTTTTTAGATCTGGTAAATAAAAAGAGGGCATATAGATCAGAGGCCCCGTATATCACCTGCCCTACATGTAAAACTGCTATTTCACAGATAGATATGAAGGATGCAATTGTTAATACAGATCTGGTTTATATAAATTTTAACGGTATAGAGATAGCAACAACAAGGCCTGAAATGTTAGGTGCCTGTGTGGCATTATTCGTAAATCCCGATGATGACCGGTATAAAAATTTAATAAATAAAACTGTGAAAGTGCCGTTATATGATTACGAAGTAAAAATAATGACAGATGCATCCGTTGATAAAAACTTTGGAACCGGAGCTGAGATGTTATGTACCTTCGGCGACCAGAATGATTTAGAATTATGGAGAAAGTATAAATTAGATTCAAGAATAATTTTAAAAAACAATAGAATAAACGATAATAAATTTATAATAAATTTAGGTGCAAGGGATGCAAGAAAAAAAATAATTGATGAATTGAAAAATAATAATTATGTAATAAAAATAGAAAAAATAAAACATAATGTGAATACACATGAAAGATGTGGAACACCAGTAGAAATAGGAATAAGCAAGCAATGGTATATAAAGGACCTGGATATAAAAGATGAATTAATAAATTTTGGTAATAAAATAGAATGGATTCCAGATTATATGAAAACAAGATACATAAACTGGGTAACAGGTCTGAGATGGGACTGGTGCATTTCCAGGCAGAGGTATTTCGGCGTACCGTTTCCAGTATGGTACTGTAATAAATGCGATGAGATAATTTTTGCAGATGTGGATGAATTGCCAATGGATCCGAGACTGGATAAAAAACACAGGGCGTGTAATAAGTGCGGATCTGATAATTTATCTCCGGAAACAGATGTAATGGATACGTGGGCAACATCATCATTAAGTCCAGCACTGTACTTACAGCATAAAAATTTTGATATAAAAACAATGGATGCGAGATTTCAGGGACACGACATAATAACATCGTGGGCGTTCACAACAATTTTAAGGTCGTATTTACACTATAATGAAATACCATGGAAGAAGATAGCAATAAGTGGAAATGTATATGACCCATTTGGTCAGAAAATGAGCAAGAGTAAGGGCAATATTGTGGAACCAAAGGAAATAATTGGTACATACGGTGCCGATGCTTTAAGATTCTGGGCATCAACAACATTGCCTGGTGAAAATATAAAATTAAGGGAGCAGGATTTAATAAGGGGCAAAAAAATAGTAATAAAATTATATAATTCATTGAATCTACTAAAAATTTTATCAAATAATGAAAAACCTGAAAAAATGGACGTAAAATTTGCCATTAATAAATGGCTCCTAACAAAGATGGAAAAAACAATAAAAGATGTAACATCATATATGGATGATTATGAAATAATGAAGGCGAGAAGTACTTTGGATAAATTCTTCTGGAATACCTACTGTGATAATTACTTAGAAATCGTTAAAAATGAGATGCAAAAACCAGACCGTAGAAAGGAAACAATATACACATCATTAAATGTAATGGAGAATATATTAAAAATGTATGCTCCTCTAATGCCATTTATAACAGAGGAGCTATATCATGATATATATCCTGATTTTAATGGAAGCATATCATTTGAAAAATATCCAGAATATGACAGTAACCTTATTTTTAAAGAGGAAAGTGATATCGATTATATGATAAATATAATAGATAGAATAAGGAATGTAAAAAGCAATATGAAGGTATCAATGGCGGAACCATTGAAAAAACTTACGGTTTCGGGTAATTCAAAAACAATAGATAAGTACTCCTATATATTATCGGATTTAATGCACATAGAGAATATTGATATAAGGGACTCTGAAGAAATAATGGTAAAAAATTAATAATTATTTAAATATCTCTTTACTTCCCAGTCAGTTACATATGATCTGAAATCAGACCATTCACTTTCTTTTACTTTTATATATTCATTAAAGAGGTATTCACCCAGGATTTCCTTCATCAGATCACTTTCCTTAAAGGCTGATATTGCCTGGCCAAGTGAACCTGGCATAGACTCTATTCCATATTTTGATCTTTCTGCCAAATCCATATTAAATATATTGTTTTCAAATGGATCCGGTGGGTCTATTTTGTTCTCAATACCATATAAGCCCATACCCAGTATTATTGCAAACTGTAAATACTGATTTCCTGCGGCATCTGGGAATCTTAATTCCATTCTTTTGCCCTTGGGTGGTGCCGCCGGTATTCTTACAAGTGCGCTCCTGTTGTTATTTGCCCATGCTATATAAACCGGTGCCTCGTATCCAGGAACCAGTCTTTTATAAGAATTCACAGTAGATGCCAGTATGGATGATGCAGATCTTACATTTTCCAGAATACCTCCCAGATAATGCAGTGCATAATCACTGAATTCATATTTATTTGATTCATTATAAAATAGATTTTTATCACCTGAAAATATGCTCTGATGGACGTGCATTCCATTTCCATTTATACCCTTTATTGGCTTGGGCATAAATGTCGCATAATATCCATATGAATCCGCCGTTTCTTTTACGACGCTTTTTATCATTATAACACGATCTGCCATTGTTACTGCATCAGCATATTTAACGTCAATTTCGTGTTGTCCGTATGCAACCTCATGATGCGATGCTTCCGGAGAATAGTTTAATTCCTCAAGTTTCTTCAGTATTCCCTGTTTAACGGTAAATGACCTGTCCAGGGGCTCCCTATCAAAATACCCACCATAATCACTTGGTTCAATTGTTGGATCATCAAACTCGTTCTGCTTGAAAATAAAATATTCCAGTTCTGGACCAAGATAATAGGTTTTATTTTCCTTTTTTAATCTTTCTACCTGTTTTTCGAGTATATATCTCGGGTCTCCCTCAAACCTTGTACCATCAGGGTTGAATATCTTGCACATAAACCTTACAGTTTTGCCGGCATAATTTTCATTTGTTAATATTGTATATGATGACAATTCCGGTATTGCTTTCATGTCTGAATTTTCTATATGCTTATAGCCTATAACAGAGCTTCCATCAAACATAACACCGTTATAAATAACATCTTCAAATCTACTTTTCGGTATTGTTAGGGATTTGACCATGCCAGTAAGGTCTGTAAATTGCAACTGCAAAAACTCAACTTCATCTTTCTTTAACCTTTCAATATAGGATTCCTCATCCTGCATACCACCTTATACAAACATCTAATAAATAGTTTTAGAGAAAATATATGAATATTTGTATGTTTTTCTGCTATATGTGTATTAATTTGACAATAAGAATTTAGCATTTAAATATTTTATATAAATAATATAAATTTATGACCGTTTATTTTTCACGTTTCTACGCGATAGATAAAAACAATCACGCTATAAAAATATATTTTCGTTTATGGCGCGGTTATAACAGTCAATAAAATTTTATAATAATTAATATGATAGTATGGTTTTAGAATGACCTGACTGAATTATAATATTATTAAAAAAGCAGCCTTCAAATTATCTGCCAGTGGACCGTAGCATATCCACAAAATTTCAGCATCATGGGTGATAATTTCAGTGGTATTTGTTAATAAATAACAGGAATTATAACATTAAACTAAATCTATTAATATATATAAATTATTAACGCCTATGAATAATGTAAATAGGGGTAGTGTTATAGATTTGCTAATTTATTCATTGAAAAACATGTTTCTTATTTATATAATTATTACATTGCCGTTTTATTTTACATTAAATTTAATAAATATGTATAATTATGCCATGATTATCTTCATATTTATAGTATCATATTACATATGTTATGTGTTTTCAAAAAGCATTATTGAAACACTAAATAATACCGGAGGCAATTTAATAGGGACGTTTTCAATGTCAGTATCCATATTACTGTTACTGCTAAAAAATTATAATATTATCTTTATTATCTTTCCAGTACTGTTATCGTTTTCTTCTTCTATTATTGACAACTCAATAAAAATAAAAAATATAAATAAAAGTATAAGTAATTTATTCATGGTATTGTATTTTGCAGTACTGGTAACTGGTATAATATTTTTTGGCAATGTGTTTAAATTAATTTATAGTTCATTCATTTTAATATTAATAACAGTCGGAATTATATCAATAATATATGAGAAAAACAGTATAGGATATAAAAAAGTCACATTAAATAAAAGATTAAAAATGTATATAATATCATTGAGTGATATACACAGGATAAAAAACCTAAATGCTTTAATTATAATAATACTGATCAATTCATTACTGTATATGTCCGTAATAATGGTTTTTACTTTTGTACCTGTACTGGCAGTTAAATATATTTATAATTATACTATATTTATAGAAAGATTTTTTACTATCATGTTAATTTCATTTTTTACATATTTTATCGGAATATTAATAAAAAATAATTATTATTATCTTCTATCTTTTTTTGGAATGAATATATTTATTCTGTTGTTTATTTTTATTATCACGATAAGGGGTAATATTAACTTTTTATATTATGGCCTGTTACTGGTACCGGTAATAGCTTTTCTTATGCCCGGGTACTATAGATACAGGAATAGAAAATTTATGTTCAGTGAGGCATATTATATAAATAAATTTGTTAATTTTTTCAGTATGTTTTTTATAATAATTTCACCATTAACGGGACTGTATTTTTATAATAAACCGAGGATAGTATTAACCCTTTCAATGCTTCCAATGCTTATAGTAATTATTCTGGCATTAAAATTTATTAATTACCCGGATGTGATTCATATAATAAGTAAAGACAAAAACATAAAAATTAATTAAAGTAATTATAATTAATAGGTATGAATCCTAGAGAGATTAAAAGAATGATGTCCCAGATGGGAATAAAATCTACGGAAATGCCTGATGTAAATGAGGTAATATTAAAGGGAAAGGATAAGGACTATTTGATAGAGAATGCAACAGTTACAATGATAGAAGCCCAGGGACAGAAGACATTTCAGATTACCGGTACAATGAAAGAAAAAACCAAGGAGAAAAAAAAGGAATTATATGATGAAGAGGATGTAAAACTGGTTATGGATCAGGCAAATGTGGGCAGGGAAAAGGCAATAGAAGCTTTAAAGAATGCTGGAGGAGAACCAGCACAGGCAATAATAAATCTTGGACAGTAAAATGGTTGATTATAATAAAATAATTTCTGATTATAGCCCGGACGAAAATGAGAGAAAAAAATTAGAGAATATATCATCTGAGGTTACAGATAAAATAAATTTAATATGCAGAAATGAAAATATAGATGCTTCTCCTGTAGAGGTTGGGTCCGTTTCAAAAAAAACAAATTTAAAATGTAGTGATATTGATATTTTTATTATATTTGACAGAAAGTATTCCCGGGATTTTATAGAGGGAAAGGGACTGGAAATAGGCCATAAAATATTAAAAAACGGTGTTGAAAAATATGCTGAGCACCCGTATGTTTCAGGAACTATAGAAAATGTAAAGGTAGATATAGTTCCGGCTTTTAAAATAAAAAGTGGGGAAAGGATAGTATCCACGGTTGACAGAACTCCCCTGCATACAGCATATGTAAATGACAATACCGATAAAAACAAAATAAGGGATATTTTATTATTAAAAATTTTTATGAAAACTGTACATGTTTATGGTTCAGAGGTTTCAAGATCTGGATTTTCTGGATATCTGTGCGAATTATTAATAATAAATTACGGTACCTTCGATAATGTAATAAAAAAATTTGCAAACCTTAAGGGTAAATTAATTGTGCCTGAGGGCCAATCACTGGAGAAGAAATTTGATGAGCCAGTTATTATCATAGACCCTGTAGACCCCACAAGAAATGCCGGAGCTGCAGTAAACATTGAGAATTTATCCAGAATGGAAATAGCATCAAAATTATTGATTTCTGGTATAGATGTATTTAATTCTGAAAAAAATAAAATAAATAAAATCAACAGGGGAACGATAATGAAGGTTTTTGTTTTAAATAAACCGGATATTATAGATGATATAATATATCCACAGGCCGTGAGATTAAAAAATAAAATATGGGAAATTATGGATAGAAATGGATTTATGCCATTATCATGGGAAATAGATATAGAAAATGATATAGAGGTCTTGATAGAACATGAAAGAAATGTAATACCCACAGTTGGTGTTCACAGAGGGCCGCCTGCGGAATCAAACGAATCTATTAAATTTATAAATGTGTGGAAGAATAATAAAAGATTACTTAGAGGGGCATATATTTTAGGCGATAGATTATATGTTGATATTAAAAATAAATATACAGAATTTGAAGATGTTTTTAATAAGGAAATAAAAAATATAGACATAGGTAAAAACCTTAATAAATTTAAAGATAATATTAAAATCATTAATGTAAATGAAAACACATCAATGAATGTTGTAAATAAATTTTATTCAAAATCGCTGTTTAATGATTAACCTCCTGAAAATATTTCAAGTATGGTTAATTCATCCTCTGGGTTTACAACATCGCTGTTTAATGCTGGATTTCCATTTAATATTGCAACGTATTCATCATCTGTTATATTTAAACTTTTAAATATGGATACGACTTTTTCCGGCTTTTCTATATTTATTTCTTTTTTATTTCTTCCTATCAACTGTATCATAGCAGCTCCGGGCAGATTCGAACTGCCGTCATCGGCTCCAAAGGCCGGAATGCTGGGCCGCTACACCACGGAGCTTTATATATACATAATATAATCAAAATATTTAAAAACTATTAAAATGTGGTAAAAATCAAAAAATAACTTCCAATTTTTTAAAATAATGGGTATTATAATAAATTATCTATATATAGGTTTTACAGGAGGTAAATTACGGTATCTTACAGTAAAAATTGATATATTAAATAATAATATTTATGGGTATTTAGCCTATCTATGATGTTTGAAATATTTATTTCCTTGCTGTGCAGTTAAACTCGTCACCGCAGGTTTTTCCAAGACTTTTAAGTATTGAAAAGACAATGCCAATACCTTTCTGGGTATCATCATCCTTCATTGCACGCAGGGTGCCCATCATTCCACCTACAGGCGTCACTGTTTCTGTTTTTATTGCATTTTCTATGGCCTTTATCATGTTTACATAATGTGGTGTAACACTTAAATCAAGCGTTCCCAGAGAATCCATTATCTGCTTATTGTTCATAATTAAGTTCATTGTAAAGTCGTTTGACATGATTCCCATTAAGGTTCCCATTGCACTATCGTCTTTAAGTACACCCATAATGGGGTCTAATATGCCTTTGTTCTGTAAGACTGTCAACATTTCAAGTAGGTTTGTTAGTGCCTTTACATTCTGTTTTTCTGACATAACCTTTAACATTGACATAAAGGAGTCTGATTTTGTTGTCAATGATAGTACATCATCACTTGTAAGTAGCCCGAATAGGGTTTTCATGGTATCTTCATCATCAAGGACACCGGATATCAGGTCAAGAAAACCAAGATTGTCCAGTTTCTTGATCAGTTCAATTGCCCTTGTAAGGCTTGCTATATATTCAGGCTTCATCAGTTTTTCCAACTCTTCATCTTCTGACATCATTTTATTTCACCAGCTTGCTAGATATTTATCTAATGCCATATCGCCATTCGTCCACATAAAGTATTTGGTAAATAGTAACTTTTTTATATGATTTGTTGGAGCTGGCTGTGCTATCTTTTTATCTCCACCATAAAATGTTGTGTCATTTACAGCTATTGCAAAGCCTTCTAACGGGTTATCAGCTATGCATACAACCTCCGGTGTGTACTCATCTATTTTTGTTGGTACACCAAGTCTGTTTGCCAGATCCTGCATTGCAACCCTTGATGTCTGCACAGCAAGGTATCCCAGCTTAGGAACTGTAATCTGGTTTGAGTCACCGCATGAGTATACATTATCATACTTTATTGACCTCATATGTTCATCTGTAGGTACAAATCCTCCATCATCAAATAAATCGGGTGTTGAATCCTTTACAGCATCATTTTTCTCATAGGGTGGCAGTATAATTGCTATATCTGCTTTTATTGTCTTGCCATCTTCACTTACAATTTCATCCTTCTTTATTTCTTTTACCTTAAAGTTCCATACCATATCAAAGCCGGCCTGTGCATATAAGCTCTTTACAACTCCCCTGGATTCCTTAGATATATCTGTTAATATTTCTTCCCCGGGTGAGAATATTGTTATGTGTGTTTTATCCATTATTCCTTTTTTCTTCAAATAGGCAGGAACCATAAGTGACATTTCAAATATTGGTCCCTCACATGCAGAGTCTGCTACAGATGCCCAGTTCTCAGGATATTTGCCTCTCGGTTTTAATGTCCCCTGATAGAATACACCAGAACCTATAGCTATATTTCCTCCTTTGAATTTTTCCAGTTTTTCGTGTAACGCTGTTGCGAACTCTGGCTCACAAACACTGTTGCCGAATTCATCCCATCCCTTAAGATGTTCCACGCCCAATTTGGCACCGAATCCTATAACTAAATAATCATACACAATATTTTCATTTTTACCATCAGGCAATTTGTACTCTACCTTATTTTTCTTTGCATCTATTTTTGTTGCAGTAGCCTGTATAAATTTTATTCCCTTTGCAGGTAATGCCGTTGCTAAATCTACTTCAAGGTCTTCTGCTTTAAAAACACCTATAGATACATGTGGCATCCCGGGCCTGAATGCCGCATAGGGTGTATTATTTATTAATGTTACATCAATCTTATCTCCAAGCAATCTCTTCGCTGTATAAGCTGCCGTTAATCCAGCAAATCTTCCTCCTAATACCAATAATTTAGTCATGTTTAATCCCTTTTTGATATATATAATAATGATATATTAACTTTTTTATCATATATATGAAGAAAAATGCACTTCTTTGTATTAAATGTCAATTTAAGTCCTTTATTATCGCAAACAAATTTATATTGCTGTATTTTGCTTGGTTTGTGGAAAAAAACATATATAGATAAAATAAGATTTTATTTTTTAACGCATATCGATATGAAATAAATAAAGTTGATAATTGATATCTTATTGCCGTTCAAGTTCAGAAATGGATTCGTTTAATATATTATTGATAATGTCCTTTGTTCCATATGTACCTCCTGATTCAACCGGTATAATATTTTTATTAAAAATAGCATTTATTGAATTGTTTATAATACTCGATTCAGTATTAAAACCTATATAATCAAGCATCATTGATGCCGATAAAATCGATGCAATAGGGTTTGCTATATTCTTTCCTGCTATATCCGGAGCACTGCCATGAACCGGCTCAAACATTGATGTTTTATCCCCAATATTTCCACTTGGAGAATAACCCAATCCACCTGTAAGTGCCGATACCATATCAGATAAAATATCGCCATAAAGGTTGGGTGCTATAATATTTTCATATTTTCCAGGATTTAATATTAAATTGTATGCCAGGGCATCGGCATATTCAAATTTTATATTTTTATTTTCTTTTACTGCCATTTCTCTCCAGAAATTATACATATCTACTGCATTTGCCTTGTCTGTAACCGTTGTATTACTGCCTTTTATTAAACTAAAAGTTTTTTTAAAGAATCTTTTTAGATTTTTTTCAGATAATATTCCTAAATTGTAATAAATATTATCGCTGGAATTACCGGCAATCTGTATACTGTAATCATATATGTTATTCATATTTTCGAATTTTCTACTTTCATTTATATTGCCTGAAATTTCTGTATAAAAATCCTCCATATTTTCCCTAAAAATTGTAATGTCTATATTGTTTTTTGATATTTTATTAAATGATTTTGCTGGCCTTATATTCAGATACAGATACAATTCCTTTCTTAACCTTAATATTACATTCCTTTCCATGATTCCTGGTTTAATATCAGGTGAACCAATGGCACCGAATAATATTGATTTATAATCTTTTAATTCTGTTATTTCACTGTCTGTTACTGTTTTACCTGTTTTTTTATATCTTTCTGATGAAATGTCATAATAATAAAAATTTAATGAAGAATTTATATTCTTTAGCATACTGCAAACTTCAGGAACTATTTCCCTGCCTATTCCATCCCCGGGAATCACTGCTATATCTACCATTTCTCGGACACCACATAGTTTATTAATCCACCCTTTTCTATTATTTTTCCTAAGAATTCAGGATATCTGTTAAAATGTTCTATGCCTGAACCATATGTTATTGTGCTTTTATCAAAGTCTATTTTTATATTCCCAAAGTTTTCTGCATTTATCTTTGCTTCTATTAGCGGAATTCCATTGTTTATACCATTTCTGAAAAATATTCTCGCAAAACTTTCTGCTATTATGCATGAAACACCTAAACCCTTTATTGTTATAACTGCATGCTCCCTGCTTGAACCTGAGCCAAAGTTTTTGCCTGCAACTATAATATCACCTTTCTTTATTGTTTTTGCAAGGTCAGGATATTCATTTTCCATAAAATGCGGTGCTAATTTCTCAGGATCGGATGTGTTTAAATATTTTGCCGGTATAATCTGATCTGTATCTACATTATCTCCTAAAACTATTATTCTACCCTCTATCTTATTTAACATTTATATCTCCTCCGGTGTACCAATTCTTCCTAATATTGAAGACGCTGCAACAATTTTTGGATTTGCCAGGTATACTTTCGATGATTTATCTCCCATTCTACCTATAAAATTCCTGTTTGTAGATGATACACATATTTCATCAGGGCCTAAAACACCCATATAACCACCTAAGCATGCCCCGCATGTTGTACCTGAAAAATAACCTCCTGCCTCAACTATTATGTCTATTAAACCCTCCTTTAAGGCCTGATTGTAAACTTCCTGGCTGGCAGGTACAACCATTAGCCTTACATTTTTATTTATTTTATGATTTTTCAGGATCAGTGCTGCCTTTCTTATGTCCTCTATTCTTCCATTGGTGCATGAACCTATATATGCCTGATCTATTTTTGTATCTACCTCAGATATCAATTTAACATTATCTGGAGAATTTGGAATTGCAATTGAATTTTCGATCTCATCCATATTTATATTAAAGATCTTTTCGAAATTTGCATCATCATCAGATTTAATAATTCTGTAATCCCCAATAACCCTGTTGTTAAGATATTCAATTGTCTTTTCATCTGTATCAAAAAATGAACACTTTGCACCTGCCTCAGTTGTCATGTTTGCCATTGTCATTCTTTCATTTATATCTATATATTTTATATCGCCTGTAAATTCCATGCATTTATATGCTGCACCGTCATTTTTTATTTTAGATAATATATGCAGTATTATATCCTTGCCCTCTATCCCCTCTTTAGGTTTTCCTATCAGGTTTATTTTATACGTTTCCGGTACCTTAAACCACATTTTACCGGTAGCAAATATTACACCGGCTTCCGTACTTCCAATTCCAAGCGAGATTGCGGATAATGCACCGTATGTATTTGTATGGGAATCGGCACCTGCAATTAATCTTCCTGGGGCAGCATATCCCTTCTCCATCATAACCTGATGGCATACGCCGCCCTTACCAATATCATAAAAATTCGTATTATATTTTAATGCAAAGTCCTTTACTGTTTTATACTGTATTGCAGAATTAACATCCTTTGGTGGCACAAAGTGATCCGGTATTATTATTATTTTATCACTTTTTGCTTCCATATTTAACTTATTGAAAGCATCCACCGCTATTGGCCCTGTTATGTCATTAACCATAACATAATCAACATTTGCCATAACATAATCACCGGCTTTTACATCGTTTCCGGATTTTTCCGAAAATATTTTTTCAACTGCTGTTTTACTCATTTTTACTCACCTCTAATAAAAAATCCTCATTTATTGATTTGTTATACATTTTTATTTTATTTAAAATATCGTTTATTTCATCATCTGTTTTGTTTATTCCATTATTTTCTAATATATATTTTATTGCTGCCTTTCCAGAATGTTTTCCAATTACTATTTTTCTTTTTATGTTGAATAATTCTGGATTTATTGCCTCGTATGTCCTTGAATTGTTTATTATTCCCTGAACGTGTATTCCGGCCTCGTGGGCAAATGCATTTTCTCCTATTATTGCCTTGTTTTTCTGTGGTGTTATATTGCTTTCAGATGAAATGTATTTTGATATTTCATATAATTTTTCCATTTTTATACCGGTATATGAATTTAGGAATCCATAAACTGATGATACAACCTCCTCTAAGGCTGCATTGCCTGACCTCTCTCCAATGCCATTAACCGTTACCTGTACCTCATCTGCACCTGCAATTAATCCTGATAATGTATTCGCTGTTGCCAGTCCAAAGTCATTGTGGCAATGAACGCTTATATTGTTTTTTGTAAATTCCCTTATCTTTTTTATAAAATAATACATTGATATTGGGTTCATTATTCCTATAGTATCCGGTATGTTTATTGTTTCAACCTTATTATTTATCCCCGATATAATTTCCCTTAAAAAATTAATATCGGTTCTTGTTGCATCCTCTGGTGAAAATATTACTTTTAATCCATGATCCTTTGCATAATCTATTGAGTCTATTATCCTTTTACTAACTTCCTCCCGGGTCATTTTTAACTTATATTCCATATGTATGTCGGAGGTTGCTATAAATAAATGGATTGTGTTTGAATTTGAATCTATTACTTTGTTTATATCATTAATATTGCATCTTGATAATGAACATACATTATCTATTATATTATTAAGGCCTTTTATTGTCTCAAATTCCTCATCTGAAACTGCAGGAAAACCTGCTTCTATCATGTCAACACCTAAATCATATAATTTTAATGCAATATTTGTTTTTGTATTTTCATTAAAATACACACCAGGAGATTGCTCTCCATCCCTTAATGTTGTATCAAAGATTTTTATTCTCCTTTTTTCGGTATTTATACCTAATCTACTGTACTCTCCCATATTAAAAAAATCGCCATAGTCCCTACTATCAAACACACACATCATATTACCTCCAAAAATTTTTTTTTTAAATGAAGATAATATTTACTGAAGCAACAAAAAGAATAATTGCTGAGTAAATATTATCGTATTCATTGTAATCTGTATGCACAACATATTATATAAATATTTCCATTTAAAAATGGTGATTATACGTGGTTGAATGAATAATTATTTTTTATACAGTTTCTTGCTGAAAATAGTCATACCTGAAAGGCCTAAGGCCATTGTGTAGTTATTACTTATAACGTTGGTAGTCCATAATGTAAATAGAAACTCATGAATACTATGACAGTATCATAATAATTGGAATTGGGTAATTTATGATATTATTTATAAAATAAATGGTTTAATATGCCGTGAGCCGGGATTGAACCAGCGACCTCCAGATCTTCAGTCTGGCGCTCTCCCAACTGAGCTATCACGGCTATAGTGCTGTATTGCTGATGCTTATTAAAATGTTTTTATTGTTAATAATGCAATAATACTATTTCTTATTATCTATTGGCTGTAGGACACAAAGTCCCTTCTATCAATAGACTTTCTGGATTAATTCACCCGCTTGGGGCAGAACGTTCCAGTACCATTGCTTCACCTGAATCACCTTTTAGCTATAGCTGGGATCATTTTAGCCTTATCAGACCCTGGAAGATTTGTTTAACCTGGTGGTAAGACCAAACAAAAGCCTGGTAACTATGGATGTCTACATGCAAAAAGTGGAACGCTGGATTAAAGCATGACCACAGTTGAAAATCGTTCCATGGTAATTTTATCACAGTGAGCGAGAAAACCCACCCCATTTATGGGTGGGATGAAAGCGAACATATATAAATGAATAAGTACTTACATACTTGAGTACCCACGGGCAGTGGGGATTTGAAGCCTGATAAACCACCCAAAAATGGTGGCGGGAGATGGAGTAAGACCTCTGGAATACATGAAAGAGGCACTGTCGATGAAACAGGAAGCCCACGGCTTTAGTCGTGGGAGGATGTCACGTAATTAGAATTAGTAAACCAGTGAATAGATATAATTTGAATAATATAGCAACAAAAATAGTAAAACTATATATATTATTTTTTATTCATTGAAATTATGAAAGGGATTTTAGAATACTTTACAATCATTAATTTATATAGAATTACAGGAATTGTATTATTGGTTATGGGTTCTGGCTTTTATATATTTTATGGGGTTGAATATGGGGGCTGGGCAGATAGTGGGCTTACTGCCTTTGTTGCACCGGTAATAGCCTTTGGTTTACTTACAATATGGCTTGGAAATGAAAAGGCTAAAGAAACACATTTAGCAAAAAAATAATTTTATAATTATGCTGTTTCTCACTATTCTATTAATTTTAAACAGTAATAAATCAAAATAATAATATATGCAATATCTATTTTTATGTTATGAAAATAAAAAAGTTTTTTAGGAACTGTGGGGTACATTTCCTGTGGAGAATAAATATTTTATTGGACAAAAGGCAAAATTTATTTATAAAATTAAGCGTAGATAATAAACGTCTTTATATAACGGGGAGAGGGGTGCATTTCCTATGGAAGTGAAAAAAGGTATACCGTCCAAAACAGAATTAAATAATGAACATAAAAAATTAAATGCAAAAATGATAGATTTTCATGGCTGGGAAATGCCACTGGAATATTCTGGTATAATATATGAACATCTTGCAGTAAGAAAGCATGTGGGTATATTTGATATTTCACATATGGGGGATATAATAATATCAGGCAATGAAGCTAATAAATTTGTGGATTATATATTTCCATCAAAGGTTTCATCCTTAAATGTAAATGAGTGCTTATACACGTCATTTTTAGATGAAAATGCGATGATGATTGATGATACAGTAATATATAGATTAAACACAGATAAATTCTTTTTAATACCAAATGCTGCCACAATAGATAAAATATATAACTGGTTATTAAAAAATAAAAACAATTATGATGTAAATATATGTAATTGTTCGGATAAAATATCACATATAGCTGTTCAGGGACCTGATTCATACAATGTTTTAAATGATATTAATATAGAAATACCGGAAAACTTTAAGGCTGTTTATCATAAAATAAATTATAATAATGTTTTAACAGAAGATAACAGTATTATAGTTTCCGGCACAGGTTATACGGGAGAAAAAGGTGTTGAATTAATTGTTCCAAATGAAATAGCATCAGAAATATGGGAAGAATTATTAAAAAAAATTAAAAAATATAACGGTTTGCCATGTGGTTTAGGATCCAGGGATACATTGAGAATGGAAAAGGGAATGCTATTATCTGGTCAGGATTTTAATGAAAATAAAAATCCGTATGAGGCTTCTGTATCTTTTATAATAAACTATGACCATAATTTTATAGGAAAAAATAAACTACTGGATGCAAAGGAAAATTATAATAATATTTTTAGAGGTTTTATTTTAGAAAATAAAAATATACCCAGAAACGGTTTTGAAATTTATTCAAATAATAATGAATTAATAGGTAACATTACAAGTGGAACTTTATCCCCAATATTAAATTGTGGCATTGGCCTTGGATATATAAATAAAAAATATAATAAAATTAATGATATAATATATATTAAAATAAGAAATAATATGGTTAAAGGTAAAATTTCAAGACCAAAAATTTTAAAATAAAATTTTAAAATTAATTTTTATTATATTTTTTTAATTTATTAATAATAATTTATAATAATTAAACAAAGTGTGTCAGCGTAGATATTTTTAATTTAAACTTTTCTATTTATTTATATATTAGATATATAAATAAATATATTATTAATTATATTTATTAAATTTAATAATTATATTATTTTAAGAGGGATATACCTTTTTTCACTTCCATAGGAAATGCACCCCTCTCCCCGTTATATAAAGACGTTTATTATTCATGCTAACATTTAAAATTAAATTTTCATTTCCAGACTTATTTATGAAACATCTCCACTGGAAATATACCGTGTAATTTTTTTAAATTTTAGTTCTTGTTAAAAATTTTATATACTGAAGTTAGGGATATCAGGTTAAATTTTAGAAATATTTAATAATTTTATATCAATTACCAATTAAATTAAAATAAAAAGGGCCGATAGATCAGCGGTAGATCGCTTGCTTTGCAAGCAAGAGGGCCCGGGTCCAAATCCCGGTCGGTCCACTTACATTTATTAATAAATTCCTATTAACATTTTTAAAAGGTTGATTTATATTAATGACCTGTTTTTAATAATTAAATAAATTTATAAAATAATTAATTATAAAGTTTTAATGATAATTGTTAAACTCGGCGGCAGTATTATAACAGACAAAACACAATATAAAGCATTTAGATCAAAGGAAACTGAAAATATTATAAAAGAATTAATAAAAATAAAAGATAATTTTATAATTGTTCACGGTGGTGGTTCATTTGGCCACATTATGGCAAGGAAATATAATTTGCCTGGTAAATTAAATAAAAATTCATTAGAAGGTTATACCATGGTTCATAATGATATGGTTGAATTAAATATTAAAATATCAAATTTACTGTTACAATACGGTATAAACAATATTGGAATACCCCCATCATCAATAATATACAATAACAAAAAAAATTATAATATCTTTAAAAAATATTTTTCAGTGAATATAATGCCAGTATCATACGGAGATGTTTATTTAAAAAATGAAAATTATTTGGGCATATATTCTGGTGATAATATAGTGTATGATTTATCAAAAATTTTTAAACCTGAAAAGGTAATATTTTTTTCTGATGTTGATGGTATTTATGATAAAAATCCTAAAAAATATAACGATGCAAAACTTTTAAAAACAGTAAACAAGGATTTTAAATCCGATAATAATGATGTAACAGGTGGAATTATGGGAAAATACATGACAATGAAAAAAATAAGTAATCTTGGAATACAAACATATTTAATAAACGGTTTTTACCCACAAAGATTAAATTTAATAGATAATAATGAATTTATAGGAACAGTGGTTTGATGATAGAAAATAGAAAGGAGGAGCATATAAACATAGCAGAAACGAAAAATATAGCTGCAGAACACAACCCGTGGGATGATATAAGATTAATTCACAGGGCTGTTCCAGAAATAAACTTCGATGAAATAAATACGGAAGTAAATTTTTTAGGTTATAAATTCAATGAACCGTTTATAATTTCATCCATGACCGGTGGCACAGACCGTGCTAAAAAAATAAATGAAAATTTAGCTAAAGCAGCTGAAGAATTTAAAATAGGCATGGGTGTTGGCAGCATGAGAGTTGCAGTAGAGAACAAAAATATATCAGATACATTTTCTGTAATAAATAATTATAATATACCAGCAAAGTTTGCAAACATCGGTGCACCGCAACTGGTAAACCAGTCATCAAAAGCAATAACGGATAATGATATAGATTATATTTTTAATTTAATTGACGCAAAATTTTTAATAATACATTTCAACTTTTTACAGGAAATGGTTCAACCTGAAGGTGATAGAAATGCCAGAGGTGTATTAAAGAGAATAAAGGAATTATCAAAATCATACCCTGTAATAGCAAAAGAAACAGGCAATGGTTTCTCTAAAGAGGATGCCCTGGAACTAAAAGATGCTGGTGTAAAAGCAATAGATGTTGGCGGCCTTGGCGGTACATCTTTTGCTGCAATAGAATATTACAGGGCAAAGAAAATAAATAATTATGAAAAAATGCATGCAGGAGAAACATTCTGGGACTGGGGAATACCGTCACCCGCATCTATTAAATACTGTAACGTTGGTTTGCCTGTAATTGGTAGCGGTGGCTTAAGAAATGGCCAGGATATAGCCAAATCAATAATTTTGGGTGCAGCAATGGGTGCAATGGCAAGGAATTTTTTAAAAGATGCCGACACATCATATGAAGAATTAAAAAATCATATAATAAATATAATCAAAGATATAAAAACAACAATGTTTTTAACATCATCTGGGAATATAAATGAATTGAAGAAGGCAAAATTTATAATTTCTGAACCATTATTATCATGGTTAAAAGAATGTGATTGAATGGAGGAAATTAAAACAGATTCTATATGCCCCAACTGCGGTAATTACTTATATTATATAGAAAATACAACAGAGATAGCATACGAAGGTAAAATAACCATTCACACATTTCACTGCAAATCATGTTATTATAAAAATATAATAATAGACAGGCACGATAGGGAAAAGCCAAAGATAATAAAATTAAGGGTAACAAACAAAAACGATTTGAAAGCAATAGTTTACAGGTCACCCGAGGCATATATCATAATACCAGAATTAGATGCTGAAATAGCTCCAGGAATAGCATCAAATGGTTATATAACAACAGTTGAGGGAATAATAGTCAGCATTAAGGATAAATTATCTTTAATGGGAACTGGCGAGGAAATTAATTATTTAAGACAGAGAATTGATGGCATATTGAGCGGTACAGAAGAAAAAATAACGATAATTATAGATGACGATAGTGGTAAAAGTAAAATTAATAGCAGCAAGGTAGAAGTAATAGAAAAATCCAAATAATCATTAAAATAAATAATTTTATATAATTTATTTCAATACGCATTTAAGGATATTTATGATTACTACAGCAGACGCATTATTGGCTATAGCGGCTTCAATAGCGATTGCCGGTGGTTTAATAGGAACCGGTATGGCACAGCAAGGTATTGGAGCGGCAGGTATGGGTATTATTGCAGAGAAACCTGAAAAATTTGGTCAGGTTTTATTCTTCTTTGTTATACCTGAGACATTGTGGATTATAGGTTTTGTTCTGGGAATTATACTGTTACTTCATGTAATATGATTTTATATGTCACTGGAAAATATTATAAATGAAATAGATAATTCGATGGAAGAACAGAAAACCAAAATTAATGAAGAATATAAGAAAAAAATCAAT
This sequence comes from Thermoplasmata archaeon, assembly GCA_021806235.1. GTDB lineage: Archaea > Thermoplasmatota > Thermoplasmata > Thermoplasmatales > Thermoplasmataceae > Ferroplasma. The sequence continues at coordinate 28,327 of JAJZXU010000010.1, forward strand.
GAAGTAACTGAAAACTGCAATAAAAAAATAGAGGAATTTAAAAGGGAATATACAATTAAATCAGAATATGACAAAAAAGACATTATAAAACAGCATGAAGACAATATAAAACTTCAGTCAAAAAAAATTATTGATGACAAAAAAAAGGAATTATTAAAAGATGCACTTGGTAAAGCACGGTCATACATACTTTCATTAAACAAATCAGTAAAATATAAGGAAATAATAAGCGACATGCTAAAAACCTGTGGAAAGGAACTTGGTTCAAACTTTATTATTTACTGCAATGGAACAGAGAAAGAGAAACTTCTTGAATCGGATAATTTAAAAACAGAAAACATAGTTATAGATAACTCTATAAGGCTTGGAATTAAGGCAGCAAGTAAGGATAATAAAAAATTCATAGATTTCACACTTGATTCTATTTTTGATAAAATTTCTGACGATATTGCTATATATTTTTATAATAACATTGAATAATGGTGATATTTATGAATACTACATATTCAGGAAGTTATGGGAGATTAAAGGTACATTTCATCGACTTTTTAAGTCAGGACTTTATAAAGTCGTTACTTGACCTTGGGATCAAAGATATAAGGTTACGATTATATGAGACAGCATACAGGGATGATATAGACAAATCAACAACAGGAAGTACAAGCGATTTGAATATTTTGATTTCTGCAATAAACAGGCATGTAATTAGCAGTGCCAGTACGGCTATTTTCGCAGTTCCACCGCAGATAAAACCCTTTATATCAACATACATATCAAAATGGGATATAGAGAGTATAAAAGCAATAATTAATTCAAAGATAATAAAACATGAAATAAAATATAATGATAGTTTTATAATAAGCTTCCGTGACATACCACTGGGCATGTTTGCAGGAAATTTAAAACAGGATGATTTTAAATCAATGTTATCAAAAAACGATATTGAGTCTCTTGTAAATTATTTGCTGAATTATGGTTATAATTTTTTGCTGAAATATCTTGATGATTATAAGAAAACAGGTGATATATCTGGGATGTTATCTGCATTTGATTATAACTATTATACTGAACTTATAAACAATGCAAAATATTTCAATGGTGATGAGGGAATTTTAATTAATTATATAAAAACAACAATAGATTTAAAAAACATTCTCACAATGGTAAAAGCCATGGAACTTGGAGTGGCATATGAGAATATAGAAACCCAGATCATAGAAAACGGGCATATGTTAAAAACCTCTCTGGCTGATTTATTCAGGTCAAAAAACTCGATAGAATTGCTCAATGTTTTTAAGGATTTTAATATAGATGATGCTATAGAATACTATAAAACCAATAAAAATTTAAGTATGTTTGAAATTTCTATGAGAAGGGCAATTTATGATAAATATGTATCCATAATGTTAAGAGATACGGCAACATTATATATAATAGGATATATACTTACAGCAGAAAGAGAGAGGGATAATTTAAGAACAATAATTGTAGGAAAATCCTATAATCTTGATAGGGATATAATAGAAAAGATGTTGATATGAATGCCGGGAACATGTATTATTGGTGAAAGAGAAGTTGTAATGGGCTTCAAATTAATTGGTATAAACGATACCTTCATAATAGATTTACCGGACGGTGTAGCTGAATTAAGGGAATTATTTAAATCAGGCAATTATAACACAATAATGGCATCCCAATCATTACAAAAATATTTACAGGAGGATGAATTGAATATTTACAATACCTCAATGAATCCTCTTGTTATCTTTATTCCAGTTCCCGGGATAAAGGAGGAAGAATCGGTATATGACCTTGCAAAGAGGATATTGGGCATTGATATTGGTGATTAAATGGAAAATAATGGAAAAATATACAGTATATCAGGGCCTGTTGTTATAGCAACAGATCTTGATGGTAAAATGTTTGACGTTGTAAAAGTGGGAGAACTGGGATTGATAGGTGAGATTATAAAAATAGTAGGTAATAAATATACAATACAGGTTTATGAAGACACATCTGGATTAAGACCAGGTGAACCTGTAAAATCCACCGGTAAACCACTATCTGTTGAGCTTGGACCGGGTTTATTAAAATCCATATATGATGGAATACAGAGACCCTTAGATATAATAAGATCAGAAACGGGAGATTTTATAATAAGAGGTGCAACGGCTCCGCCACTGGATGAAAATAAGGAATGGGAATTTACACCATTATTAAAGGAAGGAACCGAGGTTAAACAGGGATATATTGTTGGCACTGTCCAGGAAACGGATTTAATAGTAAATAAAATAATGGTTCCACATAATATTTCCGGTAAGATAAAATCAATAAAATCCGGTAAATTTAAGGTATCGGATACGGTATGTATAGTGGAAAACAACAATAAAAATTATGAAATAAAATTAAAGCAAACATGGCCTGTAAGGGAAGCCAGAAGGGTATTTTTAAAATTTGCACCAGAAATACCATTGATAACAGGTCAGAGGGTTATAGACTCGTTTTTCCCGGTTGCAAAGGGTGGTACAGTTGCAGTGCCCGGACCCTTTGGGTCAGGAAAATGCGTAACAGGGGATACCCCCGTTTTGCTAGGTAGCGGTTCAATAAAGTGCATCAAGGATTTGTACGAGGAAGGGGCGCAAGATGGCATCGTGGTACAATCTGATAATGAAGAGTATATACACCTCAGGAAGCCTATAGAACTGCTTTCATTTAACAATGGCAAGATTCAGAAAAGTGAGTCAACATTGCTGTATAAGGGAAAATCAGATTCTGTTATTCGTGTCAGAACAAGAACAGGGCGTGAAGTTAGGGTAACACCTGTGCATAAGCTATTCAAACTTACGGAAAAAGGCGTAATAGAAGAAATAGAAGCAAAACACCTGTCTCCTGGCGATTATATAGTATCTGCAAAATCCACCGGTATAGATGGGGAAAACTCCCCTATCGATGTCTATGCCATGGATGAGGCCAGGGTTTTGGATAGAAATATTAGGGATAGGGTAGCAAGTCTGCTAAAACTCTCTTATGACAAGGAAATTAACATGTCACTTTCCGCAGAAGTCAAGTATAGCCTCTCCAGATCATATAACAGAGTGACACCAAAACTCTCATGGATTAAGGAGATTTTTACAAAAATGGGAGAACCACTTCCCAGACCACATCTGCTCGTGAGTGACCGCAGGAGCACTCCGGTACACATTCCGGACAGAATGAGTGATGAACTTGCGGAATTCCTCGGCTTCTACATTTCTGGTGGGTATATTAGGGGAAATGAAACTATAGTATTCACAAACCTGGATGAGAAACTGCTCCAAAGATACACATACCTGGCAGAGAGGCTATTTTCCCTCAGGGGCATCAGGGAAACCCAGAAGGAAAGAGTGCCTAATATACTACTGCACAGCAAAATACTCGTTGAATTCCTGAACTATTTAAATACTGGAAAAATCGCATCCACTAAGAGGATACCTGATATTCTTCTCAGCTCAAGCAGTTCTGCTCTCTCTGCATTTCTGACTTCTTACTTCATTGGTGATGGGTCATTCTACAAAAATAGTGTGGAATTCAGCACTGCAAGTAGATGGCTCTCTATTCAGATTTCATATCTACTAACTAGATTTGGAATAATGAATACGCAGGGTGTACGGAGAATTGACGGAAAGGAACATTACAGGATTTTTGTACGCGGGAAGGGGGGCATCGCAGGACTTCTGCAAGTGTTGAAGCCCGGGCACGCTAAGATTGATAAGATGCAGACGCATTTAAGGACAGAAAAACCCACCTATAATTCCATTGACATAGTGCCAGTGTCTTCCGACTTTATTAAAGATATATATAGTAAATACACCAGATATTCAGATCTTCAGAGAGAAGGCATTGAAATTTACAATTACACAGGAAATAAAGAACATACAGGTTCAAAGGTGATTGAAGGATCTAGTGAATATCAGATGTTAGAGACTCCAACTTTGACTCTTGCCGATTCTCTTGAATGTATTTATTTTGATAGAATAGTCTCTGCTGAGGAGGAATCGGGGCCATTTGACGTATATGATGTCTCTGTACCGGAATTCGGGAAGAACTTTGTTGGTGGATATGGGGGCATCATTCTCCACAATACTGTTATACAACACCAGTTATCAAAATGGTCGGATGCGGATATAACTGTATATGTTGGTTGTGGGGAACGTGGCAATGAAATGACAGAGATTCTGTCAACGTTTCCGGAATTGCTGGATCCAAAAAGCAGTAAACCATTAATGGAAAAAACAATTTTAATAGCCAACACATCAAACATGCCTGTGGCTGCAAGGGAAGCAAGCATATATACCGGTGTAACCGTAGCAGAATATTACCGTGATATGGGATACGATGTTGCATTAATGGCAGATTCAACAAGTAGATGGGCTGAAGCATTAAGGGAAATTTCCGGCAGGCTTGAGGAAATGCCTGGAGAAGAAGGATATCCGGCATATCTTGGCAGGAGAGTTTCGGAATTCTATGAAAGGTCTGGCAGGGCACAGGTTATTCCGGAAGACGATCGCGTAGGCTCAATAACATTAATAGGTGCAGTTTCACCCCCGGGTGGAGATTTATCGGATCCTGTAGTGCAGAATACATTAAGGGTAACAAGAGTTTTCTGGGCCCTGGATGCTTCTCTGGCATCAAGAAGGCATTTTCCATCAATCAACTGGTTAAACAGCTATTCGCTATATTTGGATTCACTGTCAGGCTGGTTTAAAACCAATGTAAACAGTGACTGGTTAAATACCCACTCATTTATGATGGGTATGCTCCAGAAAGAGTCAGAGTTACAGGAAATAGTTCAGTTAGTGGGGTATGATTCATTACCGGAAAAGCAGAAAAACATACTTGATATAGCCCAGATAATAAGGGAAGATTTTTTACAGCAGAATGCATTTGATGATATAGATACATACTGCTCAATGAAAAAACAGTATGAAATGTTAATGATAATAAAAACATTAAACGATAATCAGGAAAAGGTCATAGATGCCGGCAGAAAGGTATCACAAACATCAACATTGCCGGTAAGGTCAAAAATATCCAGGATGAAGGAAGTAAAGGAAGAAGATTTTGAAAAGTTCTATAATAATATCATAAAGGAAATAAATAATGAATATAATAGTATAATAGAAGGTGTTGAGAATGTCTAATATAATTTATAAGTCAATATCCCAGATAAACGGCCCGTTGATTTTTGTTGAGGGTGTAAAGGATGCATCGTATAATGAAATAGTAAATGTTGTTTTAGATAATGGTGAAAAATTAAAGGGGCAGGTTCTGGAAACAAGAAACGGCATTGCTATAGTGCAGGTTTATGGTTCAACAACAAGTATGAGCCCGGAAAGCACCGGAGTAAGTTTTAGTGGAGAAACGTTTAAACTGCCAGTTTCAGATGATATGCTTGGAAGAATATTCAACGGTTTTGGAGACCCTATAGATAACGGCACAAAGATATATTCAAAAGAAAAGGTTGATATAACAGGCGCTGCAATAAATCCATACTCCAGGGAAGAGCCAAGTGAATTTATACAGACAGGAATATCCACAATAGATGGTATGAATACACTGGTGATGGGACAGAAATTGCCGATATTTTCCGGAGCAGGTTTATCACACAACAGACTGGCAACACAGATAGCCAGGCAATCAAAAACATTGAAGAGCGATGAAAAGTTCGGTGTTGTTTTCGGTGCAATAGGTATAACAAGTGAGGAAGCAAATTATTTTATGAGGCAATTTAGTGGATCAGGAGCATTATCCGATTCGGTTATATTTTTAAATTTAGCATCAGATCCATCAATGGATAGAATAATATTGCCCAGAGTTGCACTAACAACCGCAGAATATCTAGCATATGAAAAGGATATGAATATGTTAGTAATATTAACAGATATGACAAATTACTGTGAAGCATTAAGAGAAATATCATCTTCAAGGGAGGAAATACCGGGAAGGAGAGGATATCCCGGATATATGTATACAGATTTAAGTACAATCTATGAAAGGGCTGGAAAAATAAAGGGTAGGAAAGGATCTATTACACAGCTACCCATATTAACTATGCCGGGAGATGATATAACAAACCCGGTGCCAGATTTAACAGGATACATAACGGAAGGCCAGATAACATTATCAAGGGATTTAAGCAGGAAAAATATCTACCCTGAGGTGGATGTACTGTTATCATTATCCAGGCTAATGAACCAGGGTATTGGAAATGACCATACCAGGGAAGATCACAGAGGATTAGCAGATCAGTTATATTCCTCATATGCAAAGGGAAAAGATGCCAGATCACTGAGTGAAATAGTTGGTGAAGAGGCACTGAGCGATGTTGATAAGAAATATTTAAAGTTTGCAGAAGGTTTTGAAAATATATATGTGAATCAGGGCGATTCAGACAGGTCAATAGAAGAAACATTAAACCTTGGATGGGATTTATTATCCGTGTTACCTGTTGATGAAATGAAAAAGGTAAAGTCAGCACATATACCGAAATATGGAAAATGGGGTAATAATGGTAAATAATGTCAGATTGACAAGAATAGAATTAATAAATACTAAAAAACGGATAAAAGTAGCAGCAAGAGGACTTGACCTTCTAAAAATGAAAAGATCCTCTCTGGTAATGGAATTTTTCAGGATAAATAATGAGGTTAAGGGTTTAAGAGAAAATATAAGAAAGGATATAGAAAAGGGGATGAATTCCATAAAAATAGCAGAAATAGTTGATGGAACACTTGAAATAGAGAGACTTTCATACATGTTCTCAAACCCCGATGTTAATATAATTACAAAAAATATTATGGGTGTAAAAATACCCGAATTAATGCTTGGGGCTTCAAAAGATTCGCTTGACAATATCTATTTATCAACATCGGTTCCCGTATCAGTTTATGATGCAGTAATACTTTTCAGAAGAATATTTAATGAACTGTTAGAAGTATCTCAGAAAGAAAGTTCGATGAGAAAATTACTGTACGAAATAGATAAAACAAACAGGAGGTCAAACGCAATAGAAAATGTAATGATACCCAGATTTAAATTCAATCTAAAAACAATAAGTGAACATCTTGATGAGCGTGAAAGGGACACGTTTGCAACATTAAAATTTGTGAAGGGACATATTGTGTTGAGGGGAGATGAATAATACTAAAAAATTTAAAAAAATAAGAAAGATGATGTTAATAATTAATATTATATTAACAGTAATATTTATGATAATAGTTGTAATGGTGATTTATAAATGACAGAAATAGATCAGTTAAAGGTAATAAAGGATAAGGAAAACGAAAATAAAAAAACTCTTCAGGATTTAAAAGAGAGATTTGAAGTGAAATTAAAGGAAAGCATGGAAAATTGCAATGAGGCATATAAAAACACGAAAAACGAAACAATAAACCAGTATAACAGTAGTATGGAAGAGATTAAGAATGAAGAGAATAAAAAACTGCTGGATGTTACGGAAAGAGAACGGGCAAAAGCAGAGATTATGAAACTTCGCCTGTCAAGGAAAGAAATTGAAGAATACACATATAAATTATTAATGTCATATATTAAGGAGTGAACATAATGCTTAAACCAGAAAAAATGGTTAAAATAAGAATAATCGGCCTTAATAAGGATAAAAGTTTAATAGTAGATGATTTGCACGACCTTGGAATTATGCAGATGGAAAATGCCGGCTCTGAAGTTGCCACAATTTTTGATGACATGCTTAGCAATGATAATTACAAAATTCTATCCGATTATTTATCGGAATTCAGGGGGTATCTATCAATATTACCCAAAAGGCCGGTAAAGAGCAAAAAATATTTTAATTCCATTCCGGAATTGCTGGATTCCATTTCGGAAATTAATATTAAGAACGAGCTTAATGAATTAAAGGAAAGTGAGGATAATCTACTCTCAATAATAAGGGAAAATGAGAACTATATAAATATATTAAAAAAATTAAATAATTTTAATAATGACCTTTCTATTTTAAATAATAATTATATAGAAAGTTTTGTTATAGAAAACTCGGAATTACTGAATAATTTTAAAAAAGATTATACAACATTTATAAACCTTAATAACAATTATTTTATTGTTTCAATAAACAGGAAAAATGAATCAGAATTTTTATCATTATTATCATCATACAGCTATCAACTATTAAATATACCAGAATTTTCAGGCACACCTGAGGAAAAATTAAAAGAGCTTGAAAGCACAATCAAGGATTCAAATGCCAGACTCGATCAGATACATAATGTGTTAAATAAAATATCAGATAATAATTACGAAAAAATAGCACAGATTGAGGAGCAATTAAACATTTATGTAAGGGAACTGGAAGTATTGAGCCAGACAGCATCATCCGACAATGCCTTTGCACTTGAGGGCTGGGTTCCTGAAAGGGAACACGATAACATAGCAAAAACACTTGAACATGATTCACATAATAATGTTTTAATCCAGAAAATTAAAACAGATGAAGAACCACCAACAAAATTATCAAACCCGGGGCGTTTTAAAATATTTGAGTTTTTTATAAGATTCTATTCCTTGCCAAAGGAATATGAATTTGATCCAACATTAATATTTGCTTTAGTATTTCCAGTATTTTTCGGTTTAATGGTCGGTGATGCTGGTTATGGACTTGTTATATTACTGCTTTCCCTGTTTATAATACACAGGGTTAACCATCCCCCTTTAAAAAGCCATATACCTAAGAAAATATCCGGGTTTATTCTTATGATAATGGGTAAAAACTCATTAAAAACCCTGGCCAGAGCCCTGATACCATCGTCAATAATAGCAATAATATTTGGTGTAATATTCAATGAATTCTTCGGATTCACAATATATCCTGTTCCATTCATGATAGCTTCCAGGCCGGTACCGGTTACATACCTGGGTAAATTACTGTTAATTTCAGGTTATATAGGTTTAGCTTTTGTTATATTCGGTTTTGTAATAGGCATAATTAACAATTTATATACAAATCATAAAAAAGTGGCTGTTGCAAAATTTGGCTGGATATTTATGGCAATTGCATTTGCAGTTCTTGGACTGAATCTAATACACAGGATAAGTTTAAGCCCGTTGAATATATCATCACTTATAGGTTACGTGTTACTGGTATCTGGATTCATACTCGTAGTTGTCTTTGAGGGCAGCCAGAGCTTAATGGAAATACCATCCATAATATCGCATATACTATCATATACAAGAATTGTGGGTATATTACTGGCATCTGTAGTTCTTGCACTGGTTATAAACACTGTTTTTGTGGGAACATTATCAGATCCATTCTATTTTATAATTATGGGAATTTTAATTCTTGTTTTCGGGCAGATGTTTAACATAGTAATAGCAGTATTTGAACCAGGAATACAGGGTGCAAGGTTACTATACGTTGAATTCTTTTCAAAATTCTATTTCGGCAATGGTAAACCATTCAGACCATTTGGAACAGACAGATCATACACACTGAAAAAATTTGATAAAAAATAACATAAAACAATAACAAAATTAATATTAAAATAAATATTAATGAAGCATGGAAAAAATAAAAAATATAGATATTTATGAGCTTGGCTCTCCAGAGGAGAAATCATCACCATGGAGTTCAACAATTTTAATACTGAAATTAACATCGAGCAACGGTAATATAGGATTTGGGGAAGCACCAACAACATTGATGACACTGCCGGTAAAGGAAAGTTTAAGAGAAGTCTCAAGAATTTTTCAGGATAAAAACTACTTTAACATTGAAAAAAACTTAAGGGAGTATTATAGAAATGCATTTTATTTATCAAAATCAATAGAAGAAACTGCAGCATTAAGTGCATTTGAAATTGCATCATGGGATTTAATAGGAAAGGATCTGGGTGCACCGATATACAATTTAATTGGCGGGCAATTTAATGATAAAATAAAAGCATATTCCAATGGCTGGTATTCTGATTGTGTTGAACCAGAGGATTTTGTTAATAAAGCAAAGGCACTGGTAAACAAAGGCTATAAAGCCTTTAAATTTGATCCATTTGGGAATAATTATGATAAAATCTCAAATGATGGTTTAAGAAAGGCAGTTGATATTGTTGGGTCCATGAGAGATGCTCTTGGAGAGGATGTGGATTTACTGATAGAATGCCATGGTAGGTTTTCGACAAAGTATGCAATAAGGGTTGGTGAGGCACTGGATGAATTTAACCCAATGTTTATAGAGGAGCCAATACATCCAGAGATGGAACTTGGATTGTATGAATTCAAAAAATACGTTAATACTCCCATAGCACTGGGTGAAAGACTGTTAAACAAGGAGGATTTTGCAAGGTACATTTCCAGTGGAATGGTGGATATAATCCAGCCGGATATTACAAATTCCAAGGGAATTTTAGAGGCAAAAAAAATTGCGGCAATAGCAGAATCCTTTGGCACTCCGGTAGCCTTCCATAATGCTTTCGGCCCGGTTCAGAGTGCTGCAACCGTAAATGTCGATTATGCGATACCAAATTTTATAATACAGGAAAGCTTTGAGGAATCCTGGCCAGAATGGAAGAAAAAATTATTTTCCGGTTATGGTGTAAATAACGGATATTTTGAATTATCAGGCAAACCGGGTCTGGGTATAACTGTAGATGAAAAACTACTCGAAAAAAGCAGGGTTGAAGGAATGGAGCCACTTGGCAATGAACCCCCATGGGTTGTTTCAGGCACTTATTCCAAACCATCATAGAGGGACTGTACAGCATATTGATAATATCACCATGCTATACATAAAATTTATTTGAAATATATTTAAAATTAATAATTTAAAAATTATTTTTTCAGCTGTATTGAAAGATTAACAAGGTTCTGTAATAATTCTTTCATAAGTTTTTTTGTCATTTCATCCGTTAATTTACCATTTCCATCAAATTTTTGCTGTGCAAATGTAACAAAAACTTCAGGTTTATTAACAGTAACCATATTTAAAAATGTAAAAACCTGCCTTAAATGGTACTGCGCCCTTGCACCACCTAGCATACCTATCGAGGCACTGACTATTGCAACAGGTTTGCCCTCAAATGCACTATCGGTATAAGGTCTTGATGCTAAATCTATCGCATTTTTTAAAAATCCAGGTATTGAATAGTTATATTCCGGTGTTGATATCAAAATCCCATCAGACTCTTTAATTCTGTTTTTAAAGTTTTTCACATTTTCCGGGTAATTATTTTCAAAATCCTGGTTAAACATGGGAAAATTATCGATACTTAATATTTCCAGTTCTGCATTTCCCGGCATCAGATCCCTGGCCTCATTTAAAAGATATTTATTATATGACTCTTTTCTCAAACTACCGCCGAAACCCACTATTTTTATATTTTCCATAAAATGCGATTAATTTTCTGTTAATAAGTTTTAGCTATACAGGAATATAGTTTAATGTAAATGACTTTAAACTTATTTTATAAACCTAAACAGCCTGTCGTTGCCTGATGTGTGGTCATTGTATGGTAGGTGCTTCATAAGGTATTTTAATACGCCAAATTTATCAGGTATAATATCCAGAATATACTTCATTTCATCCGTGCTTATTAGTCTAAAAGCTTTTATTTCCCCAATATATAGAAGTAATCCAGCAATTATAAAGATAAAAACATAAAATATGCTGTATGCAAAATGCTGCTGCAATTCAAATACGGTAAAGAACATAATAAGTGATGCTGCCCATATCCTCACTATCCTGCCAACGTCATAATTTGAAACCTTGAATTTCCTTGCATAATAATAGACAATCAAAAAGCTTATGGCGTTCATCGATGAGTATGATATAGCTGCACCAAGCAGGTAAAATCTCGGTATTAAAAGAATAGAAAGCCCTATATTAGATATCATCGACATCCCGGCGGACATAATAAATATCCTAGTTTTTCTCACGCTGGATATTCCAGCTGAAAGCACAACAGAACCTGCAAAAATTGACGTGGAAAACATGATTATCATCAACGGTATGTAACCATTTAGATATTCTGGACCTGCAAATACATATAAAATGGATCTGGAAAGTGCCGCTATTCCCAGGGCCGCTGGAACATATAGCATATATCCAATATTTAACAGCATTCTTATACTTTTATTAAATGCATCAATATTGTTTAATGAAAAAAATGAAGACAGTTTGGGTATTAATAAATTTGATATTGGCATTATCATTATGGTGGCGGCAGATGCAACTACAAGGGCAAAGTTGTATATTCCAAGATATGAAAGGTTTATGAAATAGGATACAACAATCCTGTCAATATACGTAGCACTGGTATTCATTATTGATGCAAAAAACAACGGAACAGAATAAAATATTACGTTTTTGTAAGGTTCCCTTATATTTTTTACATAACTATTTTTGTCCAGTTTGAAATAGTATTTATAAACAAGCGATATAAAAAATATGGCATAGATCCCCTCAATTATTGCTATGCCATAAAGCAGGTATATAGTATTATTTAACATAACTAAAAGCCCGAGCGGGAAGAAATATAAAAACACATAAAAAAATGTATATATTATAGAATATTTTTTGTACTGGTTTAATCCGAGAAGCATCGATGCAAAGACATTTATTATTACATTCATTGATATTGCAATACCTATTATTCTTACAGAAAGTATGTATCCAGTGCTGTGGAAAAACAATATTGATACATAATAGGAAGAAAAATAAACCGATATATATGCAAGCCCCGCCAGCAGTATTGCCAGGAATGTCGTTCTGATTATTAATTTTTTAATGATTTCATTATTATTCCTTGCCAAATGGTATGATAAATAGTGCTGGAGGCCATTCCCAAGCCCAAAAATAAATATAGTTGTTAAAATATTCATTATTGCATATAATAATGATATTGAGCCAACAACGCTTACTGAAAGCATACGTGCAAGTGCAAAATAAAATATAGCAGATGAGATAAACATGCTGGATACAGCCGAATACTGAAATATAACTCCTATGCTAAATGACTCTGTAAGGTCTGACAATGAATACTCAATAAAAACTTTGTTTAAAAACTTATCTATTAAAAACTAATTAGAAAATTACATCTACGCCAGAAAGTGTAATGCCATACGCTTATAGTTAAACATACCTTTTCTGTAATGCACCTTAAATCATGAAAAACTCCAGTGAATAATATTAACGCTCCAGTTTCTCTTAAAAGTTTCATTGTCCCTGAACATTCACCTATTGTTTTCAAAACCCTCCAAAAGATACTTTTCGATTCTCCAGGCATAGTAAATATGGGAGTATAAACTGCGGCCGGGATTTGGCAGAGAGGATAATCTCCTATATTTCATTACTGGAATGTATGGAGCCACCACTGATGGGATGAACTGGTAATTTTCCATACCAAACTTACACCTGTTAGCCACATATACCACCGGCGTGCACGGTTAATGATTGCCATGGTACCAAAGAAAATATTATCAATAAATAAACATTTAACATATATGGAAAACATTAACTTATTAATTCCATCAAAACACAACAATATTACAGGAAATAAACATGAAAATAAATTAGTATTTAGTATCGGGTATGAAGGGATAAATTTTGATTATTTCCTTGAATTACTTAACAAAAACAAAAGTAAAATTTTTGAAGACAATCTGGAAAAAACAACATTAAATATATACACATCACCAATTTAGGTGCGCCAAAATGTATAAGAAATGAAATAAAAAACAATAACAATCCGGAAAGTTTTTTTCAGAATATAAAATACTGTTATCCAGGAATAAAGATTCTTTTGAATATTTAATGGAACTTTCAGGTGAGGAAAAGACTATAATTTTATGTGTTGAAAAGGATTATAAATTATGCCACAGGAAGGTTATAGTTGATAAATTAAGAAAACATAATTTTAGTGTGATAAATATATGAAATAAAAAAAGTCCTATTAACAGTAAAAGCCTATCCAGATAAATGCAAAAAATTGGGATACTGTGTTTGTATTGCAGGCATAACAGAATGTGGTAAATTAATTAGGTTATATCCCACGTTTATTGGATCTTTATCCGGTATATATGGGAAATGTTTACGGGATAGCACAACGTGGTACTATTTATATACATACCTGAAACGTCCATGTATAATGCTCAGAATCCATAAGATAGTTCCTGAACTCAGGTTTAAGTAAACAGCAGAACTTTACATTCGCAAACGTTAAAAAGAGTATATATACATAGATTGAATTTATATGCAATGTTTATAGTCAGGTATTCCGAAATAGGTTTAAAGGGAGATAAAACAAGGAGAAATATGGAACAGATCCTCATTAACAATATAACTTCATGTTCAAAATCACATAATATTGATTTAAAGTACAGTAAAACTGATGGGAGGATATTTTTATACACAGACAATGACGATTTTCTATATGAAATACTGCCGAAAATATTCGGGATAAAATCATTCTCATATGCATATGAATACAAATTCGATAATATTGATACTATTGCTGCAATGGCCCGTGAAAAATTTTATGATTCGGTTAAAAACAGGAAATTTGCTGTGATAGCAACGAGAAAGGGTGTACATAGCTTTACTTCACGTGATGTTGAAGTGAAAATAGGAGATGCATTATATAACAATTCTGCCGGTGTTGACCTTGACAACCCGGATATAAAAATTTATGCTGAAATCAGGGATAATAAATTATATCTATTTACAGAAAAAATTGCCGGTCCCGGTGGTCTGCCATTAAAATCAGAGGGAAAAGCAATATCACTGTTTTCCGGCGGTATAGATTCCCCGGTAGCAACATATATGATAATGAAAAGGGGGGTTGCCTGCGACCTGTTATTCTGTTCCCTGGCACATCCTGCAGATACGGTTTATATGTTAAGGGTTGCAAAGAATCTTCTTGACCAATATTCCAGAGGTTATAATAACAGAATCTTCATACTTGATGGTTCAACCCTCATAACTGAAATAATAAAAAATCCAGCCCATAAATTTTCAAATCTTATTTTTAAGGAATTATTATATGAATATGCCCAGAACCTGTGTATAGAATACGGTTACAATGGGATAGTAACTGGTGAATCCATTGGTCAGGTTTCATCGCAAACCCCGGAAAATATAGAGGCTATGTCAAGAGATATACACTATCCAGTATACAGGCCACTGATCGGTTTTGACAAGGAGGAAACCATAAACTATTCAAAATCCATAAACCTGTATTTTTCTGACTCAATAGGTGAGTTCTGCTCTCTATTTTCAAAAAATCCCGGTATTAAAGTGGCATATCACGATTTAAAAAAGGAAATGGATAAATTTGATCTGAATAAATATATCCACGAAATCATTGTTTTAAGGAAGGACAATATGGATTCATATATGAGATCAATAGAAAATAGATATGTTAATGGCATACCCGCCCACTGTAATATAATTGATTTAAGAAACAGTGATGATTATGATAAATGGCATATAGCTGGTGCAGTAAATCTAAACATTAAGGACCTTGACAGTGTTATTGAACACGGCGACAGGGATAAAAACTATCTTTTTTACTGTAAAAAAGGTCTGAACAGTGCCTATGCCGTATCGTTAATGCTGGAAAATGGATACAGTGCATTTTATTCAACGGAAAAAAGTTTAAAAAAGGTTAAAAATTAAATGGTATATTTTATATATTTTTTATTTCCCACAGCATCATTATAGTCCATATCCATGCCATTTTCTACTGTGAATTTATACAGTTTTTTCAATAATGATTTTCTGGTTCTCTCTGCCTGCTTTTTTACTATTACTGTCTGCGTTTTTATATATCCCTCATTTCTTGGAAATGCTATTAATTTTGAAATAAAATCCGGGTATGCTAGTTGAAATATTTTTACCTGAACCCTGACATATTCCGGTACTGGCTTTAGTGAAAAGCTTTTCATTTCATACATTATTTCATGGATATAGTCAACAAAATCCGGCTGTGCATATATGCCCACCTCACCGTTAATTATGATTAATCTTGTTCTATCCCTCAACAAACTGTTTTCGTACAGTTCACTTTTTTTGAATGCATTGATAAATCTCCAGCCCATGGCATAATAATTCTTTTTATCATTATTATTCAAAACTATACTGTTTTTGGTAAGTTCTGAATTTAGCATAAATGCAAAACCTTTCATGGCATTCATGCTTATATTCCTCTTAAACTCAGATCTGTAATTGTAATAATTCATCTGTGTTACGGTTTCATCAAGGCATTTACCGAGAATCATATTTATAGTATCTGATTTGAATTTAACAAAATTATTAACATATTTATGTGTCGCTATCACTTTCATGTTCTCACTTTAATATTTTATTTGTTGCTATTTTCCATAGATATAAATCGAATATTCCGGGTTTTAATTTATAGCTTTTTGCTATCCTATTGAATATTTCCTCAGTTTCCAGATAATCACTTTTAGAATTTAATTTTACATTATCTATGTAATTATAATTCATCATAGTTTCCATTATATGTTTATCCAGTATGGCAAAATCAAATATGCCCGTATTCCTCAGGAAGTGTGATGCCTCTTTATATCCAATTCCCTTTATATTATTTACCAGATATTCCCTTACATAGTTTTTATCATTGCTGGATAACAGCTCCTTTAAATCATTCATTACAAATCTTGCATTTACTATATAATCTGATCTTTTATTATAAAACCTGTACTTTATTTTTTTCAGTTCGTCCTTTAATTTATCCCTGTCATATTCAATAAATCCATCCATAATATATTTCTGCGTTTTTATTCCCATTTCAGCTGATGTATTGGCAGTTAATATACAGAAACTTAACTCTATAAATAATGACCTGTTATCTGACTTGCCAACGTTCATAAAATCTATAATTCTATCATTTATCTTTTTATTATAATGGAGTTCTATCCACCTTATTTTTTTAGAAAGCTCATCATTGATTTCTATCATAAAAATTAAAAAAAATTCACTCTTTCTTGAAAGCTTCGTATGTTCTCTTTGCCCTGTTAAGTCTCTTTTCAACAACTTTCCAGTTCACGTTCTTCATAAATGCATCCATGTACGGTGCTCTTTTTGCTCCATAATCCGTGTAATATGCATGTTCATATACATCCAGGGGCAATATCATCAGGGCATTCCATATCGCACTTGCACTGTGTATATCTGCTCCAACAACTCTTAATTTTCCGTAGTTTAAGTCAAATATTAAATGTGCCCATCCCCTGAATGCTGTTCCAACAGCCTTGAATAATTTTACAAAGTTATCATAGCTTCCAAAATCCTTATCTATCTGCTCTTTTACTGAAGCAGGGATTTCAACATGTTCTTTGCTCAACGATTCAAAGTAATACTCATGTAGCATTGACCCATCATAGTTGAATGCTTCTTCAAGCTTCATCTCTCTTAAATCACTGTAATTCTGATTCGCTTTGCCCAGATCAACATCGGGTAGTTTTGACCATATTTCATTCAACTTTGTTACATATCCCTTATAATGAACATCAAAATGATAATCTATCTGCTGGTCTGATATACCTTCCAATCCTCTTGGCTTTAATTTATCTTTTGCTTCCCATGTCTCTGCTGCCATAATAATCTTTTTGATATTATTTTATCATTTAAAAATTTATTGACAGTATTATAGCTTGAAATATAATAAATACCGCATAAATTATTATATATACAATCAGGGAGGTATGCAGTGCCAAATCGCAGTTAAAATTTATACACATTCATACTGCAGGTATAATTATCAGCTATGGGGAAAATACCATATTATCTATAAGGTTCACCGGGCATTGCAATAACAGGGGCAGTACACTTAATGTCCACTGCAGAAAATATAAATGGAGAATTTAATACAATGAGCTTTGAAATGAGGATATTGGAACGGGAGCACCCTTCAATTTTGTCCTGTATAAATCTGAATACCTGGAAAATATAGAATACAATGGTGCGTATCATACCATGTATGTTTCAGAGCCATATATTTATGTTACATAAAAATAATTTTTATATAATTTACAGGTAAAGATAATGAAAAATTATATTTTTATTAAGATGTAAAAAATTAATAATGTTTTTACTATAATGTTATATGATTCCTGTTATAATAATAGGTGGCATACCTGGAGTTGGAAAAACAAGCACATCTGGTTATCTTGCCAGAGAGTTTAACATAAACATAATATTATCCGGTGATTATTTAAGAGAATTTTTAAGGCCATACAATACTAATATTTTAAATAAAAGTGCATATGAGGCATACAAACTTTATGGAGAAAAAAATGAAAAAAATATAATAAAGGGTTATTTAGATCAAACAAAAATAATGTATAAGGGCATTAATGCCATTCTGAACAGGTCAATAAAAAATGGTGAACCACTTATCCTGGAAACATTGTATTTCATGCCAGAATTTATTGATAAAAATATTATAGATAAAATAATTTCAGTATATATTGATATATCGGACATAAATATACATAAAAATAGATTAAAATCAAGAATAAATTATACACATTTTAATTCTCCGGGTGAGAGGTTAATAGATCAACTGGATGTTTATAAAATTATATCAAATTATTCAATAGAAAATAGCAAAAATAAAAACGTTTTAATTGTTGATAATATAAATTATGATGAAACAAGGGAGAAAATAAAAAATTATGTTAAAGATAAAATAGAATCATAATGCATTGTTTAAATCATTTATTATGTCATCATAATCCTCTATACCAATTGATAATCTCATGAATTTATCATTTACCTTTAATGTATCCAATTCATCCTTATTTAATGACCTGTGTGACATTGTATATGGATGTGCAATTATTGTATTCACACCGCCCAGTGTGTTTGCAGGAACTATTAATTTCAGTTTCTTAAAGAATGTATTCATATCTCCAGTTATCTCGAAACCAATTATTCCAGAGAAACCTTTCATATACTCTCTGGCTACATCATAATCAGGATGATTTTCCAGTCCAGGATATATTACATTATTTACCCTTTTATTACTGTATAAAAATTCAGCTACCTTCATTGTATTATCATTTATTTTGTCCATCCTTAACTTCAATGTTTTAATACCATTATCCGTTAAAAATGCAGAGTTAGGATCAAGAGAAGTACCTAAGGTCCTTCTCATTGCATCAATTTTTTCCATTAAATCTGATCTGCCTGCAGCAAGTCCTGAAATAACATTATTATGCCCGGAAATAAATTTTGATGCGCTATGTATTACTATATCTGCACCCAGTTTAATGGGGTTTATATTAACGGGTGTTGAAAATGTTGAATCGACAATTAAAACCGCATTAGTTTTTCTACATTTTTCAGATATTTCTCTAATATCATTTACCCTTAAAATTGGATTTGTTAAGCTTTCTATAAATACAAGCTTTGTATCGTCCTTTATATTTTTTATTATATTATCAGTTCCCGGATTAGATATATCTGTTTTTATACCCCATGTTCTTAAAAAATCCTTAAAGAAATGATAGGATCTTGCAAACGTATCAAGATGGGTCAATGCCCTGTCTCCGGGTTTTAATAGAGATAGCAGTGTCGTTGTAATAGCTCCCATTCCAGAAGAAAACACGTTATAATCTTCCGCATATTCTAATTCCTTTATCTTTAATCCAAGATTCTCAACAGTAGGGTTATATTCCCTCGTATATCTATACTTCTGCCCCTCTGGAACAATATATGAGCTTGTCTGATATATTGGAAACGTTAAAGGCCTTGCATACACATTATCTACATTATCACTAATACCACTAATCATAATATCCCTCCATAATATCTGTTTCAATAATTTTATAACCGGTTTTAAATGAATACATAATATTTTTTATATCATTCAATATATTATTTTTATTTGAATACTCGTCAATAAATATTAAAATTGTAGGTCCTGCACCACTTACACATACAGAAATTGCATTATTTTTTATTGCCTTTTCCTTTATGTCATAATAATACGAAAACATGGCACTTCTTGCCTTTTCAACAATACCATCATTCATGCCATACCTTATGGAATCCCTATCACCACTGGTAAAGCCATAAATTAGCGTTGCTAGATATCCAGAATTTTTTACATGGTCTCTTATATCTATCTGTTTTGGAACCAGCGACCTTGCATACCTTGTTTTATTATACATGCTTACATCAGGTATGATTAATAGCAATTTTAAATCATAATTTATATCTATCTTTTTTACTCTTAACGGGTCACTGGATGTGATTAATGTCAATCCGCCATAAATTCCTGATGAAACGTTGTCAGGATGGGCAGAACCGGCTGCCGCTATTTCCCCATACATGGAATAATAAATCATTTCATCCTTATTTAAATTTAAATCAAATAATTCATTAAAAGCCTTAACCGCGGCAGAAGAGGATGCACCACTGCTACCTAAACCCAGACCTATAGGTACTCCCTTTTCTATATATATATTGATTTTTTCATTTATATTTTTATCATCCATAATCTTCATGATGCTCAGGCCAGCGGTATTTTTTTCAGGGTTTAAGGGGGTTTTCTCGGAAATTATCCTTATTCTTTCATTGCCATTTGAAGTTTCTATTTTTACCCTATCAAAAAATGCCCTGTGGCTCAATGATAATATATCATATCCAGGGCCAAGGTTTGCCGATGAAGAGTAGCTTATTTTTTCTGATTCCATACCTTATAATATATTCATAAGATAAATTTATTATTTCATTATATATGATTCTAGGTAATATTGTTATAACAATTGTCAGTATTTTTTATATAAAATTTCTCTGGCAAATTGTAAAATAAATTTATGGAAATGCTAATTTAAAATTATACCTTAAAAGCGTAAATTATGGGCTATGTGCTGCATAAAGATACTGATTCTCCAACACCAGTTACCAGATATATGATTACCTTTAAGAGTTAGGATAAATTTTTATAGCATGATAGTTATTTCTATGTATGGATATAACAAAATCAATTAAGGATGCTGTAAATTTAATATTAACCACCGGTGGAAACAATGTAATATTCATTATTAATTATGGTTCATACATCAATGGCAATTTTCATGAAGGCTCAGACATAGATCTGTGTATTTATTATTCCGGCGGTAAAAAGGAGAGATTTAACTTTAGATTAAGTGTTTTATCCAGCATAAATGATATTTTTGATGTGCAGATTTTCCAGGATCTGCCACTATACATCCGGAAAGATGTTTTAAAAGGCAGGTTATTATATTCAAAAAATAATGAATTATTATATGATATAGCAAGGGATACAATATATGAATTTGATGATTTCAAAAGAGGATATTATGATATTATTGGCCTGGAGAAGATACAATGAGAAAAGATATTATAAAAAATAAGATAAAAGAGGTATATGACAGTTTAGAACTTATTGAAGTAAATATGCCTGCTGATTTTGAAAAATTCCAGGATCTCGGAATAATTAAAGATGGAATGTATAAAAGGCTTGAATATGCCATTGAAAATTTAATAGATGTGTTTTATATAATAGGTTCTGACATTAATATCGGGACACCATATGACGATTCCGACATGCTGGAAAAATTAGACAGTGCAGGAATTATAACTGAGGAATGCTGTAAAATAATGAAGAATCTAAAAGGGTTCAGAAATATCTTGGTTCACAGGTATTCCAGAATAGATGATTTTATGTCATTTACATTTATTAAAGAGAACATTAAGGATTTTAATTATGTTATAGAATGCATTGATAATATCATGGGAAAGCATTAATTACAGCTACAGTATTATAATTCCAGACTATATTGTTATAAACCCCACTATATAGCTAAGGATTAATGTTATTCCTTTAATATTAATTCCATCATTATTTCATTTATATAATTATTATTGCGCTTAATTGCATTTTCTCTTATTCCGATTTCACGGAATCCCATAGAGGTATACAGGTGCCTTGCAGCATAATTTGTTTCAAAAACCGATAGATAGATAACCTCAAAAATATTTTTTGCTTTTTCTATGGATTCCTTTAAAAGGGCCTTTCCGATACCTATTGCTCTGAACTCCTTTTTTATGGCTATCCCAAGACCTGCACTGTGGTTTAATTCTGAATTAGGTCTTATACCAATAATGTCACATAATCCCACTACATGGTCATTTTCCTCGGCAACCATCACAATGGCATTGTGCCCCAACATTAATTTATATTCACCGGCAAACCAGTCCACTTCTGATATTAAATCAGGTTTATTATTATACAGTATAAGTCCAAAATTCTGATCATGTTTTACCTCATCATAATAGGAATAATAATTACTTACAACATCATTGAAGTCATTAAATCTTAACTCCCTTATAATCATATAAATATATTCGTAATGTATTATTAAATTTTATTATTGGCTATCAGCTCTTTGAGTTTTTATTACCTGTTTACTGTATACCTTTAACCCAGATAGGTTAACATTAATCCCATTTCCACTCAAATGCAGGCATCATGTTCCAAAATATCCTGAAATCCTGATGTAAATAGTGATTGGAATATGATTATGATATATAATTTAATTTTTTTATCATGTATCGCTTATTATTAAAAGTATAAATATTAAAATTATATATTTAAGGGTGTATGATGTCATAGTTTCAGGTGCCGGTCCTTCCGGTTCATATTTATCCTATTTATTATCGAAAAACGGTTACAGGGTACTGCAACTGGAAGAGCATAAGGAAGTAGGAAAACCTGTGGAATGTACGGGACTGGTTTCAGAGAGGGTTTTTAAATACATAGATTCAAAAGCAAAGATAAATGAGGTTCATGGTGCAAATGTTTATTTCCCAAATAATAAATCAATACATATATCAAAGGGGGAAAAAACAATAGTAATGTACAGGGATGAATTTGATAAGGATGCATCGGCCATGGCAATATCTGCAGGAACAGATTTACACATCCGTTCAAGGGTAATTAGTGCCACAGTAAATGACGAATATGCTGAGGTAAAGTATAAGCAACGCGGAGAAATAAAATATGCCAAATCAAAGGTAATAGTTGGTGCGGATGGTGCAAACAGCACAATTAGAAGGGTTCTAAATTACGAAAGGCCAAAAAAGATAATATCAACATATCAGGTTGATTCATCTGTTTATCTCGAGGATCAGGACGATGTTAACGTTTTTATTGGTTCAGAAAATAGCAGGGGATTTTTTGGATGGGCCGTGCCCTCTGGAGAAATCACAAGGATAGGCGTTGGTGTTGACCACGTTACAGCAATAAGATATTTTAAAAATATTAATAATAAATTTGATAAATCAAAAATATTAGGCATAAATGCCGGGCCTATACCCATAAATTATATAAAAAAAACTTATGGTTACAGATCACTATTACTCGGTGATGCTGCGGGAATAGTAAAGCCATTATCAGGTGGAGGAATATACACAGGAATCATATCTGCAAAGAATGCATATATTGCCCTAAATAAATGTTTTAACAACAATGATTTTTCTGAAGATTCAATGAAATATTATCAGAAATTGTGGAAAAGGGAAATAGGCAGGGAATTATTTATCGATTCCTTAATTCAAAATTATTTTTCAAAAATAAGTACAAATGACAAACTGTTGAATAAGATCTATGACAGAATAAATAATGATGAGATAATAAAAATGATAAATTCTTTAGGTGATATAGATTACCCCGCGAGGATAGTTTTATCCATATTAATTAAAAAGCCACAGCTATTAAAATATTTTTTATTCCGGTCGTAAAACACCCGAATTCTGAAGTTTAATAGCAATAATAATGGGCAATTGCTTACCAATATTTTCACATTACAATTTTCCTGTTTTACGTTAAATTCATTCCACAGTTTAATTTATAAAGCATTAATAAATTATCATAAAGTGAGTAAAAAATTAGTATATTTTATGCTGTTAATTTCAGTTGTATTTTTATGGGGCCTATCCTTTCCACTGATGAAGCTGACATTATATTATATAAGCCCGGTATTATTATTATCAACCAGGTTTTTATTATCTGCAGCTTTAATGGTACCATTAGTATTTAAAAATAAAAAATTATTCGAGAAAAATAATATCGTTATAGGCATTATCGGTGGAATTTTATTATTTCTTGCATATTATTTTCAGACCGTGGGGTTAAAATACACAACACCATCACAGTCCGGTTTAATCACGGGCACATATATAATTTTACTGCCATTGATTTCATTACTGTATGTAAAACTTAAAATAAACAAAATAGATGTATTTGCAGTTTTACTGGGATTTGCCGGGTTATTCCTCATGTCATCATTTAGGATCTCCACGCACTATGCTTTCGGTGATATATTAACATTCATATGTGCTATATTTTATGCATTTCAAACAGTATATGTGTATAAGTATACAAAATTCCTGGATAGTCTGGTATTTACATTTTACCAGTTACTTATCGTGGGTGTTTTATCCTCACTATTTTTACCATTTCATGTTAGTTTTTCTGGATTACACGTACCTATTGTGATTTTTACAGTAATATTTACCGCTGTGTTTGCAGGTTTATATTCATATCTAATAAATACAAGGGCACTGCTGTATATAGAGCCCACAGCGGCGGGGGTTGTATATGTGGGCGAACCTGTATTTGCTGTTATAACGTCCATATTTATAATTAATGAGATACCTACAATTTATACGGTAATTGGTGGAATAATAATAGTAATAGCAATGTTCATCGAAACCTTCCATAAATATGTTGAAAGCAAGGGGTCATTTAAAGCAGATTAAATCTATATATAACTATATATTATAAATAGATAATATTTATATAAACATGGAATATAGACAGCCGATGAGTATAGATAATAGTGAAAATGGAAATATTAATGCTATAAATTCGGCACTGGATAATGCAACTGGTTCTTTTCACCTTAAAACATTATTAACAGCCGGCATGGGATTTTTTACCGATGCCTATGATCTGTTTATAATAGGCACAGTAATAGGAATCTTACCGTTAATAGGATGGACAAACATGACAACATCGTCAAGTGCACTGGTTGGATCAATTTCCTTAATTGCAGCCGTTGTTGGTGCTTTGTTATTTGGTAGATTGTTGGACTATCTGGGGAGGAAAGCCGTATATGGCACAGAATTAATTCTACTGATTATAGGTGCCTTAGGAAGTGCATTCCTGACACCCTTTAATAACGTCACAGCTCTTGTTATGTGGAGATTTATTTTAGGTATAGGTATAGGTGGAGATTATGCAACTTCATCAGTTATAATGGCGGAATATTCAAACATAAAGAGCAGGGGAAAATATGTAGGAAGCATATTATCCATGCAGAGTATTGGCCTGGTAGTTTCATCATTACTGGCACTGGCATTTCTTAAGGGTGGTGTACCATTGGGCATAACATGGAAAGCATTGCTGGCTGTTGGGGCAATACCTGCAGTTATAGTAATATACTACAGGAGGAAAATGCCAGAACCACCAAGATATACAGTTTCCATGGGTAGATCCACGGAAGCAGCAAAGAACCTAAAATCTTACACAGGCATAGATGTTAATGTTTCAACAAATAACCAGAAAGTGGAAGCTCCGTGGTATGTATTATTTAAGGACAGAACATTTTTGATAACATTAATAGGAACCGCTGGTTCATGGTTTTTAATGGACTGGGCATTTTATGGTAATTCCATAATGTCCGGCAGAATATTCTCTACAATAATAACAGTTAAGGGTTTAGCAGGCTTAACACTATCAACAGAATATTCGACATTGATCTTTATTGTAGCGGCTTTACCGGGATACTGGCTTGCAACATTTACGCTGGACAAACTGGGGAGAAAACCAATACAGTTAGTAGGTTTTGCAATGCTTGCATTATCATATGGAATACTTGCATTATTTCCGTCTATTAATTCGGCGGCATATATAATGGAATTCCTCTTTTTATATGGTTTCAGCTACTTTTTTATGATGTTTGGGCCAAATGTAACAACATTTGTCTATCCACCAGAAGTATTCCCTGTTACCGCAAGAGGCCTGGGAACCGGTATATCTGCAGCTGGAGGTAAAACGGGAGCGTTTATAGGTACATTTATTGATGCGTTTATAATCGTAAGTGGTTTATCCGTACTTATGACTGTACTGGCCATACTCTCAACAATGGGATTTATAATCACACTGTTCTTTTTACCCGAGCCAAAGAGGAAATCTATGGAAGAACTATCCAGAGAAAGCAGCTATACAAAAAATAGCCAGTAATTTTATTTTTTTATTAAAATTTTTAATATATTTTCATTGCTCCTTATCATATCGTTTTCCCTTATAAATATCTCAGATTCTACCAGGGCATCTATATAATTTTTAAATTTAATCATATCAGCTTTTTTACTGTACAGATTATTGTACTCTTTCAGTAAATAATTTATATCAACCTCCATATTACTGCCTGTAAGCGTGGCAATATAATAATATGCATAGGCGGTTCTTATGTATGGTTTAATTGATGTGAAGTTTATAAAATAATCCCTTTTGTTTTTAAATATATATAATAATATGTTATCATAATCATCATGAATTATGGATAGGAATTTATCACCCGGCTTTACTATATAAACATTGTATTTTATTTCATACCGGAAAATATCCATATCCTCAACAATTCTAAAATAGTTCAACCTTTTTATATCGGAGGTTTTTGTCATATCCAGGTATAATACTCCCCTGTCACCAAGTTCCCTGATAATTTCCATCAATGGTGTCAATGATATTTTTATTCCGGATATTTTTAACAGATCCTTATATATTATATCAATCAGGATATTTTCATTATTTTTTATCTCATCATGTTTTCTATCATTGAATAGTTTTATTGCTGTATTACGATCAGGTCCTGTTACCGTTGCCCTGCCGTCGTTTATATCCATAGTTATAAAGAATATATTTTTATACTGTTTAACAAAATAATAATTATTAATAATTTCCGGGCAGTATATATTGACATATGCATTGATTTTATCAAGTTTCTCAACATTATCAACAGATAAAAAATTGCCATAATTTTCAGAAACAAATTCATTCATAATATACTTTATATCATCATTATCATTTTTTAATCCGTATTTTTCACTGATGTAATTTTTTATATCAAGCATTTTAACACCTAAAATTCCCTTAAAGATTTGATTTCCATGCCGTTTTTGTTTAAAACATTTATATAAATTATTTTTTTATATTTATCATCTATGTTCTTATACAGTTCCATAAAATCTTCATAATTAATTTTTATAAGCCTTTCACTATTTTTATTATAGAATTCTAATATGTGCATTTTTACCTCATCAGTATAAATATTGGGCACCAGTATTACATCATCACCTATATTGAATGCAACAAAATACTCGATCAGATCTTCAGGTGGATTTACTGTATTATACCTGATATATTTCTTAATATAAAAATAGGGTATGCCGATCATTAGAAATCTCCGGTTCCTTATATAATTCATGGCCTTTATTATGTCATTGTTTTCGTTTATCTGTATTTTAAAATCTTTTATATTCATTTTTTTTAAGGAATAATTAAGATAATTAGATAGTTTATTTAAATTTGAAGAGGTGTACACAAAACCAAAACTGTTCCTGAAATCCATTATTTTATTTATTCTGTTTATCCTTATAATATAATCATTTATATCAGAATAACTTAAAATTTGGCTATGCAACGTAACCCACAGGCTACCAGAGAATGATATTTCTGGATCGTATTTGCCCCTGTACCATATTAA
Source organism: Thermoplasmata archaeon (assembly GCA_021806235.1). Classification (GTDB taxonomy): domain Archaea; phylum Thermoplasmatota; class Thermoplasmata; order Thermoplasmatales; family Thermoplasmataceae; genus Ferroplasma. The sequence goes on from JAJZXU010000010.1 coordinate 56,164, forward strand.
ATCATTATTTTCCATTATATAAATAAATATGCCATTTTGATATATAAATAATTTCAAATAAATTATATTATGCGATATCCTGAAATTAATTTCCATGTAAACTTTTTGCCATTCATTTATGGATACAACACTCCACACAATGCTGTGTATGAAATGCAATAAATTAAATATCTAACTGTATACCAGATATCAATTTCCTGCAACGATAATAAATTTAATTTATCTCCCTTATATGCCTGAAATACGCCTCTGCCTTTTTCCCAGTCCTTATGTGGAATTCGAAAGGGTCATCGTAATTATTACTTCATAATAATTTAATTACCTGACTTTTTAGGTCTTTTTGATCACTACATCCATTATTTTCTTTTGCATTGCTGATTCAGTAACAAGTTTCTCCCACCTGAAACCACTCTTTCCATCCTCCAGGTATACCCTGTATCCTGTCCTGATCATATCAAGTGCATCTGATCCTGAAATATTGTTCTTTTCCATGATATAGCCAAGATAGCTGAGCACTGCATAGGCGAGGTAACACATTTTTACATGCCCCTCTATGTGTGACCTTAGCCATACCCTCACAGGTCTGAGGCCAGGTACGCCCTTTACCTGCTTGAATGCCCTTTCCACAGAATCCTTGTCATAGTATTTCTTTACTACATCTTCCTGTGATAGTGATGTGTTGTGGTATATGAGGGAATACCCAAGATATCTGGCAATATCTTCGTTGGAATAATGCTCATAATAGTGTGCTTTCTTTAATGCCTCCATTGATGGGTTAAATATTACAAGTAGCTTACCCTGCAGGTAATCAATGCTGCTGCATGAAATGTTTTTCACATCTCTGGGCAAAATAAGAAATTAAAAGTGAGAATATATATATACTCCGCTGAATATATGCCCGAGGAAAGAATGTATAAACCGGAAGAAAAATTAAAAATTGTAATGGAGTACGAACATCCATGACCAGAATTCGGGTAATGGTATTCCCCGGTGCACATAACTTACCCCTATATTTGATGGACAGTCTTGAAATTATCTACACAAAGTCAAGGAATGAACAGATTGCTGCCATTCAAAATGGTGATGTGGATATAATTCATACATCTCCGGATAATCTTCGTTTAGAGGATGCAAAAGGTCTCATTCCCTTTCTCTCCGGCTCTGTTGGTCCACTCTCCATGATGTGCACTGACCCTACCATTCCATTTCATACGCTGGCAGTAGATAGTGCAAAATCCGGTTTCTCCACTCTGGCATATGATTTCCTTGCGAAAAAATGGGGTTCCATGTCTTACGATATTCTGGAGGTTGGTGGAACCCCGCAAAGACTTGAAGCGATGAAAAACGATCTGGCTTCGTTGGCTGTGATGCATCCACCTTTTACTCAATATGCTGAAATGGCTGGATTTCAGAACCTTGGTCGTGTTGATAGGGAAAACTCTGTAACACTATGTGGCGTTTATAAAACTGGGGCTGCAAAATCGTTGATTGCTTCTTACCGTGAACAGTATAGTTCGGCCATTGAAATTTTAAGCGGAGAAGATGGAGAAGCTACTTCTGAGCTATTGATTAAAGAACACGTTGATTTACCTGTTGATCTATTGAAACCTATTGCAAAAGTGATGCGTGCATCTATTGTGAGTGCTGGTGTGGATTACTAATTATTTTTTTCTTTGATAATCATCTATCTGTATGAGAATTCACAGGATAATATGAAATGTAATGCTCCTTTAAACGGTTGTTTAAATATATACAGTTAGCAAAATTTTATGAAAACAGGACAAAAATTTTTATTGGAATTGCCGTTATTATAAGTGATCAAAATAGGGCCCCGAATAATATTGAAATAACATCAGTTTGCTATTCTTTCTGCATATTCCTTCAGTTTTGCCTCATTTACTTTTCCTCTAAGCACAGACATCGTATCCCGATCAGGTCTGATACCATAGTATATGAAGTCAAGCATGGTTTTCTCTGGGTCTGAAACGGGCACATAAATACCACCATAATTTACATAATCAAATCCAAAGAACATATTTTCTCTTATCCTGTGGAGGTTGACCCTTATGCCCAGAAGTTCCCTGATACCTGGATTAGCCTTAGATTTAGTTATAATTACCGGAATTGCCTGCTGTGTCCATATTCGCCTTATCGTTAATGCATATTCCAGGCCATAGTAGAATGGTCTGAATGCAAATCCAACTACCTCCTCATTCCTGTGAAATGTATACACACCATTTTTAATTCTGTAAAGTTGCCCGGATTTTACCATGTTATGAAGCATTAGTCTTATATAAGGCTCATCTGCCCCCAGTTTCAAAAGAAATCTCCTTGCATCATCTGTCATGAAAATAGTTTGTTTTTCGAAAAAACTAATAAAAACCGCTTCATATTTCATTTAACCACCTGCTAATATAATTGATCAGCATCGTAAAATTCAGGTCTTTCCTTCCGGCATAAATTAGTGAGCTTATTATATATTCGTCAACAGGTCTATGAATTCCATGTAAAAATTCCGAAAATTTTTTCTGTACCAGATAATCCGACTTATCTAGCCAGCCGGTTAATACAAATAGATCGTATATATCGCGGATATATAGCCTCCCAGAATATGCCTCTATCTTTCTGATCATCAATTCTGTTGGGCTGAGAACACTTATTGTTTTGGTTGTACCATCGATGCGGGAATATGCCCTAATATCGTTTTCAGCAGATCCGGGTTTAGTTTCTAACAATATGGGCGTAGCCTCCCGGGCTATCCGGATTCTGGACGGAAATTCCGGATCTCTCCAGATCAGTTTCAGATCATATTTTTCCAGACATGATGTAAAATTATTAAAGGAACTGTTGTCCATATAAATATCAATATCATCTGAAAACCTCTGGCCACCAAAGCATCTCCATATTGCCGTACCACCATAGAGAAGGGCATCAGGCTGGAAATTATCATAAATTATGTCAATAACGTAATCCTGGAGTTCAGCAATTTTTAACCTTTCTCCACTGATAAATGAGCCAATGGGTTCTGCCATAATAAGTAATAGTTATATTATATTATAACTTTTACTTATTTTAATATAGCGGCTATCTGCTATTGTTTACTTTATAGGGAAGATGATAGTTGCTCCGAATTTCTCTACTATTCTATGAATATTATCAATACTATGAGTTTAAGGATTTCTGGGGGGTAAAAATGTGAAATTCCTAGATTCCCGCATCATTAGACATTAGTTGTTATTTTTATCTGTATTTTTATGGGTATGAGGATTTGTATATTAGTGTGTAATTACACATTATGGTATTCATGCGGTACAAAAAAATCATTCAAGAAAATAGAAATCATAGTGCCTAATATTATGGGAATTTAGGAAATTTATAACTACTGATGATCGGAATAGCTTTATATTTAAATAGGAATTAGTTTCAGGACTGAAAGCGAAGAAATACATTTACTCACAAATCAGATGAATATTAAAATATAAAAAAACATTAATGAAAAAGAGATTAAACTGTATGGTTGATGGAAGAAGCAAAACAAAAAATGATGATAAAAATCTCAGTCCAGCAGCACTTTTAAGGGCAAATATAGCACAGGCAATAAAAGAGCTGTACACTGAAAGGCACAAACTCTTTTACCCGGAAAATAAGGATTATGAACGTATTCTTAAAATGCTTGATGTTTTCTATAATAATATTGATGAACTCAGTGAGAAACAGCCATCGATTGCGGTAAGAACTACCAGCGGATTTGTTTACAGAAAATTTGATAAAAACATTGCAACAGGTACTAAGGATTTTTTCAGGTTTCTTACCATAATTCCACCACGTGGTTCAATAATACGAACTGCTGCTATAACAGCAAGTGTAAATGGGATTACTGTTCCAAGGCTTTCATATATTTTAAAAACCATCCTAGAATTTAAATTTCCGCAGTACTGGACTGAATATTCAGGCACATATATGAATATTACTGCTGCAATACTAAAAATATTTAATGATCAGTCTCACGGCGAGAAAACTGGAGAAACATTAAATCTGGTAGAAAAAAATAATTTAAATTTAACTGAATCAAAAGAATATGAAGAAAAAATTAAAAAATGGTTAAACCTAGGTTTTCTCATTTGATCCAGAGGCACCATCAGAAGCATTTTTTGCTGGTAACACCAATTTTGGCATTCCGTGGACATGCTTATATGTTGCTACTGCAATCTCTTCCAGTGTCAACCCGTTTGTTTCTGGGGTGAAAAACACCGTGAAAACAAAGGCCAGTACCATCAGGCTGAGCAGGACGAAAAAGAAGGAAGATTTGCCAATTGCAGTGCTAATATATGGGAATAAAAATGCTGATGTGAATGCCGCTATTCTTGTTATTCCTGTTGCACCACCCATGGAAGATGATCTGAGCTTTGTTGGCAATAGTTCAATAGCATACAGACCCATGGTATTTCCAGGGCCAAGGTTGCCCACACCGTAGTCTATTACAAAGGCAGCGACACCAATTACGATTCCAATGCTTGCAACTGCACCGGACGCTATGAAGAACATTGCCATCGCTATGGTCATGGATCCAAATCCAATTGCCTGCAGTGGTTTTCTTCCAAGGCGATCATTGAGCAATACAGCACCAAATGCACCCAGGAAGCCCACTGGCATATTAAATATAAGGGATAAGAGCAATGATGACCCTCCACTGAACCCAAAACTTTTAAGTATAATTGGAGAGTACAGCCCTATTCCATAACCTGCAATATCGTAAAGAATCCATTGGAACCATATTATAGCTGTACGCTTTCCATATTCCCCCTTAAACAGGGCAGAAAATGATCCTGCGCCAATATTTTCCTCAGACTGTCTTTCCGCAATTATTGCCTTTATATCTTCAGATGTAATTCCAATATGTTTGGCTATGGAATTTATATTTTTTTCGGAAAGTTTTGATTTTTCAGGCTCTATAAGATTCCACCTTAATGATTCAGGCATTTCAGTTCTTAATACAACAGTGATTATAGCAGGAATGGCACCCAGTGCAAGAGTCCATCTCCAGCCAGCTAATGGATCTGCAAGATAAAATACATATCCCAGCAGAAACGCTGCACCTGCACCAATGCTCCAGAATGCCCATACCCAGCCATAACCAGCGCCACGTTTTTTATTTGGATACATCTCAGTAGTATATACGGGACTCAGGGCATAATCAGCCCCAATACCCCAGCCCACAAAGAACCTGAAAATAATCATTTCATATACATTGGTTGACAGTGCAGAGAGTACTGCAAATACTGCAAAAAATACCAGATCGAATATGTACAGGTATCTTCTTCCTATCCTGTCTGCATAGTGACCAAAAAGAACTGAACCAACAAACGCCCCTAAAAGTGCTGACCCTGTTACAAATGATTCTGTAAATGAGTTATATGGAAATATTTTATATGTTACCAGAACCAGTGTAAACACCGAGATCACACTAAGGTCATATCCATCAAGAAAATACCCCATTGCAGATAGTGTAGTAACAACCGATCTGCCAGGCATTTTCAATGATTTACTTTTAACTGTATCTGTCATTATTGTTTACCTCCCGGCATTATCTGCCTATAATATATATTAATTGCCATGATATGATATATATTAATATATAGCGGTATATAGTAGTATATAAGCCTAAACTTACTATTTGAACTAAATTTAAATAGAGACTGAAAATGTAAAGCCATGGAATATAATATTCTGGATAATGCAAAATTGAATTCCCTGCACAGGAAAATAACTGCGCTGTCTGTTGGTGGTACCTTCCTGGATGGTTATGATATATCCATAATTTCTGTAGCGCTGATTGTAATGTCCCCGGTAACCTTTGGGTTGAATACGAATATCGGGAAATCCCTGATAGCAGCATCTACTGTTATAGGGATGCTAATTGGGGCTGTCCTTTTTGGGTATATAACTGATCTTTATGGCAGGAGAAGCATGTATATGTATGATATGGTACTTTTTATAATAATGACGGTTGCCGTGGCACTCTCATTTAATTTTGTGTCCCTTTTTGTTTTCAGGTTCATACTTGGACTTGGACTGGGTGCGGATTATGCAATAGGCACAACTATTATAGGAGAATTTACGCCGGTAAAATACCGTGGAAAACTCCTTGTTACAAATGTTCTTGCCTGGTTTGTAGGGGCCGCAGCTGCAGCAGTAACGGGATACTTATTATTACCACTTGGTAGCATCTCATGGAGGTATATGTTTCTTATAGGTGTGATTCCGGCGGCCATAATACTTATATTAAGGCGTGATGTCCCGGAGTCGGTTAGATGGCTTACAAACAAAGGTAAAAAAAGTGAGGCTGAGGCTGTTGAAATGAAGTTAACCGGCAGTAAAGACAATTTGAATAACATTAAAATAGACACAAAAAACCCATTAAGAGACCTTCTGAGCAGTAAATATATTAAAAGCCTGCTATTTGTTGGAATATTCTGGTTCACCTTCGATGCAGCCTTCTATGGCATTTCAATTTTCAGCCCCACAATTCTGGTACTCCTTGGATTTAAGGCCAGGCTTGCCGTTTTAGGTTCTGCTGTGTTTGACTCGTTTGCCATACTTGGAAGCGTTATTGCCATACTGCTAATTGACAGGCTCGGCAGAAAAATTATAACCATTATAGGATTTTCTGGCATGGTGGTATCTCTTGGCATACTGGGCATTATAACACACTTCTACTCAACCAAGGCAGAGTTCCTTATAGCCGGCATACCAATTTTTATTATGTTTCTAATATTCTATATAACCGAGGCTATTGGTCCGGGATCCACGGATTTTGTTTATCCTGTTGAGTTATTTCCAACCGAGGATAGGGCCACTGCCCAGGGATTTGGAACATCTGTCAGTAGAATAGGTGCTATTCTGGGTATAACCACATTTCCATTTATTGTCACAGACTTTGGATTCAGCATGAGCCTGTTTTTCTTTACAGGACTTTCAGTTATAGGCCTGCTTGCAACAATATTCCTGGCTACTGAGACCAGGGGAAAGTCACTGGAGGAAATAAATGCTATAGAAGAGGGGACAAAAATTGATGCTGTTGAAACTGTAACTGCTCCCCAGAAATAAATATTTCAGGTATAAATTTCTCAATATAAGTATAATAAATTATTAAATTTTTAATATACTACACCGCTTTAAAATCATTTATATTTTTCCTATAATAAATTCATTTCATCAGGATCTGCGGAATTAATTGCCCGGCATTATAATTATTTTCCATGTGAAACTCTATATATAGTATATATTGATTTATATTATAATATAGATTATTTGTGTAAATTATATATAGAGTTAATGAGATAGGCAATCGATAAATATAGGTTTTAACGGAATAGATGGAACACTGAACCAACCAGGAATTGTGCCCTGGCCTATTATGGTATTGTATTTTTCTCTCGCCTCCCTTTTTTTACTTTATGTGGGAAGAAAGAATGGAGCCCTGTCACAATTTAAAACCGTGGATTATGTATATACTGGAATCGCTGCGGCTTTTATGATTGTGTGGAACTTTTTTGTTGGCCCCTTTATGGACAAACTCGTCCCATCAGGTGCATCTGCATTTCTTGGATTTGGTGCCCTTGGTGAGTTCATGATTCTACTGATTCTTGCGGGTGTAGTGAGAAAAGTGGGAATAGGTATGCTTGGATGGTTTATCTATAACATTCTTGCGGATATCTATCATTACGGATTTGGAGGGCAACCCATGTACATTATCTACCAGGTTTTTGCCTTTGGAATACTGATAGACCTATGGATTGCCATTACCCATGGAAAACCATTTGGTTTCGGGTCAGAAAAAACACAGAAGGCACGGAATAAGGATAATGGAATCACAAAGGTATCACTCAGAACAAGGGTAATGCCAGTTATTGCCGGGATTGTGATAGGAATTCCATGGGCTATTGATGGCCCCCTCTTCTTTGGTGGCTTCTTTGCTCCACTGCTTTACGGCGGAATAGTAGACTGGCAGGCAATTGTATTTGGAATGTTTGCATCAATTCCATCGTTCGTGCTATTCGGCATTATAGGTTCCTTTTTAGCTGTAAGGGTTTCGAAAGTGCTTGGATAAGAAGGCACCTGATTCACAGGCAACACCTACATACAGGGAAGGGGGAATAAAGGCACTGCTGGAGGTGCCTGGTGTTGGCACGGCAATTGCAAGGAAGATCGAGGAATACATAAACACGGGAAAGATTTCAAAATATGAAGAATATAAGGAAAAAATACCCATAGATTTTAAGAACCTTGGAATTAAGGGCATAGAAGACTTAAAAAAGGCCGTAGAAAAGCATGAAATAAGGAACCCCAGGATTTGGAGAAAAGATTAAATATTAGAGATATAATTATAATACTATGGCATTAAGTGTACATAAATATAAAATAATTCATCATGGTGATTGGACAACCCTTACCAAAGGGCTAAAAGAAACCTTTCTTGGAATAAATTTTTCTACAATTGATGTTAAAGAAAAAATAATAAACTCTCAAATAAAAGTAATAGGCCCTGAGGAAGAGGTGAACGGGCTGCTCTATTTGCTGGATCATCAGGGTAAGGATTTAGGTATACTCAAAAACAGTGTAAATTACAAATGTAAATTAAAGCGTGGATATATAACTGCCTATTTGGAAAACAAAAGAATTCTCGATAAAACGGCGATATTATATTCACTTTTAAAATATCCTATCTACGAAATAAAGTCAAACGTAATTAACGGAAATGAGGTGTGGTCATTAGTATCTACTAATTCAACAGGTATAGAATTTACCCGGCTGCTTTTCGACGATTCAGATGTTGAGGTTATAGGGTCTGATTCTTTAAATATTAGAAAAAAAGAAGATTTAATACAAAATTTTAATGAAACAAAATTTACTGTTTTTTTATTGACCAACTCTGAGAGAGAAGTGCTAAACTTAGCTTTTCAAATGGGATATTTCTCTTATCCACGAAAAGTGATGCTTAGTGATTTAGCCTCAAAATTAAATGTTTCAAAAACGAATATAAATAAACTTTTAAGAAGTGCAGTTTATAAAATAATAAATAGTGCTGTCATGCCATGATCTTTCCACTTAATATCGATGACTGGAAATAAGAGATACTATTATGCAGACAACATACATTTCATTACGCATTCTCATTTACGATTTTAGTACACTACTGGTAAAATGCTGCTTACCTATAGAATATTATACTTCTTCCAAACATCTTCCAAAGATGCTCCCTTAGATAATAGGGATTTTATTTCGATCTCCTTATCTCTTTTCTTAAAAGCTCTTGTCAGAACTTCGGCAACTAAATTTTGTGGTATTATAACAATGCCATCTGAATCTCCGTGACATCCTCCCACGACTAAAGCCGTGGGCTTCCTGTTTCATCGACAGTGCCTCTTTCATGTATTCCAGAGGTCTTACTCCATCTCCCGCCACCATTTTTGGGTGGTTTATCAGGCTTCAAATCCCCACTGCCCGTGGGTACTCAAGTATGTAAGTACTTATTCATTTATATATGTTCGCTTTCATCCCACCCATAAATGGGGTGGGTTTTCTCGCTCACTGTGATAAATATAATCTTTAGGTCTAATAACAATATTTTTCCATTTTATTTCACTATCAATAGATTTTACCGTTATTCTGCCCTTTGAGTCATTTGGATTTGAAGGTTCCGAAAAGAAAATGTTAAAATCATCAGGAATTCTATCTCTATCTCTTATTGAGCCTATCACAATTGCTCCGTGGGAGCCATTAAATTTAGCTCTTGTCGATAAAAGTTCCCCCATGACACCAGATTTCAAGCCCTGAGCAAATGCAAATGTTACCTCGTTTGTATTAAGTGAATCAAAGAACTTTATTGCAAGAGCATAAGGATTCTTTGAGATTTCTTCTTTATTCACAAATTCTATGGTCCTTAATATTCCAAAAAGATGGCAATTATTCTTTAAAAACTTAAAATCTGATAATATAGTATGATTGTATACACCCAGATCGTCGAGCACGTCTGAAATTACAGAGGAATAAAGCTCTTTTGAACATTTTTCAAAGCATATTTTTTCCTTCATGTTACCCCACCCTTAATATTTAGCATCACTGGTAGATTTATAGACTTCTGGTAAGAGAAAAACTGACAATAATAATCCAGGGATTGTGGCAACTAGCAAAAGGAAAATTAACGATAGCGGAATTCCTACAATGTTAAATAGCGTAGTAAATGTTACAATTGTTATGGCTGCTGTTCCGAGAATTATAAAATTGCCGAATGCACTAATTATACCCCTATATCTTGTGGGAGATACTAATGACATGATGGTCTCACTGGGTTCATTAGCCCAGTAATGGCCAAACATATATAATGCCATAAAAAATGGTATTGCCAGTAAAAAATGGAATTTAAAGGAGAAAGCAGAGATAATAAGAGCAACGCCCACTATAGAATACCCTGCGATAAGCATCTTTCTCATACCAACTTTTGGAGTTAATCTCATAGAAACCAGTACCGATATCACTGCAAAGATATACACAGCAGTAACAATCAGTGTTGTATTGATTGAACCTGAAATTTTCAATAATTCCAGCAGAACAGGTATAAAAAATGCAAATCCAGCGAATTCCATTGCAAAGGTAATGTTTCCAAAAGATCCGTATAGCAAAGCCCTCCATTCTTTAGGATGTTTACTTACAATTTTATACCCATTTACTAGATCTGCTAAATGGCCTCCGGTTTTCTGTGGGATATTCTTATCTGGCAGCATGTCTAAAGAAATGCCATAAAGCTTTTTACTTAGTTCTTTAGCATCAATGAATTTGCCTTCATCTATTTCCCACAAAGGCGTCTCTGGTATGTTAAGTCTAAGTAATAAGACTATAAATGCAAGGACAGCACCGAAAGAAAGTTCAATTCTCCAAAATATGTCAGAGGGGACTCTAGTATAACGTTTCCTAATTAACATAGCAATTATTTTATATTTTAATGCAATATAATGTTATGGTGTTCAAAAAAGTAAAACCGCATATTGTTTTAAAGCCTGAAGAAAGGGGGGAACTGGAGAAG
>JAJZXU010000003.1 GCA_021806235.1 Thermoplasmata archaeon
TGTGTTCAGGCTACAATCTATTCACACCTGTTTCCATGGAAAATAGGGGCAGGATAGCGGTAGCTATAGAAAAATAGACAAAAAATATAGATAAAAATATAAAAAATTAGGTAAAATTAAAGGTAATTACATCATTTTTTAACAAAAAAACCCTGTTAAAGAAATTTTATGCCTGGTTGGGTAAAAAAGGAAGGGTTATTAGGAAACGTCAAGAGATTTCATTCCTGTTCATTATTTTCCAGCACCCTTGTCCTTTGGACTTATGCAGTTATGCTGGAAAACTCGCATTTCTTTGTTACGCTGTATTATAAAAATATTTAGATGAAACGTTAAATGGTGAAGGGTGTTATAAGTAGTTAACATAATTAATAGAAATTTAAACTATAACTTTTTTACTTACCCTTTTATTTGTCCACTTACATTCTACAAACAGTACCTCATTTCTTATATTTGAATGCGCAACAATATCAATTTCTTCAGTATTTTTACCCTTATTACTGCCTATTTTCCCCCACTATCTTGATACACTGTTAAATGATTTCCCTAAAATACCATCCATAATTAGCTCTCTCATTAAATATTCAAACTGTTCACCTGTAAACTGTGAAAAATTATCGTCTATCCTTTTTAAAACCTCTGAATAATTCGAATTCTCAATATCATTTTTATTTGGCAATATGTATTTAAACCAGAATTTTAAATAACTGTCATTAATGTAATATAATCTTTTTCTGAATTTTTCTGTTTCACCAAATGGTATTTCATAGGATATTGATTCTAATGATAATAAAACATCAATATATTTAGAAACCATACTCTTATCCATGCCTGTATATGAATTTATCCTACCTACAGTATGATAAAACATTATTTTCCATCATTGTTATTGAGGACCCTGATAAAATAAGCATAATATTCACATCTTTTAATAATACATCATATATCTTCTGGAATATTGATGGAATTGATTTATTTCCCTCAATAAGATATGGGAATTCATCTATTGCTATTATTAATTTATTTTTACTGGCTTTTTCCCTAAATGTGACATTGTTTATTAGCATTGAAAATAATGAGTAAAAATCACTGTAGATGCCATTATTTATGCTTTTATCATTTAAAAAATTTGAAATTATTCTCTGAAAATCCTGTATGTTTTGTTTATTGCCCTCATTGGTTGCAAGAAAATATATACCCATTTTATCAATAAATCTATTTATTAATTCTGTTTTTTCAATTCTCCGCCTTCCATATATTATAAAAAGAGAACTACCAGTCCTTGAATAATCGTCGTTCAGTATTTTCAGCTCTTCTTTACGGTCTATGAATTTTTGTTGAGACATAAGTATAATACTTTATACTCAACTAAAAATATATTTTTTTCTAATTTGTCCCTAAATTATATTTATATAAGGGTTAAGAATAATAATATAGCAGGGATTGGTAATAAAGATAACTGACCCAAATTAATATTACAATAATATATCCTGTTATTGTGGTAATAAGTACTAATCGTTTATTAATCAAATAATCCGGTTAAATTACAGTGAACAATTTTTGGATGCCACACAAAATAAAGTTCAAGAAAAGTTATATATAATCAGCAATTAACCCTTTTATGGATGCAGATTATATTATATCAATGAGAAGGTATTTCCACAAAAACCCTGAGTTAAGTTTTCATGAATATAAAACGGCCGACAGGATAGAGGAAGAATTGAAAGGCATGGGTTTAAAACCAGAAAGGATAACGGAAACAGGAATTATATGTGATATTAATGGCAGCAGTAAAGGAAATACAGTTGCACTGCGTGCCGATATTGATGCACTGCCAGTAAATGAGAATTCTGGTGATGAATTTGCATCAAAAAACAACGGTGTTATGCATGCATGCGGCCATGATGCACATACCGCAATGCTGCTGGGCATTGCAAAGTATTTATCAGGCCATAAAAGTTTTAAGGGAAAGATACGCCTGATTTTTCAACCAGCAGAGGAAACACCACCAGGAGGTGCTATTGAAATGATTGAAAATGGTGCACTGGATGATGTTGATTATATTATTGGCCAGCATCTTCTTTCGACCTTAAAGGCAGGTACTGTAGGTATCAACTATGAATATGGAGCAGCCATGGCAGATCAATTCAGCATCAAAATATCAGGTCCCGGAGGCCATGCATCAAGGCCAGATGAGAGTTCAGATACAATCTATGTTGCATCACTTTTTATTGTTTCAGCCCAGTCAATCATTTCAAGAATGGTTGACCAGACAAAGCCATCGGTATTGACCTTTGGCACCCTCAATGGTGGTGACCGTTTCAATATTATTGCATCTACAGTAGAAATCACAGGAACAGTCAGGGCATATAACAGGGAGCTCCGTGAGAAAATAAGGGATAGCCTAAAAGGTATGTTAAGCCACATCTGCAGTATTTATGGATCAGAGTATGAATTTGAATATGTGGAAGGATATCCCGCACTCTTAAATGACCGGAATGTTGCTAAGGTTATAAATAAAATTGCTATAGATGTGGCAGGTAGTGAAAATGTGGTGTATCCTGACCCATCAATGGGTGGTGAGGATTTTTCGAGATACCTGGAAAAGGTGCCCGGTGCATTTTATAGATTGGGTGTGGGCAATAAGGAAAAAGGTATCGATGCTCCCCCGCACAGTTCAAAATACAGAATAGATGAATCTGCATTAACAACAGGTGCCAGCGTTATGCTATTATCTGCAATGTATCTGCTTGAACACGGTACAAAAATATAATTATCCTATCTTTTTGCAATATAGAATACCAGAAGAAATCTCCAGTTTACTTAACAGGATGGGTTCCTGGTTTATTTATAATTTTTCATGGTGCATTATTAAAAAACAACATACATCATTTTGGTACTCCTTTAGTTCTATATTTAAATTTTCTATGTGTGTTTAATATATAATTAATAGTAAAATTGTATCATAATATTTAAATATAAATGTACATTATATATTATTATGGCCGAAAACCTACCATTTGATGAGGATATTAATGTTGGATTATCCAGGTACTCTGATGATTATAAAAAGTCATTAAATGACCCCGATAATTTCTGGGGAGAAAAATCTAAAATAATAGACTGGTTTAAACCCTTTGATAAGGTTCTTGATGATTCTAAAAAACCTTTTTATAAATGGTTTATAAATGGAAAAACAAATTTATCATACAATTGCCTGGACAGGCATATAAAAGACGGGAAAAGAAATAAGGTGGCCATTATATGGATTTCCGAAAAAGGGAGAGAGAAGTCAATAACATACTTTGGCTTATACAGAAGGGTCAATGCATTTGCCAGGGGATTGTTAAATTTAGGAATAAAAAGGGGGGATAAGGTAACAATATATATGCCTATGATACTGGAAACCCCAATAGCAATGCTGGCATGTGCAAGAATAGGTG
>JAJZXU010000031.1 GCA_021806235.1 Thermoplasmata archaeon
GATGTTTCACCGGTACTTGATTTTCTTGGAAAATATTCCCTCACGCTCCACGTCAGGGAAATAAGGTTAACAGAGGACGACGAAAAAGTTCTGAGTGAACACCCCGAATAATATTGTCCCAAAGCCAGAATTTCGTATTCCCTTAAAACATTAATCAAATCCTGACCAGTCCATATCTGAACATTACTGGATTTCAATCAAGCGAAGTGTTTTTTACCAGACGCAGCAATGGCAACAAACTCTCTATGACATTCTGACCATAACTGGTGAGCGAATAAGTAACCCCGTCCTCTCCTTCGATTCTTTGGATCAATTGGAAATTTTGAAGTTCTTTCAACCTCTTGGAGATAATTGTTGAACTCGAATAAGGAATGTCTCTGAGTATTTCATTAAAATTCTTCCTGTTCCCGTTCACCTTGTTTCCTATCACGCCCAGCACCATAACGGTGTATTTCTTACCGATCAGGGCAAGAAGAGGTAGGGAAGGATCAACACATACAGTTGATTCATAATCCTCGATCATGCAGGCTTTGCTCTTGTTTTGAAATCTCATACGCTCAACATTCTGAATTGTTCCCAATTTAGATCACACATATCATATGTAGCAAGGTAAAAAATAGTTTACGTTTCCATATTAATATTTGCCAGCAATGTAGAATCATGGAAGAAAGAAAGGTAAAACTGAGAATCTATGGAATGACCTGTGATGACTGTGTGGCCACTCTGAGTCGTGGTCTCAGAAGCCAGAATGGGGTTCTGGATGTTAAGGTCTCCCTCAAGGAGGGGACAGGAGAGCTTGTTGTTGATCCTGAAAGAGTAAAACCAGAGGAACTTTTGAAAAACAAAGTGTTCTCAGGGCCCTCACACTACAGAGCAACGATCATTGATCAATCAAAGGGTGAATGAATTTGGACAGTGAAATACAGGACTTCGATCTTGTAATACTGGGAAAAGGTGCAGCAGCATTCTCAGCTGCAATCAAAGCTTCAGAGCTCAGCAATGGAGAGATGACCATTGCTATGGTCGGCACGGGCCCCCTGGGAGGAACATGCGTGAATGTCGGCTGTGTCCCCTCAAAATACCTGCTTGAGGCATCGCATTCAGTTTTCAGGCCAGAACATCCGAGAATGGCAGGAATATACAAGTCACAAGTCGGGCACGACTTTGCAGAAGTTATGAAGGGGCTGCGCTCCTATGTTGCCCATGCAAGGAATGCAAAATATGTCCAGGTAATCGAAAATTACAGGAACGTCAGACTTTTCACCGGCCTCGGAAAATTCGTGGATAGAAAGACACTGGCCATCTCAGATCCCGATAGTAATGAGGTTGCGGCAATATCTGGATCTAACGTCCTCATCGCAACCGGTTCGCATCCAACAGAACCAAATATTGAAGGGTTGAAGGAAACAGGATTCCTGACAAGCGATACTATCTGGGAACTCAATGAACTTCCTAAATCTGTTGCAATCATAGGAGGAGGTGCCATCGGGCTGGAAATAGGCCAGGCACTCCTGCATTTTGGATCAAAGGTAACTGTGATAGAAGCCCTTGATTCCCTTCTTCCACAAACTGAACCTGAGATTGGTTCAGCTCTGAAAAAGCATCTGGAGGAGGAGGGAATGAAATTCCACATAAGAGCTAGAGTGAGTAAAGTCAGTAAATCGGGGAACAGGAAATCTGTTGAGGTCATAACACACAGGGGAAAGGAGATACTCGATGTTCAGGAAATCATCGTTGCAACCGGAAGGCAGCCCAACACACAATATCTGAACCTTGAGGCTGCCGGTGTTGACACCGATTCAAGGGGGCAAATAGTCACTTCCAATACGATGAAAACATCCGCATCTGGAATTTATGCGGCGGGCGACTGCGTTTCCAAAAGATTGTTTCTTGAAACTCTGGCTGCCAGGGAAGGTGTCATAGCTGTGAGCAACATGTTCGGCGAAGATATACGGATCGATTACGACTCAGCGGCATGGGCTGTATTCACTAGCCCACAGATTGCGGGTGTTGGAATGACGGAGAACGAATTCTCCAAGAAGAGCGGATCATGTTCCTGCAGGGTATTCTCCTTGGAGAACCTTACAAAGGCAAGCATAATGGGGGAAACAGAAGGCATCATAAAGATCACAGTCGATCCAAAGGACAATAAGATTGTTGGAATGCATATCATGGCTCCAAACGCCACAGACATTATAACGGAAGGTGCATATGCCGTCGGGAATGGTTACACTGTAGACGATATCATAGCCACAAGCCACATCTTCCCTTCCATATCTGAGGGTGTAAAACTTGCGGCACAATCCTTCATCAGGGATATATCTAGGATGTCGTGCTGCGTGGAGTGAGATTTATGAAAACAAATGAGGTCCAATCGGAACATAACTTTGCAGAGACCGTTGAACTGATTCGAGAGGCTATAGAAGCAAGCGGGCTGAAGGTCATTTCGGTCATAGATGCCCAGGGAAATCTGAACAAGATAGGTATTCAGATAAGCGGCAACAAGATCCTGGAAGTTTTCCATCCGAAACTTGCAAAGGAAGTGCTTGACAGCGATGTCAGAGCCGGGATAGTGCCTCCCATAAGGATATACATCTTTGAAGACGCGGGAAAAACACACGTAATGGCGCAGAGAGCCGTTGATCTCTTCGCCCCTTATGTTAGCCTGAACGATCTTGCCGTGAGAGTGGATAATATGCTCGATTCCGCGGTCATGTCTGTGAAATAGCCCATATCATTCCATAAACTGTATTTTTTTATAATTATGGAAGCTGAGAGCAACACTCCCGTTGAGTAGACAAACTTTGTAAGAAAGTATTTGCTTAAAACTTTAATCGAATCCCGACCGGTGCATTTGTTCACAATTAACTATATACGTTTTTTCTGCGCCCAATTTTTATAACTATAACTACTAACTCATTGTCCTTAATTTCATAAATTGCCCTATAGTCTCCAATTCTCAGACTCCACAATTCAGACAGCATTGAAGTCAAAGGTTTTTCCACTCTCAGGTTTCGTTTCAGGTTTATTAGGGGTATTCAGGGTCTTCTTCCTGATTACTTTATCATATTTCCTTAAAAAAATTCTCAGGTTCCGATGGGGGCACAATCCCAAAGGCAATATTAGTCAAGCGCCCTGATAATTTGAACTAGTGTCATGACCTGTTAATTTTCAGTTATATTTATCTATTACTTCTGCATATATTCTTTATGAAAAGAATTGAACTTAAACTGGCTCCTAAAAACGAGTCAGAATTGAAATCTGTTGTAGGGAAAGGCAAAAAGGCTGTAAGGGAAGTAACCAGGGCACAGATACTTCTGCTTGCACATTCTGGCAAGAAAAATGATGAGATTGCAGAGACGCTTCACATAAACAGGGACACAGTATTTAGAGTAAAGAAGCGTTTCATTGAGGGAGGATTGAATAAGGCAATACACGATGCACCAAGGCCTGGACAGCCATCTAAATACAGTGAGAAAGCAAAAGCAGAGGTAATAGCACTTGCCTGCTCATCCCCACCAGAGGGAAGGAAAAGATGGACGGTACGCCTTATTGCAGAAGAACTTAAAAAGAGGCCTGGCCTTGAGGGAATAAACAGGGAGGTTGTTCGTGTTATTCTAAAAAAACGATACAAAGCCATGGAAGAGAAGGATGTGGTGCATACGGACAATAGACGGAGAATATAGGAAAAGGATGTATGATATACCTGATCTTTATGCTAAGGAAAACAGGCAGACACATGTAATTGCAATAGACGAGAAACCAAAGCAGATCATCTCTGATAAGAGAAAATCTATACCAATGAAAAAAGGTTCTCCTGAGAAATATGATTACGAGTATATAAGAAAAGGCACTGCAAATATATTCGTTGCTGTTGATCCCAGGAGGGGAAAAAGGATTGCAAAGGTTACATAGAGAAGGGCAAAGAAGGATTTTGCCCTATTTGTTAAGGACGTCCTTGACGGTTATCCAAAAGCAAGGAAACTCCTCTTCGTGATGGACAACCTGAACACGCATTTTCCAGGAGCCATTACAGAAACCTTTGGTGAGAATAAGGGCAAAAGAATGCTTTCACGGATCGAATTCCACCATACACCGAAACATGCAAGCTGGCTCAATATAGCAGAGATTGAGATCAATGCTATGGATATAGAATGCAGAGGTAAAAGGTTCAAATCATTTAAGGATCTGGAAAATAATGTTATGGCATGGCAGAAAAGAAGGAATAAGAAAAAAACGAAGATAAAGTGGACCTTTACAAGGGAAAATGCCGATCTTAAGCTTTCAAAATACTATACAACATAATTAATAGGTCATGACACTAGAGTCTTTGTTCTGCCTGCTCTGTAATTTTCAAGCTCTCTAGCAATTTCCCTCATTAATTCAGGATCCCAAAGTATTTCAAGGTTTCAATTAAAAGTTCCTGGCTGGCTATCTCATGGAAATATAAATCTATCAATATTAAAATTAGATCGTTATAAGATTTCCTGGAGTGGATTTTTAATTGATTCAATCCTGTTTTAGTCTCCCAGTCAATCTGAACTGTTGTAACCATAGATGAATACAGGTAACAATATTTATTAAATATTATGCATGAAGCTATGGATTACCTGTTATTGGAAATTACAAGTCAAGGCAACCTATAAGCACTTGAATTTGCAGCATTTCCGGGATAAAATTGTATGTCATGCGGGCTTTATAATACGGCACTTTTATCTATTTTGCCTGATAAGAAATAACGGAAGAAAACTGGTATAGTATTAGCATCATAGTAAAATTATAACAATATGATTAAATCTTAACAAAAAAACAAAAAAGTTTACTGGTATTAGGATAAAACTGGTTATTTTTGAAGGGCAGTTCTCTGTTTATTTAATATTACTATTGTAGGCGTTATTTTATATTTTGATTTTGACATCCTGTATATTGATATAAGTGCAGATTTTTTATCTGTATTAATGAAGAACTTTCTGATTTCTCTTGACAAGCTTTTGTTAATTAATAGCTCAACATAAACCGGGTTTCCCATGCTATAATATGTTGCTATTATGGAACCCTCTTCCACGTCCTCTATGTCCGACCTCTCTATTTCGAAATCATATTTTTCTCCTATTTCTATTTTCAAATCCCTTACCTATTATAATATAAAAAACAATGTTATATAAGCTTTTGCAGTAAGAATGAATGCTTCATTAAATATATTATTTATATTAAAAAATTATTTGTTCAAAAAATCTTATAATTTCTGTCATTATTACAATCATAAATCAAAATTTAAATTTAATAAATTAAAAAACCAATAATAAATAATTATTTTATAATAAATATAATAACTTTTTATATTATTATAGTGACAGACTTTATCATTTTATCTATCCATATAAATAAAATAATTACCGATATCATACGGTTTTAAATCTATTATCTTCCTGATATTAAACCCATGTATTCCCTTTATTGCCGTGTTTAAAATGTTTTTTTCATTTTTACTCGATGAAATTGCCCTTGCCTTTAATATTAATATGGCCTTTTTTGCACATTTAAAATAATCTGCATTTTCATTAAATATCTGTATCTGATTCCTCTGTGCAATGTCCTGATATATAATATCGGGTTTTTCTATAAAAAATGAATATCTCTCAGGCATGTTTGCATCCTCAAGTAATGGATATATATTATTTCTATATTCAGACAGGCTATACAGTTTAACAAATGAGTCATATGATAACTCCACAGCAAACACATTTCCCCTGTAACATATATCTGAGACATGGCTTACAGTTGTACCCGTTGAGGCACCGAGATATAAAACATTTGTATGGTCATTAAATGGTATTTCACTGAAGCCCTTCAATATAGCAGCCCCGAGTTTGCTTCTACGTGGCTCCCACTCTCTCAGATAAATACCATCATACCTTTTTACCTTTTCACCATAAATGCTTTTATTAAATTCTGATAATGAATATATCTTATTTTTTTCCATTAATATCCTGTTACTGTTTATTTCCCTGACCATTTTTCTATTCTTATTTTTTTTGCTCATGTTATAGCATTATGCCTTATGAAAATAAATATTTGTTTATATATTCTGTAAAATGGTAAAGAATATATTTTAATTAATCATATATATTTATGAACTGTGAAATGTGTGGAGCTGAAACTGATAGACTTACTAAAATTAAGGTTGATGGTGCAGTATTAAACGTGTGCCAGAGCTGTGCAAAATTTGGTAACCCCGTTGAAGAAAAAAAATTCAATAAAATAAGTGAAAATATTACAATAAAATTTCCCGAGAAAAAAATAAACGTTGTAACATATAAGAAACCTTTCAGGAAGGTAGCCCCAAAAAAATCAAAGAATAATAGAACTAATAACGATATAGAAAATCTAGAGCTTGTGGATGACTATGGGTACATTATAAAAAATAAAAGAGAGCAATTATCAATGACGCAGGAAGACCTGGCAAAAAAAATTCTTGAGAGAAAGAACGTTTTATCAAACATAGAGCGTGGTGAATTAATGCCAAATATAGCGACTGCAAGAAAACTTGAAAAGGTACTGAATATAAAATTACTGGAAAAGGAATAAATCTACCTTAAATTTATTAAATACAGTAATAATTTTCTCACATCATCATATTTTATTCTGTGTTTAGCTATAGTTTTACCGTTTCCAACCTTTACTGTAACTGCATCATTATTATAATAAAATGCCTCCTCATCGGTTATATCATCACCAATTATTATTGCCGGCCTTTTTTTATTTCTTACTTTCATTATTGCCTTACCCTTATTTATACCGGGTATTCTTAACTCGACAATATTAATTCCCACGTAAACATCCATAGAATTTTCATCCGCAATGTTTTTTACATATTTTATTACGCCGTCTCTCTCATTTTCATCTTTAATGTTCCCCATATGAAATAATAAGCCACCTGTTTTATTATAAACCCTTAAATTTTTAAATTTGTTTATATAATATTCCTTGTTTTTATACAGATCATTACACAGGTTTACATATCTATCAAAATCCGGAGTTTTTATTATTTTATCATCGATAAGGTAAATATCGCCGTGTAATGCTATCATATTGTAATTTCCGATAAATTTAATTAAATCTTCCAGTGATCTGCCGGTTACAATAAACATTTCATAATGATAATTTAACTTTTTCAGTATGTACAGTAATTCATTATCAGCATAACAGCTTACAGGATTATTTACCAGTGGCACCAGAGTTCCATCGTAATCCAGAAACAGTTGCGGTTCATCTCCAATTATATCATTTATATTATTAATTATATCATCAAGCATTATATGTCACTTTTCAGCCACTGAAACTATCTTTTTATACCACCACTCACTATTTTTTGTTTCTATATCCTTTTTAAGGTTTTTCAACCTTTCCTTTTTCTCACTATCCGGCATTTTTATTGCTCTTGTAATAGCATTCACAATTGCATCTATATCATATGGATTCACTATTAAGGCATCCTTCATTGTATATGCCGATCCTGCAAATTTTGATAGTATAAGGACACCGTTCTCCGTTACAGAAATAAATTCCTTACTTACAAGGTTTAAACCGTCTATTAGAGGCGTTATTAAGGCTATATCTGCTGTTTTGTAGTATGATATTAATGTGGAATTCTTTATTTTTCTATACATATATCTTATTGGAGACCAGTTTATCGTGCTGAATTCTCCATTAACACGTCCAATTGCCATTTCAAGTTCCCTTTTCATTGAAATGTAATCCGCTACTGTTGATCTACTGGGTGTTACGTTCATAATGTATATAAATTTATTAATATACTCGGGATATCTTTTCAGTAATCTCTCTATTGCCAGGACCCTATTTATTAATCCCTTTGTATAATCTAACCGATCTATTGAAAATATTATTTTTTTATCATTTATATTATATAAATTCATCTTTTTTCCACGGGCATATGAATAATATTTGTTATTCACTCCCAGTGGAAATGTATATATTTTTGATTCAGGCTTATTTCCAAATATATATTTATAGGTATCAATGAAGTTTTTTTTATATAATTCTGTATGAAATGTTATAATATCACTTTTTGCAAGGCTCTCCATAATATTTTTAGCTTCAGGTATTATTGAGAAAAATTCAGGTGAAACCCACGGTATATGCCATGTAAAAATTATTTTATTTTTTACATCGTTCTCTCTCAATATTTCAGGAATCATGGTTAACTGGTAATCATGAATCCATATTACCGTATCGTTATTCAGGTCCTCCATTATTTTATATGCAAATTTTCTGTTTACATTATAATACACTTTATATGAACTGTGTGAAATTTTTATATTCTGCCTGAAATAATGAAATAATGGCCATAATACGCCGTTTGAAAACTCATCATAAAAACCTGTTTTCTCATGTTTTTCTAATATTACCCGTTTTAATTTATAATTTTTTACATCCTCTGATTCATATTTTTTATCACAGGTTCCCTTTCCCCAGCATATCCATGTACCGCCATATTTATTTATCATTGAATTTAATGCTGTTGCAACACCACCTACATTTATTGAATTTATCTCCCTGTTTCCTATTTTCTCATGCGAAAATGGACAGCTATTTGTAACAACAACATAATTCATATAAATGTATTTTATTATCCCTTAAAACATTTTTTAAATATAACATGTTCCCGCCCTCTACCCGGTAAGCACTCTAAATTTTTAAAATTAATATACTTAAAAATAATAGTGTTTGAATGATATATTATTTAACTGAGGTTTATAAAATTTTATTTTTAATATTACTGTCAATACATGTGTTATCTGCAATTATATTCGTTGGGGGATCAATTTTTATATGGGCAATATTATGGCCGGAATCGTATAAACTTGAGAACGATAAACTGAGAACAAGGTTATTAGGATTTGTTGGTCACAGGTTCGCGTTTTACACAAACGTAACACTTACTTTACTGATAGTTACCGGTCTGTTAATGACATACAAATATCTGTTAAATTTTTCACTGTATTTCCAGAGTCTTCAGGGTGAAATACTGTTTTCTGCTGAGCTTCTGGTGCTCATTATGCTCATAATAATGTACGGGAATAATATCTATCACGGTAAATTAATAGTAAAACTGAATGAGGAAAATAAATTTGAAGAAATCAAAAAAGTGAGGAAAAAAACACATATATATTCAATGATAACAATGGTATTGATGATAATAATCGTTATATTAATGGTTGCACTGAGGGTTACATACTGAGCCACCACATCCGGATCAAAAATTTATGAATAATTAGATAATTTTTACCTGAACACATATTCTCAGCAGGTAATTTTTGATTCACTGTTAATGTGTTTTCTATTTATTTAAAAACAAAAAATAATTTGACTTATGAACTATATAATAAAATAAACAGTAAAAATAAAAAAATTATCTTGCAGAAGCTGCAACTCTTTCTATTTCTTCCTTTTTACCTATTGCAAAGGAATTTGCATCATTCCTTGACGCCAGCAAAATTTCGTTTGCCAGGCATTCCTGTATGTGTATTTTCTTTTTAAACGATGCTTTTATTGCTCCCCTGCATATATTCCTCAGGGCTTCATCCAGCCTTCTTGATGGGGAAACATCAACGGATTTAGGCACTGCTATACCACCGTATTTTAATCTTGTTACCTCCTCTCTTGGTGCACTGTTTTCTATTGCGGCTACAAGTATCTGTATAGGATTCTGTTTGGTTTTTGTTTCGATAATTTCAAATGCCTGTTTTAAAACATTGTATGCTGAATATTTTTTGCCTGTCCATTTCTCTGTTCTCATTAAATTATTCAATAATCTTTCTATTGTATTTACATTTCTTTTTCCGGATAAATAGTTGGAGAATCTTCCACCTGTATCAAGGTTAAGATACGATGTTAAATTTATGTATGTCGCCAATCCCTGATCCTTTATCTGTATACCTGAAATATCATATTTATTCATTATTAACTGCTCCATGTTATCACCTTACTGTTTTCTCCTTTCTTCCCTTTACAAGTTCATGCAATGATATGCCATTGACCTTTATTACCTTGAATCTTACTCCAGGTATATCTCCCTTACTTCTTCCCATTCTCCCGCCAATGCCTTCCACCATTACTTCATCATGTTCGTCGATATAGTTTATTGCACCGTCTCCAGGGGCAAATGCGGATAACTGTCTTCCATTTTTTATTAACTGGATCTTAACGCACTTCCTTATTCCGGAGTTAGGCTGTTTTGCTTCAATACCAACCTTTTCTATTACTATGCCCTTGGCCTGCGGTGATCCTTCCAGAGGATCGCTTTTTCTCCTTAAATCAAGTATTCTTCTCTTGTAATCTCTATCTGACCATTCGTATCGTTTTCTTGTTTTTAATAACTTTTTTCCTGCATTCATACCATTAGGCATTATATCACCTTGAATTTGAAATTATTTTGATAACATCATTATTTAATAATTTATAATCTTTTCCTATTACCCTTCTAGTTCTACCATTAACCGCTCTTATAAAATTTTCACCAATATCCGTATGTATTTTATATGCCAGATCCAGAGCAGTATCCCCATCTTTCAGTAGAAAGGCATCGGGTAATATATTTCCATTCTTATCCGTCCATTTGCCCTCATCAAGAACCGGATATATTACTATATATCCAAGCCCTCTTATTATATCAGTTAATGTATCATAAAACCTTACAATTTCACCATCTGCAAATTTACTTTTTATTTCGTTTAAAATTTTTCTCTGTTCAGAACCTGATTTTTCCATGTATTCAAAATCCATGGTGTCTGCTGTTATATAACCATTTTTATAGGCTTTTTCTATAAGCAATTCATATTCTGCAGAAATAAAATGTGTTTTTCCTATTATATTTTCTATATTATTTCTATCGCCGGCATTTATTAAATCAGATTTATTCCCAACATTAAATACTGGTTTTATATATTTTATTATATAACTGCAGAAATTATTTATATCGTTATCTGACCAGTTTATTAATTTATCCGGGAACTTTTCCCTGCTCATTATTAAAAATACATCCTTCTCATTTAATCCAAAGGTTGCAGCCTTTTTTAATATTTTTAATTCGATCCTTTCACTGCTGTTATCCTCTTTTCTCGCAAATTTTATCCAGTCCTTCGCAATTTTTGAGTACATCCATTTTAATATTTCGTTATTTACAAAGGTTAAATCCTCAACAGGGTTGTATCTGTTTTCTGAAACATTCCCCTCCTTATCGGTCAAACCTGAAGCATCAAATAAATTTATTATTATGTCAGCATCCCTTATATTGTCAAGAAACTCGTTTCCCATGCCCTTTCCTTCACTGGCACCCTCTATAAGTCCCGGGACATCTATTATTTCAACCGGTATATATCTTATTCCGTTTATACATTTTCCCTCTCTTGGATGACATTTTTCATTTATTTCATTTTCTGGGCATTTATCTTTTATAAACGATATACCCACATTTGGCTTTATCGTTGTAAATGGATAGTTTGCTATCTCCACATCTATTGATGTAATGGCAGAGAATAAGGTGGATTTACCGGTATTTGGTTTGCCTATCAATCCTATTTTTAGCATTATGATTCTACCTCTCTCATATCATAGCCTTTCGGGCATGATATTTTTTGTACTATCTTATTTACCACAATCTTCTTGCTGGATATACTAAGGAGGTTACATTTTTCTATGTTAGGGCATGTTAAATAATCACATTTCATTGATTTCAGTTCTATTGAGGATCCTTCCATTAACCTTTTTCCATTCTGTATATTATATGTATTCTTTATTTCCTCAACCTCTATTGTGGAAACCTTGTTTTTATTATAAACAGAGCATGGATTTACCTGTTCCTTAACATCGGTTACTCTATATTTTTTTCCAGGTTCAAGATTAAAGCATACATTCCTTATTCTACATTCATCGCACTTTCCTGATAATGGTCCCTTAAACGTAAACTCCATATCTTTTCTTGCTAAATCAACACCTATTAACGTTATTTTATTCAACTTAATCATATTCCATAAAATTCAATAGTTTATTAAGGTTATGATTGAAAATAGATTATATTACTTTTGTTGTTTCTAATGCTTTTTCTGCAACATTATCACTGAGATCTGTTTCACCTAAAATTGTATATCTTTCCGGCCTGAGCCTGTGTGCTATTGATAATGCCTTTATAGCTATATTATTGCTTATTCCATAGTCTGAAGCCTTTGTTGATACCCCAATTTTTTTATACACATCATGTAGCATTTCCCAGTCACCACCATGGAAATACATCGCCACCAGAGAACCCATTGCCACACCCTCACCATGCATTGACGTGCCCCTGCCAAGAATTTCCAGGGCATGTGCAAATAAATGCTCACTTCCACTTGCAGGTCTTGATGTGCCGGCAATTGCCATGGCTGTTCCGGATGCCAGTATCTCTTTCATTATTAACCATATACTGTCCTCCAGTCCCGGCTGTATTATGTTTGCATTTTCTATTAATTCCTTAGAGGCATATTCTGATATAACAGCAGCCGTACTGCTGAATTCTTCACCCTTTATCCTGTTTGCCAGTTTCCAGTCCATAACGGATGTTATATTTGCTATCACATCTGAAGCACCGGAAGCTGCGAATCTAAACGGTGCTTTTAACATTATGCTTGTATCGGCGACAATTGCAGAGGGCATGGTAGCCTCTATGGATAAAAATGATTTTTCATCATAAATCGATGCCCTTGGGGATGCTATGCCATCATGGCTCGGTGCTGTTGGCACACTTATAAAGGGGACATTCAGGTCATATGCTACCTTTTTTGCAAGGTCTATTTTTGATCCACCGCCTATACCCATTGTTAATCCTATTTTATATTTTTTTACATCGTTTTTTATGGAATTCAGTGTCTCCATCGTTGAATTTTCCACCTTTATAACCTTATAATCAATATTATTTATCAGGTCTATAACCTTTTTAGCCGCAATATCATATGTTTTATTTCCAGTAATAATCAAAACTGTACCGGATCTTAAGTTTTTTTCTATAACTTCCCTTATATTATAAATTGCATTATGACCTATGTAAACGTCATTTGGAAAATGCATTGCCTTTATCTTGTCAAACATTGATAAAGTATATTGTATTAGGATATAAATTTAATTATTTTTAAATAAAAATATGTTATAATGAATTGAATTTACCGTAGGTCAGGCAATCATGATAACATTTATGCTGTGAGATAATGGCAGATAATCACCATAGCCAGAGCGTAAAAACTAATAACATATTACTCATAATCTTATATGAATTTGGAAACTGAAATAAGGTCATTTGAAAGATTTATGGTTTCTGAGAGAAAAAGTTTCTACACAATTAAGGAGTATAAATTCTTAATATCTGGATTTTTAGGTTTTGTAAACAAGGATATTAAAAATATAAATAATGAAGATATAGAAAATTATAAGGATTACATTGTAACCACAAAAAAATATTCAAAGGCATCCCAGTATCTATCAATAAAGGCAATAAGATTATTCTATAAATATAAGAATATTGATTTGCCATTTAACCTTGTAGCACCCAGAAGGTCAAAAAAGATGCCCGTATATTTAAATGAGGGGGATGCGGGAAAATTAATAGAAGCTTCAAATAATAAAAGAACAAGGGCAATAATATCAGTTTTTTTATATACCGGTGTAAGGGTAAGCGAATTATCAAATTTAATGATTGATGATGTAGGCTTTGATGAGAACATAATTTATATACGTGCAGGCAAGGGTGATAAGGATAGAATAGTTGTAATGCCAGATGTATGTAAAAATGATTTAAAACTATACCTGGCGGATAGGATAAAAATAAATTCCGGCAATAGTTATCTATTTATTTCAAACAAAAAAACAAGGTTTGATACATCAACAATAGAAAGACTGATTAAAAAAACTGGAATAAAAGCAGGTATAAGCAAAAATATAACACCGCATGTTTTAAGGCACACATTTGCAACCTCAATTTTAAGGAATGGTGGTGATATAAGGTTTATACAGCAGATCCTTGGCCATGCAAGCCTTGCGACGACACAGATATATACACATATAGATGATAATACATTAAAGGAAATGTATGAAATGCATATGCCAAAATATTAATTTTCTCTCTTTATCATGTAATCGAGAAGGAAATCAATCATATCTATAGCCTCCTTATTGCCATTTATCTTCCTCAACTCTTTTTTAGCGTTTAGTGTTAATTCGTTTATCTTTTTCATAGAATAATCATATGAACCGGTACTTTTTATTATCTCCTTTAATCTGTTGAAATCATCATCATTGATGTTACCATTTTTTATAGCACTGTCAATAAATTTCCTATCATTATTACTGGAGTTCTCATATGCCTTTATTATTAACAGCGTTTTCTTTCCCTCGTTTACATCACTTTTTATTGATTTGCCCGTTTTATTTTCATCACCGAATATACCAAGGACATCATCGTATAACTGGAAAGCTACACCGGCATTGTAACCAAAGGTTCTTAAATTTTCAATATACTGGTTTTCTCCGGATAAATATGCACCAATTAATACCGGCCCCTCTACTGTATATCTTGCAGTTTTTAGATAGTGTAATCTAAATAATTTTTCCTCGCTATAATTATCATTTATGGATGAATATATGTCCAGTATCTGGCCCTTGCCTGTGTCCTCTATAACCTTGGAAAATTCATAATCCGCCTTTAATAAATTATCGATGTCGAAACCTGATTTTAACAACGCTTCATGTGAAAATGTATCTATCAAATCACCGGCACTTATTGCTACATTTTCAGCTATTTTTTTATCATTTACGTTCTGCTCTATTGCCTTATGAAAACTGGGTTTCCCTCTTCTGAGGTCGCTATTATCCATAATATCATCATGTATTAATAAAAATGATTGTGCCATCTCTATGGATATTGATGCCCTTATTATTTTTTCATCAATGTCTTTAAAAATATTATATGACGTTATCATCAGTATGGGCCTTAATCTTTTACCGCCATTTAATGTAAAGGTTTCTAATTCCCTTATAACACCCTTTATTTCATTATCATTGCATTCACCCAGCTTCATACTGAAATATTTCTTAAGCTCATCGTTTATGGAATTCCTTAGATTTTCCAATCTTTTTTTATAATATTCTATGTTTATCAATGCATGGTAATTAATTAAACTATAATTAAATTTTTTTATAAATTTGTAACTTAATATTAATATATTCGATTTAAATACAAAAATATGAGCGAAGATTTTGTGTATAAAAAGGATGATGAAGCAGATGATTATAATGAGCGCGGTATATCATATTTCAATGTCATGCAGTATGCGGATGCCGTAAAAGAATTTACAAGGGCAATAAACATAATAAAAACCGACCCGGATTACTTTTTAAACAGGGCAATGGCATATTACTCATTAAAAATGTATGATGCAGCAATAAAGGACTGTAAGAGTGCAATAACATTAAGTGCTGACAGGGGCGATTATCACAACACATTAGGTGCTATATATGATGACATGAAGGATTTAAAAAGTGCGATGAATGAATTTAATGAAGCAATAAGAATTGAGAATGATGTGCCTGATTATTATTACAATAGAGGCAATGTCTACTGGGAACTCGGTGACAGGGAAAATGCGCTGAAGGACTATGATAAGGCGGTGTCCTTGAATAGCAGTGATGCTGTATTTTTTTATAAAAGGTCACAGTTATATACGGATTTAAAGAGATACAACGACGCAATAAAAGACATTGAAGAATGCATAAAACTTGGAAAAAATCCAGAATATTTCAGGGCGGAAGCCAGCATATATGAGTTGAATGGTGATTATAAAAAGGCGGATGAAACCATTAAAAAGGCAATTGAATTATCTCCGGATGATATATCCCTGAAATCAAAAAAATACGAAATAAATAAAAAGTTATAAAAAATTTTAATTATTAATTACATATCTCATTAACATGAAAGCGTTATATTTTGAAAAACCGGGCATTGAAAATTTAAAGATGGGAGATGTAAAGGAACCTCAAAATGGATTAAAAATTAAAGTTATAAAGGCGGGATTTAACCCACTGGATTATAACCTTATTTCTGGCAACATTATTTACAATGTAAATCCGATGCCACATATACCTGGATCCGAGGTTCTGGGAATTGCAATGGAAGACGGTAAAAACATTAAAAAAGGGGACAGGGTAATTGTATATGGCAAGATCTTTGATAATAACTGCGATATGTGTTTTTCAGGCAATGAGCAGCTGTGTTATAATGGTGGCATCTGGGGTGTAATAACAGACGGTGGTTATTCAGAATATATATCTATAGGAGAACAGAATATTTTTAAGGTCCCCGAAAGTCTCGATGACAATACAGCAGTAAGCATAGGCATAGGTGCCCTAACTGCATACCGTGCACTAAAAAAAGCAAATCCGGAATTGCATAAAAAAATTCTGATATACGGAATGGGAAATACAGGAATATTTACAGCACAGCTGGCTAAATATATGGGGATGGATGTATATGCATTATCAAGGAAGAACCTGCCATATATAAACACATTTAAGGAAATACCCAGGGATTTAAAGGCAGATATAGTTATTAATCCACTTGGCGGTGATCTGTTCTCAGACTCATTAAAACATGTAAAGAGAAAGGGGAAAATCATAACATATGGCATTTTAAATGGCAGATTTTCAGGTATGGATATTGCAGGCATCTATACAAATGAAATTGAGATCTATGGATCCACCGGTGGTTCCAGACTTGATTTATATGAATTACTGAATATAATGGGCACACATAAATTCAGTTTACCCGTTTATAAAGAATACAGTTTATGGGATATAAAGGATGCCTTTAACGATTTTAAGAACAGGGAAAACGGAAGAATAATATTTAATTTATAATGATTTTAATTTTTTTATGTTTTCATCCACATTGCTGAATATATATGATGCAGAAACCAGTATATCTACACCGGCATCCACTGCCAGTTTACCGGTTTTATCATCTATCCCACCATCAATTTCTATTTTTGTTTTATAGTTATTTTTATCTATAAATTCTCTTGCCTCCCTGACATTATTCAATGAAGCCTCAATAAATTTCTGACCCGAAAATCCAGGATAAACAGACATAATCAGTAATATCTCTGCCCTATCTAAAAATTTAAAAACCTTTTTAACGTCCGTATCTGGATTTATTACAATGCCGTATCTTATATTATTAGCCTTCAACCTGCCTAAAAGTTCATTTATATTTACAGGGGCCTCATAATGTATTAATAATACATCTATTCCAGAATTAATAAACGATTCGTAATACTTATCAGGCCTTTCTATCATTAAATGCCCATCAAGCCTTAAGTCAGTACTTTTTCTTATAGCCCTGATTAAATCCGGGCCCATTGTAATATTATCTACAAAGTTTCCGTCCATTATATCCAGATGAAATGATCCTGCACCGGCATTTTCACATCTCTTTATTTCTTCATATAGATGTGATAAATCCGAGGATATTATTGATGGTGAAATTTCTATTTCCATTATAAATAATCATTATCACAAATTTATCCTTTTTCTTTTTATGGTTTTAACGGTTACATAAGCAAGAAGTACACGTTACTGGGTGTATCATACCGTACACTTATCACAGTGAGCGAGAAAACCCACACCATTTATGGGTGAGATGAGAGTAAATCAATAATATTATATACGAATAATATATCTATAATTATGCCAAAGGGTTACAGCAGTTCAAACACATCTATTCATTTCATGAACTATCATTTTGTCTGGTGCCCAAAATATAGAAGAAAGCTAATTACAGGGAATATTGAAATTAGATTAAAGGAGATAATCATGGGTGTTGCACAGGAAAATAACTGGGAGATTATTGCACTGGAAACCATGCCAGACCATGTGCACCTCTTCATCAAAACAGATCCGACAATAGCACCAAACAGTGTGATTGCGAAAATAAAGGGCAGAACATCCAGAATCCTCAGGTCAGAGTTCCCTGAACTGAAGAGTAGATTACCTTCGTTATGGACACGGAGCTATTTTGTGTCCACACATGGCCATGTTTCATTAGATACTATAGAGAAATACGTGGAGGGTCAGAAGGGGATATGATAAAGGCATATAAGTTCAGGATCTATCCGGATAAAGAACAGATCGCTATTCTTGTAAACGCCCTTAACGCCTGCCGTGAGCTGTATAACGCCATGCTTCAGCAGAGAATATACGCATACAGAATGGGAAGGAAGGTAACCCGTTATTCCCAGGTAAATGAAATACCTGAGGTAAAGAAAGCATTTCC
>JAJZXU010000012.1 GCA_021806235.1 Thermoplasmata archaeon
AGGAAACGCTGAAGATCAATATGCACAATCTGCGGCAGTACAGTTACCTGAAACGTACGAATCCCAAACTCATAAGGGATTACAGGGAGATATCAGCAAAATAATTTTGTCCCAAAGCCTATTTTATACAAAAATATATTAATATCTTTGTAATTAATTCATTATGAAATATTATGTTGCAGAAATAGTTTCACAGTATCCTGCGTTAAGAAATTCAGCAGATAAACTTTTTTCGCTTATAAATGTTGATGAAAATAATGAAATAACAGTAAGTTTCAGGGATGTTCGGGGTATAACTCACTCTTTTGCTGCACAGTATGATACCAATAAGAAGATTTCAAAAAAAAAGATCTCCGAAGTTGATATGAACGAAAACGTAGTTTTAATGTTTAAACTTCTGGGCAAAGAAAGACATATAAACACGATTAAGAGCGATAAGATATACACACTTCACATATAACGCTACAGATATCATTAACTGTTAGATTTTTACATTTTTTTTATCTTAAGAACCTTAAAACTGTGGCATGCCTGAATCAGAGTTGCATGTTATGTAAATTTCATTATAGATATTTTCATGGTGAAACCGGAAAATTCAAAGTCTTTGTCAGTTTTTCTATAAAAAAATAACGGTTAATGATCGGTATAATTATATAAATTTAAAGAATTAAACTCTTCTCTATTTTTAAAAATTATGGCAATGAATGTTCCGGTCATTGAATTTGATTTGTCAGCTTCGTAAAACTTTATATCTTTGCTTTTAGAATAATATATACCTTTACCTGATGCGATGATTGATTCTGTTTCGTTTTCTAATAATAATTTATTGATAGAACTTAATCCAAATCCATGTTCATTTCCTTTTTTTGTGCTTTGTCCGTTAAGTGCCATTTTTATAGCCTGAGAATCATTTGAAAAATCAATATTAGAGTTTTTAAAACTTCCCGGTATGCCTATTCCGTTGTCATACACACATATTTCAAAACCAAGATTTTTAAAATACTGTGCTGAAATATAATTAGTTAATGATTTAGAATGATTCGTTATATTATCAAATAATTCCCCTATGATATAATTGAATACATTTGCATTTTCTATACTAAATTTTTGTTTTAAAATATTTTCGAGTTTTTCTGTCATTGTGTATAAATTTTTCTGTGTTAGGGAGGATATTGGTATATATGAGGAATTCGTTATTTGGTTTAATTTATTATAATTATTGATAATAAAGTCTATGTATTCAGCAGTCGTGTCACTATTTGGTTTTATATATTTAACATTATTGTTGGTTATATAATCAAAAAGTAAAATTATAAGTATCGGATCTATAAATTTATAAGATGAAAAATCTATTTTACCGTTATTTTTTATACAATTTTTAGTTTTTAAATACTCTTTATACCAAAACATGAGATTTTTTACCATTTAGAGTTAATAATTCTTATGCTCATAAACATATTGCTAGTGTCATGACAATATAGTTATTCTGTATAATATTTTGAAAGCTTCCTATCCACTTTTGTTTCGTCAAACCCCCACTGTATTTTCTTTCTACTACTATGAAAATTTTTAATTAACATTTTTTTATTCTCTTATTATATATTAATATTGTTACATTTTTGATATCCTGAGCTTGAGTTTCTATAGATATTGGTGAACATATTTATAGTGGGTTCAGTTAACCATCAATTAATTATTTCGGTAAAATATTTTTACCTTTACAATAATCACTAAGCCGTTTTATAGAGGAATTATTTATATCTTCTTTTTTAAATAAAGTTCTAATAGTTTCTTCCAGGGAAGAATAAAAACAGAAAAAATGTATTGTGTTCAACTCTATACACCTTTCTCCTACAGATTTACATATGGTGTAAGATAATGTATGACTTATATATAGATCCTTTTTTCATCAATACATTGAAAACTTATTTTATTTTTTGTTCTTGATAGGGACTTTAGTATTCCATCAAATTCAGTTTTTGGGTCTTTCTCATCATGATCAAATATCGTGGTTAGTTTAATATCTCTATCATTTTCACTGGCCGGAATGCAAATCTGGCTTAAAAGGTTGATTAATGCCTTCTTTCCATTTTCTGATTTTATTAGAATATTGGAACGTGAATATGGATTTCCAAGGTCTTTTATTAACATGGATTCATTCATTCTTTTTTTCTCTTTTTTGCCATCATTCATATAACTTTTTATTTCTGAAGAGGATATTTGTTCCTCATAAATTAAAATATTTTTAACAAATTCTAAGTCATGCTATCCCTCTACTAAATACAGTGATTTCAATCATAATCCCCTTAAATCCAGTTCAAGTTCGGGAGGGTATTCAGCATTTTCAAGAGCTGGACTGGGCAAAGTTCCTGGTGATATGACGGGGTGGCTCTTTTTCTTTAATGAATTCTTGACTTATACGGGATTTGCTTTGCTATCCTTCGCAGCTTTTGTTTACCTTTTGGCTCCATCCATAACTGCAATAACATATATCTGGATTCCAATTGTTCTTATACCGCTTCTATTCACCACTGCATTTGTTTACCGCGGTGTTAAACTTTCACTGAACTATGCTGCATACACTGGATTTATAGAAACAGCAGTGCTTATAATTGCCGCCATTATAATAATAGTAAAGATCGGTTCTGCCAATACATTAACAGTGATGACTGCTGCCCCAGTTCATAATGATTTTTCCATAATAGGGCTTGGTTTATTATTTGGGCTCTATTCATATGGAGGTACAGGTTCTGTCATAGCACTTGGAGAAGAAACCAAACGTCCAAAAACAGTTATTAAAAAAGCAATTTTGTATGGATGGTTGCTGGTGGTTATACCACTGGCTCTAAATGCTTATGCCCTTACTGTTGGTTGGGGATTAAGCAATATATCTACCTTCGGAACATCACCGGACCCAGGTGTTATAGAATATTTCCAGTTTCTTGGACCCTATGGGGGATGGATATTCGTTGCAGTTGTAATAAACAGTTTCTTGGATTTTGGTATAGCGATCAATAATTCTCTCACCAGAATGCTTTACTATCTTTCCAGAGATAGCAATATTCTCCCAAAATACTTGAAAAAAACTCATCCCAAGTATGGAACACCAAGTAATGCCATAATTACTGTGGCCATATTCTCTTTCATAATCGCAGTGGTGTCTGGTTTAATTTTTGGCCCATTTACAGGTGCCCTTGTCATAGAGGGGCTGCATCTATAGCGTTTATGCTGCAACATGCAATTGCTACGTTAAGCCTACCATTTTATACGCACAGAGAGAAAGTGTTAAGGATATCAACTCACATATTGATTCCAACTATAGCATTGGGGTTTATCGCCTTTGCAATTTTTAGCACGGTATACCCTGTACCCTCATTTCCTTTCAATCTCCCGGCTTATATAATAATTGGTTGGATAGTTATAGGAGCACTCGTTATCTCCATGGTTGGCACACATAAAATGGGTAAAAAAACTCCAACAAGTTAAGAAATGTGGTTCTTCCGGCTATATTGCTGTAAGAAGAAATATCATTCCTCCATGGGTATACCTTGACTTCGCCACTTTCGCAGTAAATATATTATAGTGTTGGACATAAGAAATTACCCTTTATATCTATTAGGAATGGGCTATCCGCAACGATTTGCTAAACTTAAAGATAGCAAAATGAAGTGTCTGTGACTATAATTAAAATCCCTGAAGGAATGCTTTGAAATGGGATCACTATGACGCTGGAATGGAAATTTTATAAAAGGAATTTTCCTCACGGATTTTATAATAAATTTGACACAGTTTTTCAGGTCAGGTGATCATAAGGAGAAGCCACAGGAATCAGAGAAAATAGAGAATCAAAAAAATATATTCCCCAGAAAAATGATGATAGATTTGACATCCGTTTTGAGGAAAACAGGAAAAGGGCATGGTAAATATAAAACTACTCAGAAAGTGCCTTATTCTATGTGCAAAAACGGTTGTATACCCGAGATTTAACTTCAGATTCTATATAATAAGCAACATTATATCACAGATAACAGAATTATTTGGTGATTTTATCAAAAAATAAAAAAATATGAGGATAAAACACTGAAATTGAGGTGGTAATAATGTAAAAAAGTCATTTGACAAATGTCAGTATGGCAAGTTCGTTTGGCGAAGTCAGGTTCCAGAAATCGAATGATAATGCAATAGAGGGTACATTATTTTTTGCCCTTCTGAAAATTCTTGAAGGTGATGGAGGTCCATGCCGGGCAATATTTATTCTTAAGGATAATAAGATTTAAGCACAACCATACCTAACTCCCCCTATTTTGCATAATAAATATATACACTCCCATAACTGCCTAAGCTTGTCAACGCACAGCAATGTTATATATACTCCTTGGTGTGCACAGTTTATTGCTGCCATGGTTCACTGCCATTAAGATTATATATGTATAACCGTTACTATTCTATGGATGAACGATTTTATGAGGATATATCCATAGGCGATACATACAGAAGTGAAACCGGAAGAACTATCACGGATAATGATAATATCTGGTTTACCCTGATAACCAATAACAGCAATCAGATACATTTCAACAGGGATTATACCGAAAAGAACTATAGCAGCGAGCCCTTTAATGGCAGGTTGGTCGTTAATGGCATGTTCACAATGGCTGTTGTTGTGGGTTTATCTGTAGAATACACCAGCAAGAACGGCTTTATGCTCGGTATCGATAACGTTAAATTCAAAAAACCTGTTTTTGCAGGGGATACTCTGTATGCAAAAATTGAGGTTATAGAAAAAAGGGAATCAAAATCCCATCATGGTTTTGGCATCATCGGAATTAAGACAACAGGCATAAACCAGAATTCTGAGGAGATCCTGGAGATGACCCGGCTATTTATGATACCAATGAGGAATAATAAATGGTGATGTGAATGGTATTAACCAGAACTCAGTTATATGTACCTGCGAACAATGAACGAATGATAAACCACGCAATACATTCTAATGCCGATATCATTATTTTTGATCTGGAGGATGCAGTACCGGATGATAAAAAGGATTACGCAAGGAAATATATCATAGACTTTTTAAACAGCAACAGAGTAAACAAAAAGATAGGAATAAGGATAAACTCGATGGAAACACCATATTTTTACCAGGACATGTATGATATTTATGGGTCAAATTTTAAGCCCGATTACATAATTGTTCCAAAATCTGAAGATGGCATTAACCATATATACAAATTTCTTGGTATTCCACTAATAGCACTCATTGAGACTCCATCCGGAGTTGAAAACGCAAACAGAATTGCCGCTTATGATGGTGTTGTGATGATTTCCTATGCGGCTGGTGACCTATCATTTTCTGCAGGTGGCAATATCAGTGGATATTTAAGTAATGTATATGTAAAAACAAAAATTGTGCTTGCCGCCAGATCGGCAGGCATAGAGGCGGTAGATAAGGTTTATTTTGACCTTGAAAATTCAGAAGGTTTCAGGTTGGAGGCAGTAGAAGCAAAATCTCTTGGGTACTCTGGCAAACAGGTAATACACCCATCCCAGATAGATATTGCCAGTGAGGTTTTTTCACCATCCAGGGACGAAATTGAATGGGCAAGATCCGTAATTGCTGAATATGGGAAATCAATAAAAACTGGAAAAGGTGCCCTGAGGTTAAATGGAGAACTGATAGATTCAGTACATATACGTATGGCAAAAAAAATTCTTGAAGCCTATGAAACTATAAAATGATACTGGAGTGTTGTATACAATGGAGAGAATATATGGATTTAATGATAAAATAATCTCTGCAGATGATGCGGTGAACAAATTTTTTAAAAACATTAATTCTATTGCATTCAGCGGAATGGGTGGGCAATCGGTTCCGAAAGAGATACCTGAAGCTATACATAGCAATTTAAACACGAATAATGCAATAACACTGTATACCGGTGGAGGGACAACAAAATCATTTGAAAAATACATGTCAGGGTTAAATATATCCAGAAGATATTATTATTTAAGTGACTCTACCGGCAGGTTAAAAGTCAATTCTGGAAAAACTTTTATGATGGACTATTTTGTTTCACAGTATTCAGGGATGTTAAGGTATAACCAGAATATGATCGATATCGGTGTAATCGAGGCGACTGCGATAAATGGCAATGGTATTGTACCCTCATTATCGCTTGATTCCACTCTGTCAATAATAAAAGCCTCCAGGAAAATAATTATAGAAATAAATACATCAAAACCCGATTTATCGGGGTTGCATGATATTTACAGTTTAAGGGAGCACAGCATTATCAGGATCAAAAATGTAAATGACCGTATCGGTTCAACAACCTTAAAAATAAATTCCAGGAAAATTGCAGGCATCGTTTTGAGTGATAAAAAGGAAGAGCCGGCAAGTTCATACAGTAAACCCCGGGAAAACCATGAACAAATTTCAGGAAATATATGGGAAATAATAGATAGATTAAATCTTTATAAAAATCCAATACAGGTCGGTGCAGGTTCTATTGCATCAGATTTGATTGATAATTCCCCGGTAAGCCAGTTAAAACTGTGGTGTGAGATCATACCGTCTAAATGGCATCAGTACATAGGCAATAAGATAAAAATGGTAAGTGGATCAGCTATATATACACTTCCAGGAGATGAACATTATACCGAAACGTTTTTAAACAATTTTCGGGATTTTAAGGACAATATGGTATTAAGGCCTAATGATATAACAAACAGCAAGGAGGTGATATCCAGGCTTAATGTGATTACCATACAGCAGGCTATACAGGTTGATATATATGGTTCTGCCAATGTATCACACATTGATGGCAATATATATAATGGCGTTGGTGGCTCCGGAGATTTTTGTGGTACTGGCAAATATACTATGGTGGTATTAAATTCTGTAACGAAGGATAAAAAGCATTCAACAATTGTTCCATTATTGCCCAATGTAGACATTCCAAGGCAGTATGTTGATTTTGTTGTAACTGAAAATGGCATCGCTGATTTAAGGTGGAAAGACCCAAGGGAAAGGGCTGTGGAAATTATTAATAAATGCGCCCATGTGGATTTTAAGGACAGACTACTGAAATATTTTAATAAAAATAATTATAAACATATGCCATATAATTTTAATGATGCATCTGAATTTTATGGTGCCTAATAGGATTTTGGCATATTAAGGACATTATGGCCTAAATACGAAAGTACAAGGTTATTTGCTATGGGTGCGACCTTATAAAGCCGTGCTTCCCTAAATTTCCTTTCAATGCCTGTATCCACGGCAACGCCATAGCCACCGAATGTATCCATTGCCACATTTGCAGCCTGCCATGCATACTCTGATGCTAAATATTTCGCTGAATTTGCCAGTTCACCGATCTTTTTTATATTGCCATTATTATCATACAGGTTTGATGCAACATCCCTTAAGGAAGCCACTGATAGCATTTTAGCATACATATCAGCTATGGGAAACTGTACACCCTGGTTCTGCCCTATTGGCCTGTCAAATACAATTCTATTTGATGCATATTCTGATGATTTTTCAATAAACCACCTCATATCACCGATGCTCTCTGAAGCAATTAATATCCTTTCCGGGTCCAGTACATGCATTAAATATGAAAAACCCTTATTCTCCTCGCCTATTAACTGTTCTGATGAGACCTCAACATCCTTTAAAAATAGCTGATATGTCTGGCTGTTAAACATTGTTTTTATCCGGTTAAATTCTATATTCTTCCTTTCTTCAGGGCCTAATAAAAACAGGCTGATCCCGTCAGTTTTTTTAGTTACATTTTCATATTTTCTGGTTCTTGCAACAATCAGGATATAGTCTGATTGCTCTATCCTTGATGTAAATATTTTCTGTCCATTTATAATATATTTATCACCATGCTTTTCAGCAAATGTTGATATTTTTGGTGTATTAGAACCGGCATCGGGTTCTGTCAACCCCATGCTTTGCATCCGAATTTTTCCATTTCCCAGGTCCTTAAATAATCTCCTTTTCTGGTCTTCTGTACCAAATTTTGAAATTAGCCAGCTCATATAATATTGACCGTGAAACGGCTGAGAATTCCCGCCATAGGCGTTTATCTCCTCCAGGATCAGGGGTGCGTCGGTTATCCCAAGACCTGCACCATCATATTCCTCCGGTACGGGGACCTTAAATAAACCCATTTTTGTAAATTCCTTTACAAATTCTTCGGGATATTCATGATCTATATCAATATCTGACCAGTATTTTTCACCAAATTTGTTATTCAATTCATTTACTGTATTAATTAAAAGTTCCTGTTCCTCGCTTAATCTCCTTGGATAATTCAGTACCATAATAATATATAGTTATGTTAGACTTAATCTTTTTCATAAAAATATCAAAATAAATTTTTTATAATGTATAAAAAATTATGCAGAAACTGTTTCCAGTTGCTTTTTAGTGGCCACGGATCCACCTATTACAAGGATTATTCCCGCTATCATTGTTGTTACGCCTATAAAGGCAAATCCGCCAAAAAAGCCTATTGAAGCAACCCAGAGTGGTAGGAATAGCGCACCGATTGCTCCACCTATGTGGCCCAAACCATCTCCCATTGCGAATCCAGATGTTCTGGCTCTTGTTGGGTAGCTTTCGGATGTATAAATATAAGCTATGCCGAGTAAAAACGCAAGTGAGTAGGAAGCCAGGAAACTACCAACTATAAGTGCTATATCATTAGCCTTTGTTCCGAATATAATCATGGCAATTAGCCACATAATGGAACCCCCAAACACAATATATTTTCTTTCTATTTTATCTGAAATAAACCATGATGATATAGCACCAATTGGATACCCGATAGCACCTATGGCTAAATATAATATGGAACTTGCAACAGAAATACCTGTATCCGACAGCAGTGTTGCGGCATCACCTAAAAATGCATAGTTTCCGATATACCATAGACCCCACCATAGGCCGAAGACAACCATTCTTAATCTGTAGGGCTTCTGCCATAAATAGCTGAAGGGGAGTCTGTTTGTTTCTGTTACAATATCCACTTTATTGATATCATTCTCTGTGAGCTCAGGAAGTTTTTCTCCTTTTTTGGCAAGATAGCTTTCAAAATTGGCGACGATCCCATCAGCCTCCTTTAACCTTCCCTTAGAAACCAGCCATCTTGGGGATCTTGGTAGCTGTGCCCTTAATATAACTGCAATTACTGCTATTAAACCGCCTATAAAGAATAATATTCTCCATCCAAATACGTATGGTGGGACCAGTGCAAGTGCAACAAACGGTGTAACTGCCTGACCCAGTATCCCAAGGAAGAATGTTATCTGTGCCAGATGTCCCCTTCTATCTGCAGGTGCGAATTCCCCTATATACGCGGGTATCAGGTTAAGATCAGCTCCCAGGCCAAGACCTGTTATAAATCTAAAAATTATAAGCATATATAAATTAATTGATGCGGCATCACCAAAGGACCCTACTGCCATTAAGATCATTGTTACAATAAGCATGGGATATCTACCATATTTATCCGATAAAACACCTATGATAAAAGACCCGAAGACGTAACCAATCAGTCCTATAGACAGGGCTAAAAATAAACTTTCTGAACCAGTTAAGTGGAATTGTGGAGCAATGGCTGGCATTGCAAATCCTATATCGGTCACATCATAGAAGGTGAAAAAATACCCGATAGCAATTATCGCAAGAAAAGATGAGGGGAGTGGCCATTTATCTATTCTCTGCATTCTTGCAATTATTGATTTTGCTTCATGTTCATTACTACTATCTGCATTCATAATAACTAAATACTATGTTATATTAAAATTTATCTATTTTTATTTAAAAGTTTTGGTTATATGCAATATTATTGTTAAACATTTTTATTTTTATGTTGTTTTTAATACTTTATAAAATGATATGACTATTCTTACATATAACTAAATTTATATAAACTATCTATAAATTAGGGACATATGAACCACGAAAGCTATTTTGCCGAAAAACCTTTAAAAGGCTATAGAGTAATAGATTTTACAACAAACATATCAGGCCCAAGTGCAACCACCATACTTTCAGACTTGGGTGCGGAAGTTATTAAAATTGAAAAGATTATTAATGGTGACGATTCCAGATCGATGGAGCCATCATTCAATGACAAATCTGCATACTTTGTAACAATTAATAGGGGTAAAAACTCGATAGCTATAAACCTTAAAGAAAATGATGGGTAT
This sequence comes from Thermoplasmata archaeon, assembly GCA_021806235.1. Classification (GTDB taxonomy): domain Archaea; phylum Thermoplasmatota; class Thermoplasmata; order Thermoplasmatales; family Thermoplasmataceae; genus Ferroplasma. The sequence goes on from JAJZXU010000012.1 coordinate 10,234, forward strand.
AGGGTAATAATTGATCTTATTAAAAATAGCGATATAATTATAGAAAATTTTAGAAGAGATACAGTCGAGAAACTAAAACTCGATTATGCTACAATTAAAAAGATAAAAATAAATATAATATATGGAAGTTTAAGTTCATATGGAAATACTGGCCCATATTACAATAAACCTGGATACGATGCAATTGTTCAGGCTAATAGTGGCATAATGAGTGTGAATGGAAATAAGGGTAGTGACCCGGCCAGAGTAAGCGTATCTCTCCTGGATGCAGGTGCAGGCATGTGGCTTGCCATGGGAATAATTATTGCAGTATTAAAAAAGGAAAGGACTGGAAAGGGGTCGTACATTTCAACATCACTGATGGAAACCGCACTTTACTGGATGAATTATTATATATCATCATTCCAGGTAACACAACTAATACCTGAAAGAATTGGAAGCGAACACCCATCATTTGCCCCATATGGTGCATATAAGACCAGTAATGGTTTTATAATGATTGGAATTTCAAACAATAATTTATTCTCTAATTTATGCCATGCACTGGGGCTGGAAGAACTTATGCATGATAAAAGATTTGAAAATAATAAATTAAGGGTAGACCATAAAAATGAATTGAACAGGATCATAAATAAAGGGTTGATGAATAATACCAAGGAATACTGGTACAATAAACTCTCCGAATGCAATGTTCCATGTTCTATTATAAAAAATGTTAAGGAAGCACTTGAAGATGAGCAGGTTAGGGCATTAAATCTATTTCAAAATGTTAATGAATATGATAAAAATATAAAAATTCAATCAATTCCAATTAAATTTGAAGATAAATATTTAAAAATAGAGAAAAATTCCCCATCACTTGGAGAGGACACGTATAAATTAATGAGAGTGCTCGGGTATGATGATGAGAAAATCAGTTATCTATTAAAGAAGGGAGTTATAAAAAATTTCTAACTTTCCATAATATTAGGCACCATGGTTGAAATGTTTGTACAGATTGTAACTAATGATATTTATTAATAACCTTCATTTTTTGATGTACATCCTGAAATTTGATCGCAATAATATAAATAAAAGTTCTACTGTGGAGACATTAATTAATTGATTCACAAATTAAACATATGTACGGAAGTATAAAAGAGATATCCGACTCCAAAGAGTTGAATAGGGGTTTTTAGGAAAATTCTATTAAGTTAAAATCGATAACACACATAAAAATAATAGGGAATCAACTATGGTAATAAATTGGGTTGAGATAGACGGTATAGGGACTTTATCATTAGCACTTAGCACTGTATTCGCTGTTCTCTTTCCCCAAATAAAGAACCTACTTACTAAACCAAAGATAGAGCTATTAACTCATTATATAGAGATAGACATAAAATCTCCAGAATTAATTCAGCAAAAACAGCAAGGAAAATCTATGTATAAGGCTTGTTTATTATTTCTTGATGTAAAAAACAAAGGAAAATACAAGAGACCAATAAAAACTTGCCATGTTTATGTATACATTGATGGAATTGAGGGTGAACTGCGTTACGAAAACGAGACACATTACGCCTTGCAGTCATTTGGAGCGATTGATTCTCCCAATCAAAATTTTGACCCAAAAAACTATTCGGAGGATGTTTACCTAAACAAGAAAAATTTTCTATTTGGTCAGTTCAGACCAATTCCTGCAAACTCTATTGGAAGTTACCTATTGTCCACTACAACTGAGCATAGAAATTTAATAGCTCTTCAAATGTACTCAGAAATGCCACCAAACATTAAGAAGGAAATTGGAAAGGATATAGAAATAAAAGTAGTAGCAATAGCTGAAGACTTTAATGGATTATATTTAAGATACGAAAAACAATTAATAATAATGTATCAGAACTGGAATGGAATTCAAGTCTTATACCTTGAAAATAAAAAGTAATATTAACCGTTTTTCCTGTTCAAACTTTTATAAAGAAGTTAACCTGCAGAACCATATAAATTTTTGCATGAATTTGAAAATTGCCAGACTTTTAAAAAATTAATTAAGAAATTTACTTTCAAAAAAATTAATATTATTTATTAATTTTTATAATATAAATATAATTTTTATACGATTAATATTTATAAAATAATATTTAAATATAATTATAATATACATTAAAAATAAATATAAATTATATAATATAAAATATTATAATAAATAAATTAAACTATAATATATATTTATAAATTAATATTAACATCTAATAATAAAGTATAACCCAAAAACAGATCATATAATCTCCACATCATGACCAGCCAGGTATTCCCTTATTTTCCAGTATATAAATAAAAACGCAGTATAACAAACGTTATACGGCATTATTTGGGTATTATGAGATTTTGATAGGAAGCCAGTAAAATAAAGGAGGAATTAACAATAATTGGGCTGAAAAGATCATATGCCGGTATAACACACATATTTTTTAATTATACTGCTATAATGAAGATAAACATAATTTATTAACTATAATGATTATTATATAAGGCAATTTTATAAACGATTTAATGGCATTAAAATAATTTTCAGGTCCATTATACCGGTATAACTGAAAATTTTATACTGTATATTTATTGTGATTATGCATAATATCTATTAAATAATATTAATTATATTATATAATTAAAAATTAAATAAAATATATTAAAATTAATTATTATTTATTTTAAAATAAAATATATTTATATTAAAATATTATATTAAGGATAATAATTATAATAATTTACATAAATATATATTAAATATAAGATAATAATTAATTTTTTGAAAGTATTTTTTAATTGTGTATATAGTATAAATAGGATATTAAAATTTTTATACTCTGATTGTATAAAACATCAGTATGGTGTCTAATAATATCCAGCAACCGTGTGATGATCTTTGGAGTGATTATAATGAATTTTTAAAGGAAATAAGCAAGTATAATGTGCCATTTGGCACGGAAACGGAACATTTATTATATGAGGCTTATGCTATAACAGTAAGGCTTTTGACAGTACAGTAATTACATGCAGATCTGCAATAGATACATGTATTTATCTTGCATGCATATATAAAAAGAATTCTGGAAATAATGTATATACTTCATTTACAAAAATTGTGCCCAATGAATTTAAGAATAAAAATGGAAATCAAATGGATCACTTAAATTGGAATAATTTTTCAGCATGTGCATTGAATAATAAACCTACATACCAGCCCATTTTAGACAAAATTAAAGATGTAAGAAAATTAGGGAACTTTGCAGCACATTTTGGGCAGATGCAGGATAAAGGATTTGAGCAATGGGAGCAAGAAAATCATGACGTTATTAAAGGTATTGTAAAAAAAATACTTAGTGGTCAAAATGTGGACTATAAAAATGCCCCACCAGGGTACAAACTTTACACCTCAATTAATGATGCATGTTATGCAATTAAAGAATCAATAAAATTTATTGAAAGTGTTGCTAAAATGTATAATACAGGTCCTTGATTTTTACTTAAAGAAATATATTTATTATTCAAACTTTAAGTCCGCTCTAAATTGCATATTAACTAACTATTTCTAATGAATATGATATATTCATATTTCTAAGAGGGTTTTATAAAAAGTGAACGAAAATTAAATTATAGTTTTTTAAATGCCACTAATTAAATGAAGCGCTATCGAAATTAGCTTTATAACAACTAACAATTGCCTTAGAATTAACATAAAAAGCTATAAATATAACCAAGCTATATATACAGACAATGAATGACAATTTAGAGGAGTTCCTTGGAATTACTTCCGAACCTGCAAAAATTGCTATATTAATTATTAGATATTCAGGGGATATCAAATCTACACGTTTGCAGAAATTAGCTCTTGTAGCTAAGGGCATTCTGGATGGGAAAATTCCTACAAGCCATGGTGCCTACCTGTTTGGAGGATATTCAGATGATATTGACGAAAGCCTTGTCTCGAAATGAAATTCTGGATATAATTTATTGAATATTTTCGATAACTCAGTCCAGTATGCTGACGCTATTCTACCTTCATGCATCATAATGTCCTATAGACTGTCTTTGGAATCGAATTTGAGTTCTTTTTGAAATGCATTCAGATTCATTTCAGAATAATAACAATATTTTTGCACTTATCCGGAAAATAACCTCTATTTGCAGTTTTCCTTGCTAATTATAGGAATATTTATTGGCCCTGAACATTATCCTATTGCCTTCATGGTGTTTGAAAAGAGATAATTATACGGAAATTAACGGGGATCGGAGTAAGCTATATGGGAAATGGATATCATAGTGCCTGATACCATAGAAATTTTGCTCTCACCATTGTTTTTTAATATTTCATTATCTTTTTTACCCGCATAACGTTATTGTATCTATAATATATTATTTTTTATTTAAAATACAGGTTTATTATTACAGAAAATTTAGTTATTTTTCTTTTTATTGTATATTAAACGGAAAAAACGCCTTATTTAGTAAATAAATTGATAAAATGTTTATTTTTTTGTATAAATTCTTATATACCAATCATAATTACTATTTAATATATGGAGAGTTATGAAATTAATTTAAAAAATGCTAACCCAACAATAGAAAACACATTTTTAACATGGAATATGCAAAAAAACTGGAACCCTATTAAAATAACAGATGCTAATGGTGTTTATTTTACGGATAGTTACGGGAAAAGTTATTTGGATATGTCCTCACAGTTAATGTGTTCTAACCTCGGACATGGCAATAAAAGAATAATTAATTCCATAAAGAACCAGGCTGAGAAACTGGCATTTATAGCGCCGTCGTTTGATACCGATATAAGGGAAGAAGTTTCAGGGAAACTCAGAACAGTTTTGCCTGATAATTTAACAAAATATTTCTATGGCACTTCCGGTACAGAGGCAAACGAAGCTGCAATAAAAATAGCAAGGATGTATATGGCAAAGGAACATAAAAATAAGATTATATCGTTTTACAATTCATATCATGGATCAACCCTTGGAAGCCTTCAGTTAACTGGAGATTACAGAAGGAAATTAACAGATTCATATCACAGTGCATCCGGTTTTTTAAAAGTAGCACCACCATCCTGTTACCATTGCCCTTTTAATTTAAAATATCCGGAATGCAATATGGCATGTTTAAACAATATTGAATATACAATAAAAAATGAGGGAAATATAGCTGCAATTATAATCGAACCGGTAACAGGAACAAACGGGGTTGTTATACCACCGGAGGGTTTTTTGCATGAATTAAGGAGAATTACAGAGGAAAACAATGTTTTATTAATAGCGGATGAGGTTATGACAGGTTTTTGCAGAACAGGAGAATGGTTTGCAGTAAACCACTGGAAAATAAAACCTGATATTTTAACAACAGCTAAGGGCATAACCGGAGCATATGCACCATTATCGTTGACAGCTGTTGATAAAAAAATTTCAGATTTCTTTAATGACAATATATTTGCGCATGGCCATACGTATGAAGCACACCCGCTGGTGTTAGCAGCAGCCTCGGCAGCGATAGATGAATATAAGGATAAAAATATACTGGAAAATGTAAGAAAATTATCAAAATTGTTTTCAGGGCGTTTAAACGAATTGAGGGAAAAACATATATCTGTAGGTGATGTTAGAAGCATAGGCCTTTTCGGTGCTGTTGAACTGGTAAAGGATAGAAATAATAAAACACCGTTTAACACATCTGATGATAAAATCGAGGGAAAACCAATGATTGTAAATAAAATAGCAAAATATGCAATGGAACATGGTGTTTATTTAAACACATGGCTCTCACATTTTATTGTTGCACCGCCGCTTATAATAAACGAGGATGAATTAAATTCAGGCTTTGATGTTATTGACGATGCCTTAAAAATAAGTGATATGGAGATAAAAATATAAATTATCAGTGTACTGTCCCGTAAATGTTTCCTGTATATGCCTTCTGAAAATACAATAAAGGAATATAATCCAGGAATGAAGTTAAATAATAGGAAAATAAATTTGCCTGATTGCATAGATTCTTTGATATATGGCAGAATGCTGATATGTAATCATTCTTTTATATGTATATCTGTTCTATTTGCTTTTATTGATGTTAATTTAATAAAACAGCATGTTAAAGGTATGTGTACATGTTAATGGGAACCGCATTATTGAAATATTGCAGTGGTATTCTGGCATTGTATGCTGAACATAACCATGCCTGATTTTATAGACTTATATTAATCCTCTATCATATCTCTGCCACCGCGTTTGAATGTTTCTGCAGATAGCAAAAGCCCTACAACCATTATTGCCTCTGCAACAAAAAACCATGCTGTCCATGCTATGAAAAGGCTTTTTGTAAGTGTTGAGGTATAGAGTATTATGCTTATGGCGAAACCACCAAGTATGGCACCCCCATTATAAGCAAAGCCAACTCCTGTTGCCCTGAATGTTTTGCTGAATGTTTCTGCCAGAAAGGCAGGAAGTGTTGAAAAAATCATGGCCTCGAAAAAAGCCTGTATGCTGAATGCAACAAGATCAATATAGGCACCTCCATGGAAGGCAAAGTATGCAGTTGGATATGTTATGGCAATGAAAATTATTGTATATATAAGCATGGCCCTTTTCCTTCCTACAAATATGAGTGCAGTTATGCCACCGATCCAGACACCAAAGAGTGAAAACAGGTTTATATACCCATTATAATAGCCAACTGTTGCATCGGGAATACCTTTATTCAGCATGGCAAGGAGGCCTGGATAAAAACTAAATGTTATTGAATTTACAAATAAAAGCCCGCCTGTTAGCATGAGTGCAAAGATTAAGGGCCTTCCACCCTTTTTAAACATGCCTATAGCAGGCTCCTTCAATATCCCGCCATTCTCTTTCATATCCTGAAAAATAGCGGTCTCCCTGGTTATATACCTGATAATTAGGGTTAAAATTCCAGGTATTATGGTCGTGTAAAATAGCACCCTCCATCCTATTATGCCAAAATATGCATTTCCGTAATAGCCTGCCAGTGCAGCGAATACAAATGATACAATGAAGAATCCAGTGCCATATCCACTCTGGACAAAGGCACCTACTGGCGATCTTTTTTCCTTTGGGATACTTTCCATGGATAGTGCGGTGCCTCCACCGTATTCAGCACCTGCAAAGAGGCCTTCTATAAAGAGCATCATATACAGCAGTACAGGTGCTATAATGCCAGCCTGCGAATATGTGGGCAGAAGCCCTTTGGATGCAGCAAATATTGAAAAGCCAACTATTGTTATAGTCAACATATTCTTTCTGCCTGTACGGTCACCAATAAAATTCCCGAGGAATAGTGAACCAGCAGGCCTTGCAATTTCTTCCACAGCCAGCCCCCCAAATGTTGCAATTAATCCATATATTCCGGCTGTGCCTGGAAAGAAAACAGTTGAAATGGTAACAGCAACCAGTGCATATGCTATTGTTGTGTAACCATCCATCAGCCATCCCGCATATGCAGATAATACCTGAAGCCATGCATCCTTTTTAAGGCCGTACAGTTCCATAGTGCTTTAAGGATATTGCATATATAAACTTTAAACATGGATGTTTTTGCCCATCAACTTTGTTGAATGAAATTTTTTGATTATTAAAAAAATACTGCGTGTATATGAGTTTATGAAAATAGAATGAATAAATGGGAGGCAGCTATTCCAAAAAGTTGTGAAGATAAGGATTTAAATTGAACTGTTTCCAGGATGATCCATGCATATTTTAAATTATTTATCGGAATATTTTTCTTCCAGAACCCGGCCTCCATATAATTCTTTAGCCCCATTTCCAGTATATCCGGACTTTTTGAGAATTTTTTCATTTCCAGGTGCTGGTGGCGGCAATACTGTCTCACCGGGTGTTAAAAGAAATTTGCGTTCACCTTCAAACGGATAGCCAGAGTTTTTCAGCAGGGCACAGTAACCTGATGCCTAACTATTCTCCTGCCCATGCCATAGCAACAAACCAGGATGAACTAAAAGGTCTCTTGATCAGGTTTAAATCGGGATAAAAAACGTATCACCATATAACTGCCCTTATATATTTTTAAATAGCAATTATTTATTCCCTATCATGAATGGCATTGTAAAGCATCAATCAACCTATGGCCTGGGTTTATATTACTCCTATACCAGGGACAGGTGGTCTTCCCTTAAAGGAAATATGAATATAACGCTTCCAGATAATATTGTATCCTCTGTCATCGCACTGAATGACCGTTTAACTGTGCCTGAAATACAGGATTATTATTTCCCTCTGGCAGGGCTTCTTCAACTATCGATAGTTAACAACCATAACCTCTACCGTGGCAGGAACTCGTTTATTGGGCTGGATACCGTTAAAGTTCCATATATAATAGGTGTAACCGGGAGTGTCGCAGTTGGAAAGAGTACAGCATCAAGATTGTTGAAAACATTACTGCTAAAGATTAATCCAGAATATAATATATATATAGTTTCTACTGATAATTTTCTTAAAAATAATAAGAAGCTTGAAAATGAACACATATTATCAAGAAAAGGCTTTCCGGAAAGTTATGAGATAGATAATTTAATTAATTTCCTGCTGAATATGAAATCAGGGGTACATGATATTGAAATACCTGTTTATTCCCATTTAAAATATGATATAACTGGTGATGTGCAAAAAATTGAATCCCCCGACATACTGATACTTGAGGGGCTGAACATACTTCAAATAAATGGCAATGCAGGGCATCACGATGTGTATGTTTCAAATTTCATTGATTTTTCTATATATCTGGATGCCCGGGAAGAATATATAAAGCAGTGGTTTATAGAACGATTTCTTATGCTTATGGATACTGCATTTAAAGATAAGGATTCCTATTTTAAAAAATTTGCCGGTCTGAATAAAATGGATGCAATAAAAACAGCCTCTGAAATCTGGGATTCCGTAAACGGTATTAATTACCGGAAAAATATTATAAAAACAAAATACAGGGCAGACCTTATTATAGAGAAGGGCATGAAGCACGATATTGAAAAAATAATGATGAGGAAGCTTTAATATTCCTATATGTAATTTATTTTATTATAAAAAATGTTTCCTATATTCAATGCCATATGTTCAATATTTACAGCTGGCAGTTCGCATACTTTTATGTGTTTTTACTATAAAACATTTAATTTTATTCTGGCATAAGCCTTAACTTCAATAAGGAATCCTCAATAAAATATCTCCCATCAATTTTTTTAATAAAATCATATTTTAATAGTTTTGTTATGTGATTATTCAGTATTGTTGAGAATAAGTATTCAGTCCTTGCAGCAACATAGGCTTTAATGGAAGGCCGGTTATCCAGGTCCGATGATACAGATTCCAGTATGGATATATCTATTCCGTGAGTTTGATATTAATTTATCCATTTCAGAATCATAAATGGTTGTATAGAACTTGCATTAATATTTAAAGATGAGTCTGAACCATACTTTATAAATATCGGGGAAGCCATGAGCATAGAGATAACTGAAATGATCAAAAACCTCAGAGACGGGGATTTCAAAAAAGGTTTAATGAACAATAACCCGTAAGCAAGCAGCATAAAAATAGAGTTTTTAGCAAATTTTTATTGTTATCAAAAAATACTTAAATAAAATATAGAGATGTTTAATGTGTATTTTTTAAATTAATTTTATAGGTAGTTATGGCAGTATATTAATCAGATGTTAAACACGTATTACGTTGCTAAGGTCTTTAAATGTTGCAGCATTAATCGGTGTTTTAAGTTTCCAGGTTATAGAAACAGGGTTTGTGCCTTCGTGCTTTACATATGTAACAGGGCCAAGGAACTTATATGGTGCAGCAATAAGCTTATTTTCCTTATACTCCCTAACAAATAAAAATACACTATTATTAATATTATCAGCATTAAAATATCTTATAGCTGTTGGCGATTTGTCTGATGTAGTACTCTGGGACTGCCAGTGGAATAACTCATCATTTATAATGTAATCATTATACATAGTTGTCATTGAATAATCTTTTTGATCCTTATTAATAGTAACAAATAAAACATCTACATTCATATCTTTAACATAAAAAACTCCTTCGCGGATATTTTCAGGAGACATATAGTTTAAAGCTACAAGAGCCTGATCCCGGGTGTATGAGCAATGAACTTTCAATGGCAAATTTTCATGATTTCCAGGACTTGCCTCAATAAAATTAATCCTTGAAAGCCTGTATTCTAGCAATGAAATGATTTCGTTTTTTAGTATAGGTGATTTATTCAGACCCAATATGCATTCAATGGAATTAGTATAACCAATTTTCTCAGGAGTCCTTTTCCATATTGTAATCTGAAACATATTAAGCATGGATATTTCATTTTCTGATAAATTATTATAATTTAATATATTATTATCCTTTAAAATTTTTAAAATAAATTCTACCCATGATTTTGAATCAATATAGCATAATTTTTTTAAGCCGGTGGTTATAAGTCCCTCATTTGGCTCATTAAAATCATTTATTATCCCTGCATAATTTAATAGCCTGGAAAAGTTATTGAATTTATATACAATATCAGGTTCAATATTATAATAATCAAGGAAATCCTGTATATCAAATTGAGCTTTACTAATATTATATAATTCCTGAATTTTTGCCACAATTCCTGATCTGTATTTTATAGCTTTGCCTATATTACTTAATATATATTCTTTAGCTTTCTTTTCCATTTCAAGATAGCAACCTGCAGGCAAATCATTAAAATCGTTATTGATTTCTGACTTTATGTTTTTATTTCTGTCTGTAATTAGTGATAAAAACTTTGATGAAAAATCATATTTTGAATTAGACTCGCCTACAAAATCAAGCACAGTAAGATATTCTTTGCCCGGTGAAAGCCTTAATCCTCTTCCAAACTGTTGCAAATATACCGTTAAACTTTCTGTGGGCCTTAGAAAAAGCACTGTATTAATTTCTGGTATATCTACGCCTTCATTGTAAATATCTACCACAAAAATAAACTTAATATTACCATTAATTAAATTATTTCTGGCATTTTCCCTTTCAGTAGAAGTAGAATTAGATGAAATTGCTATTGAAGGTATTCCCATTTTATTGAAATAATTAGACATAAATTCTGCATGCCCTATTGAAACGCAGAAACCTATGCCTTTGATAAATTCAATATCATCAAGGTAGTACATTACAGAATTATAAATTAGATCAAGGCGGGCATTTGATATATTACCATTTGTATATATTTTAGTTAATTCTTTAACATCGTATTTGCCATCATGCCACTTCACATTTGATAAATTAACATTATCTGTAACCACAAAATAATGGAATGGGGATAATAACTTTCTATCAATAGCTTCGGCCAGGCGAATCTCAGATGTAATATGGTCATCGAAATATTTTAATATATCACGCCCATCCATACGTTCCGGTGTTGCAGTGAGCCCTATCATTATTTTTGGATTATAATGATTTATCAATTTCTGATATGATTTAGATGCAGCATGATGGAATTCATCTATAACAATATAGTCATAATAATCGGACGATGTGAATGAAGTCAAATCAATAGAATTAAAACTCTGTATAGAAATAAAAAGGTATTCATATGACACTGGTTTATATTTACCAACGTATAAATCTCCAAAATTGGGATTCTTTAATACTGCCCTAAATGCCTCTAAGCTCTGTTTTAGTATTTCTTCCCTGTGCGCCACATAAAGAAGTTTTGGGAATCTATTTCCCTGAGCGTATCTTCTATAATCGAATGCAGCTATCATAGTTTTTCCAGTTCCAGTTGAAGAAACTATTAAATTACGGTAATGGCCCCTTAAAACTCTATCAGCATATAATTCATCCAGTATCTCCTGCTGGAATAAATATGGCTGTAATTCAAAATTATATGTGGCCTTGTTATTATTCTGAATTTTTTCATTTTTTATTGCATTCTGGAATTCTTTATATTCATATTCAGTAAATTCTTTAGAATTCCAGTAGCTATCAAATGTAATTCTAATTTTATCCATTGCTTCCGGCTGATCTTTCTCTGTAATTTTTAAATTCCACTCAAGCCCACTGGACATAGCTGCATCAGAAAGATTGGACGAACCTATATATGCTGTTGAAAATCCTGTATTCCTGAGAAAAACATATGTTTTGGCATGCAATCTTGTTCTTTGTGTATCATATGATATTTTTATTTCAGTATTTTTTAGTTCTCCAAGTTTTTCCATAGCTTTTGGATCTGTTACACCAATATATGTTGTTGTGATTATTTTTAGATTTCCACCATGATCTGTAAAATCTTTTAATTCATCAAGAATAAATCTAATACCACTCCATTTAATGAAAGATACTAACATCAATATCTCATCTGCTGAATGTATTTCCCGCTTTAGTTCCTGATATAACTTTGGTTCTATTTTTGATCCAGTAAATAATGATGATCTTGAAATTGATGTTAAAGGTTTAACTATACTTACTTTTTCTTTTTTAATTACACCATCTAATTTTTCCGGTGGATTGTCTGTTATAATTTTTCCATTTTCATTTGTATAGCATTTAATTATTTCCATTATTTTATTTGCAAACCCCAACTTATTATTTTTTCCCTTAACATTATTTAATACTATTCTAATATTCTCTGAAATATATGAAAAAAGTAAATTTGAAAAGTCCTCATCATCGTTAACAATGGTTTTAAAAATTTTTAATGCGTTTATATTTTCAATTTTATTTAGTTCGTTATGTAAATTTTTATTTATTATCTGATCGTAAATACCTTTCTTTAGCATGTAGAAAAGTTTACCATTAGTTTGTATATAAATATTTGTGCTTATTTAAATTATAATTTTATATTATTGATATATATTATATCTTGACTTCGCCACTTTAGTAGTAAATATATTGATTGAAATACCTGAAGGGGTGCTTTGAACTGAATTTGACACCAATTTTGGGGAAAACCGGAAAAAGGGTATAGTAAACATAAAACAGTTCAGAAAGTACCTTATTCCACATGCAAAAACGGTTGTATACCCGGGATCTGGCTTCAAATTCCACATAATAAATAACATTACACCCCAGATAACTGATTTATTTAGTGATTTCATCAGGGGCTCTGAGGATAAAACACTGAAATTGAGGTGGTAATAATGTAAAAAACTCATCTGGCAAATAGCAGTATGGCATGTTCGTTTGGCGAAGTCAAGTTATATATTTTATTAACAATATCGGAAATATATTCATTATTGCTGGCTACAGGCATTATATTATTCAATGTTCTTATATTAATCATAATTATATCATGCATGTATAAATTCTATAACCGTTAAAAATCATGTAGGTTAAATATCCTATAACAACCAGAAAAGTAGGAATAAAAACATCAAGAAAAAACCCTAAAATACTGAATAATATAAATTCTCTATTTTACTTCCCTGTAAACCTGAGATAAATATTATTTGCGGGCAATATGCATTAAACTTATGGCAATAAGTACAAAGCCAATAACTATCCAACTAATACTGAGCCCAGAATTACCGGAAGAATATAAAACAATGCTGAACATTACGAAAACTACCCCCACAATCAAAGTAAAAATTTTGTTGGAAATAAGTATTAGGCCTATAGCAAGAAGGGCAAAGCCAATAATCTCATTACCAACAAAGTCAAAAATCATCAAAAAGAGTCCTGCAATAAAAAAAACAACACCATCAGCAGGTGTTAGTGCTTTTATATAGCTATATATGCCACTAATATTATTACTGTCTATTTCATTGTCATTGCCTTCAGGAACATTTTCATTATAATTGTTGTATATAATACCCCATGTATAATTTGACTTTGGATATAATTCCCTTATATTTTTCATAATTATATCAGGGAATGGTTGTTTTTCATTTGTGGACTGCAATATAAGTTTCCCTATAACGCTATGGCCATATTTCTTAATCTCCTTGCCTTCCAGGCTTATTATGTGTACATCTATATTTTTTGTACTCTGTGGGTTGAAATATTTCTCCTTTTCTATTATGGCATTTTCCAGCCTACTGTATTCATCTTCTGAAAATTTGCTTTTATTGCTTTCTATATAATACTTTAACTGTACATAGTTATAATAAATGCCTGTGTTATTTATATATTTAATTAATTCATCACAATTCATACTGTTAAGATCCAAATTGAAATTAACTATTTTAGCCATTTTTATCTCCTTGCGGGAAGTAACATTATTTTGCAATATTTAAATTTTTATATTTGGCATTTCCTAATAACCACTCCTTTTTTACCCAACCAGGCATAAAATTTCTTTAACCGAGTTTTTTTGTTAAAAAATAATGGAATTGCCTTTAATTTTACCTAATTTTTTATATTTTGAGTCAGTTTTTTATCTATTTTTCCATAGCTACCGCTATCTTACCCCTATTTTCCATGGAAACAAGTGTGAATAGATTGTAGCCTAAACACATGAACATTGCCTTTACCCTTACCCTTCTTATCATTGTAACAAATACATGGCCACAATGATCGTGTACAGAATTCTGTGTATTTATAAAGGGTACCTCTCAGTAAACATTTCACTTATTCCATCCCTGCATTTAAAGTAACCGTTCATCTTCCTGAATATATGCTTTGAATTAAACTCTACAGATTTAAAATAAAATATTTTCATTGCTGAATCCTGATCAGGGAATGATGATACGGTTTTTATCCTCCTCCTCATTTTCCCTTTCTATTACATTTGTTGATTTTAATAACCTTCTAATATTCTCAGGGTAATCATAGAATATGAATAGCTTACCGGTACTCCTCTCTGTATTGCATACTGTACATTGTTATATTCAATATTTCATTACCTCTGGTTATCAAAGAGGTATTCACTCCTATTATTTATAGTCACAGACACTTCATTTTGCTATCTTTAAGTTTAGCAAATCGTTGCATATAGCCCATTCCTAATAGATATAAAGGATAATTTATTATGTCCAACACTATAATAGGTAATTCTACCGGTAACAGGAGGGTTTATATTTACGCAAATGCTATACACGATCTTTGAATTAATATTATCTGAAGTATAAATTAACAGAAAAGATGAAAAAACCATCATTAATACAGTCAATACTGCTACTACGGATTTCTTATTATATATTCATGGATGGTATAATTTGCCTATATTAAAATTTATTATTTTCCTTAATTTAATAAATAATATTTAATCAAGCAAAAATTTCCACAATGGCATAAAAGAAATTTTTATCTTATTAAATGTTTTAATGCCCTCATAATCCCACGTTATAATTTTTAGATTTTGACAGTGCAATTCTTCTCCAGCCTTTAATATGTTTTCAATTTCTCTTTTTTTAACTGATTCATATGATGATGAATATGTTACCTGTATCAGTTCATCAATTTTATCATTGGCATTTATAAGAAAATCTACTTCATGGTTATAATAATCCTTCCAGTAATAAATTGTTTTATTTGAATTATTAAGTCTCCGGAATAATTCAATGGCAACTATACTTTCCATTTTTTTGCCAATCTGTTCTGAAAATTTGAATGACAATGCATTATATATTCCTGTATCTATGGGATAAACCTTTTTTAATGATTTATTCTGGCTTCTTTTAGAATAGCTATATTTATCTAAGGCTATAAAAAGGTATGAACTGGTCAAATATTTAAAAAAGCGTTCAACAGTCCCTAAACTTATAGTGTATGACCTGCTTATGGACCTTAATGATACAGTATCACTTATAGTAGATAATAATTCCAGCGAAATCTGTTCTAGCTGTGGTATATTCCTTATTTTATAACGTTTTGCAACGTCTTTTATAATAATATCATTAAAGTAATTTTTAACCAGATCCCTTTTAACGTCCTTATTATCTATAATTGCAACCTCAGGAAATCCACCATATTCAATATATTCATATAGCATATTTATTATTTCAAATTTTTTATTAATAATATCGATGTTTGAATTTATATTAAATCCCCTGAAATTTAAAAATTCATAAAATGAAAGTGGGAATATAGTTATATCAATATGCCTGCCTGTTATATATGTGGCATATTCATCGCTTAATAATTTCGCTGAAGAACCGGTAACTATACATTTTATATTTTTTGTTTCAACTAAATATCTGGCAAAACGTTCCCAGCCATTTGCATTCTGTGCCTCGTCTATTACAGCTATTTTTAAATTGGCTGGATTTACATATTCCTGGTACGCCTGGAATATGTCCATAAGCATGTTTGAATCTATATTTACAGGCAATCTTGGATCTTCAAGGTTAATTATAAGTGAATCATTGCTGTTGTAGTTATCCTGTATATATTTTATGCATATGCTAGATTTCCCTGATCTTCTAATGCCCTTTATAACATTTATTGTGCCTGATTTCAGATTCTCTGCAAGCTTTAAACTATATTCAGGCCGTTCCTTCAAACTTTTATTGAAATTACCCCATAGATTATAATCACTTAATATTTCGATAAGTCTTGATTTATCCAGATCCATATAACATTATATTTTTGGTATATTTAAATATGACTTTTATATGGTTCATTTTCAATTAAAATTGAACCACACGTGGTACATTTTTAAACAATATGATATCCTGGAATTAGTTCCTGTATTTATTGCTTTTAACATTTAAATTGCCCCCCTTTTCCCCAGATGCCATTGATGGTGTTGCCAGATATTTGTACATAATGGCATATACCTTCTTTTATAACTGTAATGGTATATTACCTCATCACATGTAGAGAAATAGGGCATTAGTTCCTGTTACGGATCCAATTAGAATTTTTACGCTATTCTGGGTATGCTTAATAAAAACTCAAAGGATAGTGATGGATGGGCAAAATACATGGATGTTTATGATCAGATATCCAGTAATTATGTTTCAAACAGGGCTACGGGTGGGGGAATACAGAAAAAGCCCAGGGAGGTAACTTTTTCTAAATGGATAAGGCGCTTAACTGATGCTGTATTAATAGAATAAAAATTATTAAAGCTTACAAACGATGGTATCTTTACATACATGTTCTTCAATAATCAATTTTCCGGGTCAGATTGAACTAAAAATAATGTAAATATTATCTTAAACTCTTTAGAAGTGAGTGGGATTCCTGATATGCCCACTGAAAATTGGTACCTTAATTCATGAATTAAAATCCGAAAATAGGGTAAAAGCAAAAAGTAATGGAACTAATATAATATTAATAATGGTTATATTAATAACAAACAAAATAATAAAAATGGGGCTAAATCTCCTATAGCAATCTTAGGCTATTCAGAATATTCATATAGCTCTATGATATTGTAATGTTATGGCTGAATGGGATCTACTTATATCAGAAATTTCAACTATGGTAGGATATGAGGTCGAAAAGAAATCCGATGATGAACTTTTAAGTTTTCTTACAGGCCAACTTATTGGATTGGGGATAGTAGGTATAAAAAATTCTAAGAACTGACATTTTATTTGTTTTATAATAGTTTGCTTCTTTTTTCGAGATTCTATTTATAATTTTATAATTCTTCCACAGAATGTTGCCTATTTCATACCTGGCAAATGGAATTGTTGATCCTGCACTTGGTATTATTAAACTTCCACTCTGAAAGAGACCAAATATTGCAGAAGCATCCAGCAGGTTATCTTCCTCCACTTTCTCTAATATCTGATACTATTTCATCTAACGTTAATTTTGATATTGTTGGAGGCATATTTTTCATTTCTGCAATTAACTCCTTATTCCTGGCCTTTTTTATTTCATCCTGCACAGTTTTCCCGATAATTAATGTAGGATTCAATTCGTATTTCCTTATTTCTTTCCGGTCTTCTACTGGAATTTTTGCAGATATTCTGGTATACTTTTTCATAGTATTTAATGTATTGCCAATCTGGTTTCAATCAGGATTTATAGAAAATTAAATAATATTGCCCTGCAGATAAAGCCATTAATATCCAGTTATTTATCCTGATGATAGGAAAATACGTTCACAATGTGCATATCTATTAAATTTTTAATCCCTGCAATTCTATAAGATAGATTTGCAATTTAATGCTTATATTATAGCACCTTCATAATTTTTTATTTTATAACTGATATTATAAATATTAAAGTTCAAATTAGTAGAATATGTGAGAATAAAAATCAGTAATAAATATCATTGAAAATAGTGTATATAAAATTTAATTATAATGTGTAAATAAAAATATTATGAATTTAAAAATTAAGAATTATTAAATTTTTTAAAATAATAATTTTTACTTAATTTTGCTGTATTTATAATTCATTATAATACACACCTCATCTAACACGTTAATATAAAAATATATTTCTATTATAAATTGTTATTTTTTATTGCGTTTATGAGGGTATTAAAGCAACAATAAGATTTCATCAATGAATTATGATTTATATATAAGTTTATACTTTTGCCACCTTTCTTATAATTGGCAGGATTATTAACCCTATGGTCACATATTACTCTGTATTTTGCTAGATATGATATATCTCTTGAATATTTATTACTTATTTTCCTTTCAAAATGTACATACGTAAAATCATCAGGTTCATTTGATCTACCATCACCTTGATTATTTTTTTTATAACGCTCAATGGCTACCCAATAATTAAAAATTGCCATATACATAGAACTTATAAGCCGCCTAATTTTGACTTCCTCTTTTATACCATCTATATCAATATTATTAAAGAGTAATGATGGATCCAATATATTTATTCTATCAATCCCTTTATGCATGTTATCATAATCCTTTCCTTTGTAAGTTCTATCATAGGTTTTAATTCATTTTCAAGTCTTTCCCAGCCATCCCAGTTGCATTCTGGAAATTGGATGTCTATATAGGCTGGATCTTCATTATCATATACAACGTCTATAAATGGTCTTCCGTATTCGCAATGTTCATTTACAGCATAATTTATTATATATAATAATTCCAGCATCTGATTTGAATTAAATAAATTATTTAAACCGTTGTAATCATCAATATCTGCTATCGAATTTAATAAATTAATTATTTCATCCTTTAATGGTATGTTAATGCTTACAGTATCATATATGCCCATATATTGTAATAATTTATCTACGACCTTTTGTAAGATATATTTTATCTGTTTATTGTTTTCATTTAAATTCAAAGTACTAGCACTATCGTAATTTTCATAATATAACATAATATCACCTTATCAATTCTAATACTGTATCTATATCATTTAATATATCAAATACAGCATTCTCGTTATATCCTTCTCTTCTATATACAGCTATAACAGACGACATTTTGGGATTCGTTACAAGCTCTTCTACGCCTATTTCACTTATATATTGTTCCCTCAGATCCATGTCATAATTGTTTCCGTCTATTAATTTTATAGATCTTAATTTTGTGGATTTCATTGTTTTTAATTTTTTTTCAATAGGGTATTCAAGATATCCATTGCTATGAATAGTCAGCCTAACATTGAGCTCATAGGCAAATATCTTATCATATCCTAGATTTAATACAAAGTTATTTAAATCTTTGAATATTTTACTCCCAATAGTTCCATCATTTATGTTTAGCATATTTACTGTAAATATTCCTCTTACTGTATTATTGCTGTACATAATATTTGATATTTCCAGGTTGTATGATTCAACGGCCCCTTCAATTGCAAAAAAGAGTGTTCCAAAGTTGATACCACCAGATGTTGAATTTAAAGATCTTGTAGGTGCAGTTAATTTCAAATTTTTATTGGTTTTTTGCGATCTCTTAAATATATCAAACACATCTAATTGATCATTAACAATTATTGAACAGGACAAATTGAACTTTTCTTTCATTTATATCTATTGCATACTAATTTACGATATATAAACATTATGACATCCGCTATGGCGGAAATAAGTGGTTATTCATTTACTTTTATAATTCATTTATTTTTCATGTTTTTATCCCGATATAGCGTATTATTTATGTTGCCGGCAAGTATTATGCCACTTTCCTGTCAACAGGCTTATAATAGCTGTTTTTGCCCCGCATATTTACCTTTTTTTATAATCAGTGTCCTGTATACTCTATGTATGAGATATGCATAAACTTCGCTCTCAGGTAGTAGATCACACGGTCAACGTGAGAGAATTGTATAAATTCCTGGAGGCATATTTCCGCCATAGCTAAAAAGTAAACGTTTATTTATTTTAATAGAGTGTGGGTTATATGGTTGGAAATATTCATGAAACCGTAATAGATAGCAAGGGAAGAATAACTCTATCAAAAGAAATTAGAAAGTCTCTTGGCATGCTATCAGGAACGAGAGTAAGAATAAGCGTTGAGGATAGCCACATAATTATTGAAAAGGCTATTACACCTGAAGAGTTTATAAACACCATGAAAGGCTTTATAAAGAATAAATCAGAGTTGCCAGAAATGGATCCTTTAGATCTAAAGAATATATGGAAATAGTGCTGTAATTGGAAACATTTTATATCGATTCAAACTATTGGATATACTGGTTTGGCCAGAGATTGCCGGAACACAGATATGTTAACCAGATTATGCAGAGGGCTATCCGGTCTGAAGTAGTCATAAATACTGTAACAATAATGGAGGTTGCACATTATTTTAGAAGATTTCCTAAAGATGAATTTACAAAAAGAATGCCAGAAATACTTAATTTGTCTACTACCGGTATAATGAACCTTACTATAGAAATTATGGAGGAATCTTTATCACTTGTCCTACAATACAGCAATTTCTGACCTGATGCAAGAGACTGTGTAATTATAGCTACTATGAAAGCTGCTGGAACAAATTTACTTATATCCCACGATGCTGCATTCAGCAGGGTAAAGGACATAAAGGTAATTGATGAAATACCGTAGATATAATACCTATTATTTTTAATACAGTAAACAATAAACCGGATTATCACAAAAAATTAACGGGAACGTTAAATAAAAGTAGAATTTTATATAACCATATGCCTGGCCAAAAAACCAGTTGATATGAATGTATATTTAAGATACCACCACATATCCTGAGTTAAATAGGCTATTTCAGCGATGTAAAATACAGGAAATAGATAACGTAGTATATCATAATATATACAATAGTTTTGCAAAATCTGGGTAAAAAGTAAAGAATTTACGCTATAACCCTATGCCTGCGTGATGTCCAATGAAAACGAATGATAATGGAGCTCTGCTCACTACAAATATCAGGGAATTCTCAGATATAATGACAGCAGGTATAATCCTGAAAATAACTATATGAATTACCTGAAGTCAATAATAGGCAACCATAAGGTACAGTTCATAGGTGATGCTCCCCTTCCTGGACATCCAGGGGCAAAAAAGATGGAGAATGCCGGATGGTTCTTTTATTATGCATCCGGAAAGAATGTTAAAACAATAGGGCAGTGTTCAAGGGAAATAAAGAAGGTTATTTTTTTCAGGAAAAACTACAAATAGAGGTTATTTTCAGGATAAATGCAAAAGCATTGTAAATTATACAGATTAATTCTTATCACCACTAAATATTTATATATAATATACGTATACGTTATATATGGTTAAAATGGTTTCACTCTCAAATAAAGCCTATGAGGAATTAAAAAAACTTAAAAATGATGACGAATCATTTTCCGATATTGTTTTGAAGCTTATACAGAAAAAAGATATAAAAAAATTTGAGGGCATTTTAAAAGATAATTCTAAACTAACGGCAATTGAGAAGCAAATAGACAATGATAGAACAAACAATGCAGGTAGATACCGGTGATCGTTTTAGATACAAATGTTGTTATTGAGTATTTAAGGGGCAACCACCATGTTACTGGCACTGTTAATGAATACCTTGACGGGAAAGATGCATCTATAACATACATAAATGCCTATGAATTATTGAAATACAAAATAAATAATAATGTAATTTATGATTTTATTAACAGCATAGATATCATATATCCCGATAAGGACTCCATAACCCGATCTTCAGGAATATTTATAAATTTAAGGTCCAGGGGAAAAATGATAAACGAAAATGATATTTTAATCGCCGGAATAGCATTAACTGGCAATAACAAATTCATTACAATGGATCATGATTTTGAGAAGATCGAAAGTAAAAATATAATTATAATCTAATATTCCTGCGGTTCAGATATTTTACTGCATCAATTGACATTCCCCGTTTAATGGCAATGATTCTATCATCATGCTGGAGATATTCTTCCTGTATTTCAGTGCGAACCCTGTGATGTGTTTGCAACCGCATGGTGTCCTACCTTTCCATCTACAATGTATGGGTTTATAATGTACCGTGTGTAGCTCCTGCCATCACCCTTCCTGGTGCCAACATCCATATACTCTATCAATACTTAACAGTATATATCTCCCTGTAAAATCATGTGCATTTTAATGAAACAGTAAACGGTCACCAGTACCGTAAAATACAGAGAATTTATGCAATTTTATGGTCAAAATTTCCTGGAACTTCCGTTATACTGGTACTTAATTGCATAAATTCACAACAGTATTCCTTATCTGCAGACCTTTCACACTACTCTTCTTTCATTTAAATGGTTTGGGTATTTATTGTGTTCATCCACGTAACTCTTTACTGCAGGCATGAGTACGCCAGTGTTCTTAATGCCTCCACACATCAGAATAATATAATGCAGTTCCGTGTCTTCATGCCACCACGTATACACACAGTAACTAAAATAATGTCCAGCAGGATAAACAGGCAATTCCACAAAATTTAATCCCGAAACTCAAGTTGTAGAGTCGTAATTTTCAATGCACATGATAGATTGCTGTGAAATTGCCAGGTAACGAAGCTATGCAGGTACAGTTGTTAAAAGGCGTAATACTTATATTACAGTTTAGTATTACAAATTATGGAAATCATAACGTCTAGAATTGATAAGAAAACAAAAGAAAAAATGAAGGAATTATCATACATCAACTGGAGTGCCGTCATAAGGGAATCAGTTACCGCCAGGATAAAGGAAGAGGAATCGCGGAAACACACAATTGACAGGAGTGTAATAGCGGAAGGTATGGCCATAGCGTCAGGGATACGTAAATCATCAACGGGGTGGAATTCAACAGAGGAGATAAGGAAATGGAGAGACCGGGCAATATAATACTTGATGCTTCGGTAATCGTAAAGTGGTTTGTGGACGAGGAATTTACTGATAAGTCCCTGCAGATACTCGACGATTACATCAAGGGCAAAATAACGGTATACTCTATTCAATTAATGCCATATGAGGTATCCAACGCTTTGCGATATAATCCGGCGATTGGAAAAGAAGAGCTTATTCGGGTAGGGCTTGCACTGAGGAAATTTCAGATTGCACTATACCCTATCCTCGACGGCCTGTATGAATCTGCAATTAACATTGCAATAGATTCTGGTACCACGGTATATGACGCAGCTTATCTCTCCTTAGCAATCGAGATGAACGCCCCTTTGTACACTGCGGATCAAAAGTTCATGAATAAACTGGGAGAACGCTATCGCGTGGTTCACATATCTTCTTATAAATAGGGGTAAACATCGCTTCTCGAATCAATGACCCGCAGGAATATGATGGTCAAAAGTAGGAAGGTAGAATAAGTGTAATTTCTATCCCGCCTTTTTATCTATCGTGAGCTAGAAAAGCCCCTGGCACAGAAGAGTCAATCAAAATCTAAAAGTATTTTGATGCCATATGCAATTATCTTCCGTTGACTTTTCCTAAAACCCTTCTTTTGGTTCCTTTGTACCAGATATCCCCTTTATGTTTTTGTACACGTGTTTGATCCGTAAATCTATGAATTTCTGACTCTGCAGTAGGAATCTTTATTCACGCCATGGCAATCAAATTCCCTGATCACACCGGGAAATGAAGTTATTAGGAAACGTCCGTTATAAAATAGGTAATTAGAACCACTAATAGAATACTATTTATAATTTCCAATCTAGATAATAAATTTTTAAAGGTACTTTTATTGTTTCTGAGATTATTTATTGATTCATTGCAGGTAATTGAGTTAAAGCCAATCAATCCCCTTTATTTAAACACACATGGAATTTATATCCATTGTAAATTTTGGCAAAATTAATTATGCAACTTACCTGTACATATCAACATAATTATATAGTAAATAATTATTAAAGAATACGAAATGAAAAAAAATAATAGTGCCCTAATGGATTTGCATATCAAGGCTGCCAACGAATTTTGTTCGAGGCTTAAATTAAACAGAGATGTTGAGGGTATAGTTCTTTTAGGTGGTGCAGCAAGGGGATTTGTTGATGAGTATTCAGACCTGGACATAGCCATATTTTTCAAAAATTCCTTTAATGAAGTAAGACCTGGTGAGCAGGATTACCATGGAATTGATTTAGATGTTATGCTTTTTGACTTTAATGTGTCATCCCAGGCTAAGTGGTCCCATGCACAGAGGCAGGCATTTAGTGAGGGAAAAATTCTTTTTGACCGCAATGGCCTTGTTTCAGGTACAATCAAAAACAAATTAATATACACAGAAACGGAAAGGAGAAATGATATGCTTGATCTAATTATGAAACTTAGATGGCATGGATTCGGGGGCAATAATTTATCAATGCCACATGATTATTCCATCGACCTGCCATACAATCTTATGGGTGAAAGGGGATGCATTCCATGTGCCCACGATCTTCTAAATGAGGCTATAGACTTATTTTTGCAGCTGCTTTTTGTTTTTAACGGTACTTTTATACCGGACAATAAATGGAGGCTTATGAACTCATACAGCTTAAAGTGGTTGCCATCCAGTTACAGTGATAAAATTGATGAACTTATAATATGCAGGAAAACAAGTGAATCCGAATTATCAAGAAGGGCCAATATATTAAATAGGTTTATCGCTGAACTTTTCCTAAAGATCAATGAGAGGAAGGAAATACCGGACAATGGGTACGAAATATTCCTTAAGACAAGTGGAGAATACGATCCCAGGCAATGATTAAACATGATAGAAATAAGGCCATTAAATGGCCATGATTATGATATTATACTTTCTATGATTCGGAGAGGGCGGGAGCTTGGTTTTTTCTCACCAGGTGCCCCAGTTACAAGGCAATCGTTTAAAAAGTATATTGCAAATGGATGTTATTAAAATTACAACTTTTATGTTGCAGTTGAGGCTGGTGTGCCTGTTGGCTATATAGATTTTTACACTTTTGGGGGCATTGGAAACATACTGGGCATTTATGTTGATGAGAAAAGGAGGCTTACGAATATTGGATCGGAACTGCTTAAACATGCACTTAAAATTTTGAAAAATCTTGGATGCCACAGGGCAAAAGCAATAGTGTATAGCTATAATAAACTATCATTAGAATTCTTCAAGGCAAATTTATTCACGGAAGCTGCTAAATTCCCTGATGATGAATTCCACAGGGATGTGGTTATAATGGCAACACCCCTTTAATAGGTGCAATCTGTGTTATTTGCTATTTTCATTGCCAAGCATAGCAACAATGTGGCTGGTCTTTTTAATTCTTTTAATGCTTCCCTGGAATATTTCAGGCACCCGCATGCTATCTATTGAGATTCCAAGGGTAGCCAGTTCAAGAAACATAGGATTTTTAGTCATAAACATAGATGCAATGCCAGTTACCCCAAGAGCCAGATCTATAACCATCTTTGTTTTTTTAACTCCCGGCTTTTGCATAGTAGTGGAATCAAGCGATTGAACGGATTCCTTTACTTCATCTACAGCCTGGGCAATAGCCTGTTGCCTATCTTCAAATACTAATTCTCCCCTCCCCTCTACCTTCTGGTCTACATCATAGAGAACCTGCCTCAATTTTTTGCCATCTGCACGAAGTGCTGTATCCAGTTCTCGCGGCAGGCAGATTTTATATTTATCTAATATTGCTCTTCCAACGTCCGTGGGAAAATCAAGAAATTTTCTTTTATCTGGCTGTAGGCCGGGAAGTTTATTTTTGATGGCATTTAACTCTTTTTTAATCATGTTGCGATCAATTGGAGTTATGCCATCCAGTGAACAAAATACCGGATCAGCCAGAAAGGTTGAGTAATAATATGCCCATCTGTAGGCTGTAACCGGGTCTTCCTTTCCCTTCTCAACTATCCCATTGTAAGTATTATGGTATCCCAGAGCACCAATCTGTGATAACATATTAATTCCTGTGTGTTCCATCTCTTTGCCTGCCTGATTGACAAAACGATTCCACTCAATGTTTTTTGACAGTGATCCAAGCCTTCCAGAGAATAAGGATTTGCTGTTGCTATAATAATCCTGATAAGATGGAGATATTGCAGATAGATAACCATAATTCCTTATCTCTGCCGAGGGAGCTACCTCAATAATTGGATCAAGGTAATCTAAATTCTTATATTCTAAGGGATTTGAATCAAGAACGATGCTTACGCGCTTCTTCCCCTTCAGTTCCAGAAGTGCCGAAAGATCAATGCCAAGCTTCTCCTTCATAAGAGATTCTTCCCTGTAGGGTGGAAGGCTAATTATTACATTGTCCATATATGGAATTAATGTATATACTGGCCGCCCAAATATATAATAACCATAGACTCCGTTCAGGTTCAGCTCCGGATAAAATTCCTTAATGCCAACACTTTCCTCTTTAGAGGTGGATATAAGAATTTTTGATGCTTTATCCTTCTCGTGTTCCTCCTTTTCCTTTAACTCATTGGTATCCATTTTACCACCCTGCATAAAATAAATAAAGCCAAGCCCCACATTTTATAAAGGTTAAACTTTATAAACATTTTTGTATTATATCTATATAGTATATTTAAATTTTTGTGCATAACTTAAGTATGATATATTATACTATTTGCTTAAAATAATATGATATTACACATTTTAACAACTGGCAATATTCTTTATGTATCCCGGGTCTTCCCCAATCTCTATGTTTTGTGCTGCTATAAGATTATATGCTATTGCCTTCATCGCATATCCAGTATCCTATAAGTATATTTCTTATTCCCCGTATCAGGCGAAACTATTTTGCCCATGATATGCATAATCAGATATGCTTAGCCTGCATATTCCAAAATTATTCATCCATTTATAATATTGAACAACCACCATGCATTTTAGAAAATATGTGGGACTCTATATTTAAATATTATACCTTAATGACAGGTATTTCCATTTCATCTGGAAGAAGCCCACTGTGCTCACCAAGCATGGAATATTTCTCCTGGTTTAGCGGAAAATGGTATATATCGTTATTTTTTGATATTGCTATCATGCCTGGCAGGTTATTTGCCACTTCATCACTTACATGGCCAAGAAGGCCATTATAAAATTTTTCTGATTTTTTAACTATTAATAAATCTTTATAGTGGTTATTTATATATTCCTCCAGTTCTTTATTGTATTCCAGGAATAGTGCCCTTGACTCACCTGTAGGCGGCAATGTTGAAAGGCTGCAAAGGCCGGAATCGTTGCCAGGGTTTATTGTATTTCTAACCTTAATATGCCCGTGATCCGCAGTTATAATAAAATCGTAATCATCATATTTTTTTATTATCGAATAAATTTCAGACAGAATATATCCTGCAGACCCTATTGTATAATTATTGTAAGGCCCAAGCTCGTGGGATATTTCATCTATATCAGGTACATAATATGAAACAAAATCATAGTTCTTTTTCAAATTTTCTTCAAGCACATAAAAACTGTGAAAAATGTTGGAATATGAATTTATTCCAGTATTTCCATAGAGAAGGTTGATAAATGAAGTATGTTCTATAGATGCTGGCATAATGTTAATAGTAGAATAACCCGCCATAGAAAGTGCGGTAATTTTAGATTCATAATTAAATATTGTAGATATTGGATATGCCCTTTCCATGGAATCCCTGACATAGGATGCTGCCGATGTGTACTCAGGTATATTTATTATTGCCCCCAGCCGTTTTACATAGATCTCATATCCTATTATGCCGTGCTCTCCAGGAAACCTATTTAAAAATATTGATGAAAGTGCATTTGATGTTGTTGATGGGAAAACTGAGGTTGCCTTTTTAACATCCCCAAAGGAAATACCAGTTTTAGTATATACATTCCAGCCAAGGCCATCAAGCACAATAAGGCACAGTTTTTTATGTTTATAATTCAGGCCAATGCCTTTCGATGTTGTTTTCAGGTTGAAATGGCTGAATATATCGCTTGATAGATTTACCAGTGAGTTTTCGGCAGGCAAAACAAAATTTTTATACATAAATTATAAAGACTATATAACATATTATCATTTCGATAGTATATTAAAAATGATGAAAATTTTAAGATGCCTGTATGTTACGGGTCCAATTAGAATTAGACAGTTTGATAATGGAGAAATGTTTAAATGGTGAAAGAGCAGTTTATTGTTATATTCCACATTTCCTTACCTCCTTGTTGTATTCAGGGGGGGCATTTACTCCTGTTATTTAATAGATTATTCTATTGATAACAGGGGATTTATATTTACACAAAATTACACACACGATCGCATGAACAGAAAAATTTTGTAATTTTCATATATTTTTATTCATTAAAATATTTGTTTCATCCAAAACTATAAAAACAACCGTTCAGTAGGGGCACAGGTTTGTTATATCCACGAATGAAAATTCATGAAACTGTTGAAGCTACACATTTCCATAACGAAATGCTGAAAATCCAGAGTTCATAAAATTTAAAATGAAAATAAAATATTTCAATTCAATCTATTCCTGGAACTTATCAGGTATAAAAATACTGATACAGGAATTGAAACCTTATCATTACTCATAGCAGGCAGATCATTTCCTGTAAGTAAATAGCCTTTATCATAGTGTAATCTATTTATCTTTTTATTTCCTGATTTAACCTCTATGCCAATATTTTTGTAAACAAAATCAACCTCCTTTCCATTTTTTGTTTCTAAATAATAAATGTCATTAAATGAATTATATAAATGCATTCCAACTATACCTTCAAGAATTTTGGATTCCTCATTTTCACGGAATTGCGACTCGCCAGAAACATAAAACTTCACAACCCTGTAAATAAATGGATCTGTAAAATATATTTTTTTATTGCTTCTGTACATTATTTTTCCGTTTAATTTCTTATAAAATATTTTAATAATAAATAATCCTTCCATTATTTCAAGATAGTTTGCTACTGTTTTATGCGAACCAATTGATGTGTTTTGCGCAATAGAATTTGCCGACAGCCTGGATGAATAACCTGTTATTATCTGATCCATTATGGCCTTAAAATATTTCTGACTTTTTTCAAGTTTAGAAATATCACTTAATAATGCATCTTTATATATTTCAAATAACTGGCTTAAAGGATCACTGTTTTCAAGTAAATATGATGGCCATAAGAACCCCCCACTTAATAAATAATTGTTTAACGCAGTGTTTAAATTATCTATATATGGTATTAAATTTTGAGCAGCTTTATAAAAATTTTCCATGTCTTCCAGATTTATTTCAATGTTAGAATCGATTTTATCATAAAATAAATCAAAATATTCCCTAAACTGCATTGGCAAAAATACAATTTTTAATATATCTCTACCAGGAAACGTTTCCTTTAACAACGAAATTGAGGAGGAACCGGTTAAATAAATTCTTTTGTCTTTTAAGTAGCCAGAATTAAACAACCCAAGTATTAAGGTATTCCAGTCTTTAACAAAACTAATCTCATCAAGAAAGATGTATCTTGTGTTTTTTTTATCAGATTGTCCATCAAAAAATGTTAATGCATTTTTAATCTCTTCTTTACTGTCAATAAAATCACAGGTTAAATAGAAAATGTTTCTTGGATTAATATTTTTATTTATTAATAAATCCATTATTATTAATTTAATGTATGTTGTTTTACCAACCTGCCTTGGCCCCAGTAAAATGATATTTTCATTTTTAAAATTATAAACATGCTCAAGTTTTGTTTCTAAGGCTTTTTTAACTTTATCGTCTTTAAAAATCTCTGATTTATCTTTCCACCATGGATTCTGCATGGTTATAGTAATTAAGTCCATATTTGGTAATATACTACCAAATATTATTAAGTTTTTGGTAGTAAGTACCAAGTTTATAGGAATATTTGGTAATGAATAACCAGAATATGATTAAACTTAATGGTTTAATCACATTTTTCTGGGGCTCTACATTATTTCATGATTCCAGGTATATAATAGAAATGGGAATGTATGATTAGAGACTATTGATAATAAAATAGATACATTGGCTAAAACAATATAATTATATGGTAAACTAGAGGAAATATTAAAGATCTGGATACTTTTCATCACAAATAATTATATAAAATTATAATTAAATATTATAAATTATTTTTCGCCCGTCATATGCTTATTTGCCATACTGGAATCCAGGCCTGATAGGCTTTTAGACTGTGTTTCGAATCCTTTTACCTGCCATAAAACAGTCATTCCCAGTGATAATACAAATATAGCCATCACAGTAATAGCCGGTATGATAAATGGTAGTGCTGTATATGTTAATAACACCATCACCAGACCAGCACCAACCCATACAGAAAATCTTACCAGTGAAACATATGTCCCTCTATGGCGTGTGGGAAACAGTTCTGGTTCCAGCATTCCCCTTGCTGCCCATGTTAGTTCGCCGGGAATAAATAATAATGCCATTAAGACAATTAATAATAATCCAGTTGAACTGTGTGTAATTGCCTCAAATCCCCATAATAATGCCCACAGGCCTACTAATATTCCATATGAAAATATTGTGAATAATTTTCTGCTGATCCTGTCAACAAAGAAAATGCCAAATACTATTCCAGCAACAACCATTGTTAAACCACCAATAACCGGTATTTCTGATGCTATAGTATATGTGAAGTAACTGTAACCTACACCGTAGGCAAAGTAAAGAAAAGCAACATCCTGGGCAATGCCAATCACAATTAAAATTAAGAAACGCATTGGAAGGCTGATTCCGGCTTTTACCGGTTCAGCTGTTCCATCCTGATCCTGCCACGCATTTTCTATATCTGTAACACCGTGAACTGCACGCCATGGTGAGGTTTCCTTCATATAAAGCCATGAAATCCCCATCGCCGCAATAGGGGCAACAAATAAGAGTGATATTGCAGTTTTGCTTACAAATGATGAAAAATGCAATAATACCGGTATAAATGTAACAGCAACACCAACATTTCCAAAATTTTGAACTATTACAAGGGATTTGCCCCTTATTTTAGCAGGGACCGATTCAACAATCATTGATAGTATTGGTGTTTCTAAACCAATTGCCGCCATTCCAACTAAAATAAATGATATTATTAATGCAATTAAATCACTGGAAAAAAACACAAAAATTGCTATTCCAGTTACAATCATAGCGGATGTAACCATGAATGACCCTTTTCTTCCAATATGGTCTGCCAAAGTACCGGCGAGCAGTGCTCCAACCCCTCCAGCAATATAAGGCAAACTCAAACCCAAAAATAAATATTTTGAGGGGAGGATACCCCCAATAACAGAAACGGGACCATAACTCTCTGCAACACCATAGACAAGCATGCCCATAGCAAGTGCAACTAATACCGCATAGGGAACTTTATTTTTTTCTCCGGTTTTACCGGAATCAACACTATAGCCAGCTTCTCCTTTTTTTTCTGACTTGGAATCTGCTTCCATTATCTCCTATTCAAAAACATAATATATATTTATCGATAGTTATATAGTCGTAATGTCAGAATTATTTTATTTTATGGTCGTGTACATTATTTTGTGTATTTGTAAAGGGTATTTATAAGTGAACGTTCTCCTTATCCCACCCCTGCATTTAAAGTAACCATTCATGTTGCGGACTCAATTATAATTAGACAGTTTGATTCAGCTTCAAAACTTCAATCCTACGGTGGAAAGGCACCGAATATGAGTGGCTCAGGAGGGAAGGATTATGCAACAGGGCTCTCCATGATAAGAAACTCCCATCTTTCCAATACTGTTTATGAGAGTGCCAGATCAGTGGTAAATCATGATAATGGGGAATTCGTAATGATATACGAAAGAGAGAGAAAAAAGGGAAAGAATAAGAAACAGGTATACATTATTGTCTCCAGAAGATTGCTTCAGCACATATATTCTATTATGAAGAATAAGAAGCCATATAAGGTAAGATTGCCCAATACAGGAGGTGGAAAAGGTTCTACTGCAACATCCAGTTAGGTTAATTCGTACTCTTATTAAAAGTCATTTCTTTAACATCACAAATTAACATCAAATAGATAATCTAATATAGGTGGAGGAATTTTGTCTTAGTTTTCCAGATCACTTTTCAATCCTATTAAGGTTCTATTTTAACGAAGTTCTAACTTTCAACCTTATTAAGGTTCTATTCTCTTTCAATCCCATTCGGGTTCCATTTTAACTCGCTTTTAATAATACGTATTATCAATAAAAACTTTACTATGAATTTCTTTAAAAAATTAACAAACTTGGTTCTCTACACAACATTTTGAAAAATAATTTACCCAATCATCACCTAGCAATTTTGCCTGTTCCAATACCGTGAGTGTAGCTTTTTCCTGTTTGTCTGGAGGATATTCATATTTTCTCAGAATCTTTTTTACTGTGACCCTCAGTTTGGCCTGTACACTCTCCGTAACAAAAATTCTTTCAATTCCTACATGGAATTATTTTAACTTGATCCTGGCTATCATCATTCCAGGCCTGGCACTCTTCTTTCAATTCCTACATGGAATTATTTTAACGGAAAAGAAGAGACTGATAGCAATCCGGGAAAAATCCTTTCAATTCCTACATGGAATTATTTTAACTGATTCATTAAAGTGAGTATTTTGCCCGTGCTTACCCTTTCAATTCCTACATGGAATTATTTTAACTTTTTTTCATAAGATAATTTTAGTTCGGTATATTCCTTTCAATTCCTACATGGAATTATTTTAACTAGTAGGATTAGTGATATCAGTAGTCAGTATAGGTCTCTTTCAATTCCTACATGGAATTATTTTAACCGGCATATCCATAGAAATTACTGAAAATTTCCTGTTTCTTTCAATTCCTACATGGAATTATTTTAACTTTTTGTCAGATCAGATGTAAATACTGATAAATATTTCTTTCAATTCCTACATGGAATTATTTTAACACACTAAAATCATCGTCAAAAAATACAGTAGATATACCTTTCAATTCCTACATGGAATTATTTTAACATAGATTTATTTAATTCAGGAAATGAATATATAAGGCTTTCAATTCCTACATGGAATTATTTTAACTAATACAGATGTATCTATAAAAATTTATATGGCTAACTTTCAATTCCTACATGGAATTATTTTAACATACAGGCTTCGGATATACAGTAGAGGTAAAAAAACTTTCAATTCCTACATGGAATTATTTTAACTCAAAAGGTTGTACGCGGATCCGCGTGGGTCACCGTCTTTCAATTCCTACATGGAATTATTTTAACAACCCGCCCCTCAGCCACAACGGTTGTGTTGAATATCTTTCAATTCCTACATGGAATTATTTTAACTATAACAATATTATGGATAGTGAGAGTACAGTTGTGCCTTTCAATTCCTACATGGAATTATTTTAACCGGCTCAATTTCTGAGGCTGCACCGTCCCTTTCATCCTTTCAATTCCTACATGGAATTATTTTAACAAATATTGATATTTCAAAATATATTAGTGATGAAATCTTTCAATTCCTACATGGAATTATTTTAACAATAAAACTGAAACTGTTCAGGGACTATTATTGAGCTTTCAATTCCTACATGGAATTATTTTAACTAGAAAAGATGACGAATATATGAGTTTATTACTGAACTTTCAATTCCTACATGGAATTATTTTAACTGAAATGTAAAATCTGTGATTATGAAACTGAAAGTACTTTCAATTCCTACATGGAATTATTTTAACTTGTCGCATACAAATTAGCTCCGGAACGGGCAAAAATCTTTCAATTCCTACATGGAATTATTTTAACTTTTCCCTCAGGGAATGAGAAGACTGCGGCTCCGCTGACTTTCAATTCCTACATGGAATTATTTTAACTGCGCGTTTATACAATTATCTAATTCAGAAAGACATCTTTCAATTCCTACATGGAATTATTTTAACTTATTTACAACAACTGTTAATGCACCTGCACCTCCACCTTTCAATTCCTACATGGAATTATTTTAACGAATTTTATCATCATGTAAAAACAGTCCATATAACCTTTCAATTCCTACATGGAATTATTTTAACTTATACAGGCTTCAGATAATCATTAGAGGTAAAATACTTTCAATTCCTACATGGAATTATTTTAACAAATACTATTTCTACAAATGATAAAGGAATATCATACTTTCAATTCCTACATGGAATTATTTTAACTTTTTCCCAACGATGTAGTAGAGATAAAACTTTACAGCTTTCAATTCCTACATGGAATTATTTTAACTCTGTAAATCAGGACAATCTGTTAGTTTCAGGCGTGCTTTCAATTCCTACATGGAATTATTTTAACTTGTAATCGGAAAGATGGGTGTCTGGAACGGTGATATCTTTCAATTCCTACATGGAATTATTTTAACTTGATAATGACAGCCGAATATATTCAAACTGAATCAAGCTTTCAATTCCTACATGGAATTATTTTAACTATGAAATGTCAGATATGTGATTATGAATCTGAAAATACTTTCAATTCCTACATGGAATTATTTTAACCCCCCGAACCAGGTTCTCCAACCCTGGAAGATTATTCCTTTCAATTCCTACATGGAATTATTTTAACCAGGTGTGGTGGACGGTACTGCAATCGGCTCAACGATCTTTCAATTCCTACATGGAATTATTTTAACCAGTTATATAACTGTTTATGAAAATAAATATAACGCTTTCAATTCCTACATGGAATTATTTTAACGAGGAAGGGAATTGAGCGATATATGTGCCTGTTCCCCTTTCAATTCCTACATGGAATTATTTTAACTGAACAGTCCGATAAATTACTATTGATTGGTTATTCCTTTCAATTCCTACATGGAATTATTTTAACTGTGGAACTGATTCCGATATCGTTCTCTGTAAGTTCTTTCAATTCCTACATGGAATTATTTTAACGATAGTTCTCAGATTGTAAGAGGATATAAGGAAAAAAACTTTCAATTCCTACATGGAATTATTTTAACTTCGAGGTAAATTTGACATAATCGCTTGGAGAAAATCCTTTCAATTCCTACATGGAATTATTTTAACATTAGATTAGGATGAAAATCATAAAAATGCTTTTTTACTTTCAATTCCTACATGGAATTATTTTAACAGTGACATCTTTCTGAATTCCTGAGACGGCTGATTCAACTTTCAATTCCTACATGGAATTATTTTAACTAATCAGGTAAATGAGGTTGCCTTAAAATCTTACCGCTTTCAATTCCTACATGGAATTATTTTAACTACCTGGTCGGAAATAAAATAATAATATCAGGTACCCTTTCAATTCCTACATGGAATTATTTTAACTGAAAATCGATTTTGCGCGGCTGATTATTGTGTCGATCTTTCAATTCCTACATGGAATTATTTTAACATGCCCCGGGGACCGTGAAACCGTACATTCCTGAGAGCTTTCAATTCCTACATGGAATTATTTTAACATACAAAATGTCGGGAATTAGGTGTATTGCGGGTTTCTTTCAATTCCTACATGGAATTATTTTAACGTTTTATAATTGTTCAGGGATTATTATTGAGTGGATGCTTTCAATTCCTACATGGAATTATTTTAACTTATACAATTAATAGATCATCAGTAGAGGGAAAAGAAAACTTTCAATTCCTACATGGAATTATTTTAACTTATATATACCTGTTAGAATAAAACTGAGATTATTCCTTTCAATTCCTACATGGAATTATTTTAACTTGGAAAGTATCAGTGGGAATTAATACTTCTTATCGTCTTTCAATTCCTACATGGAATTATTTTAACATTCGGTCAGCACAAAGGACATTTTGAGATTATTCCTTTCAATTCCTACATGGAATTATTTTAACCGTAAAAGTCAGTTGATTGCAGCTTACTCATCGAATCTGCTTTCAATTCCTACATGGAATTATTTTAACAGAATTCATGAAATTCGTAAATCCGGTTGTAAGAGACTTTCAATTCCTACATGGAATTATTTTAACACGCACCAGGCTTGCCGACTTTCACCTGCTTGAAAAACTTTCAATTCCTACATGGAATTATTTTAACACATTTTCACGGTTCATCAGGGCATCCAGATTCCCGCTTTCAATTCCTACATGGAATTATTTTAACTAAAAGAGTATTTGTAACAGAAGCTGTTTCAATCGACTTTCAATTCCTACATGGAATTATTTTAACTACAAAGCATACATCCGTTACATCAACATATAATAACTTTCAATTCCTACATGGAATTATTTTAACGAGAGGGAAAGGCTAAATCAGATTGAGAAAAGTAACTTTCAATTCCTACATGGAATTATTTTAACATGGGAATCGTGTTTTTAATAATGGTACTGTTACTTGCTTTCAATTCCTACATGGAATTATTTTAACTAGTAGGATTAGTGATATCAATCATCAGTCTAAGTTTCTTTCAATTCCTACATGGAATTATTTTAACTTATATAATTAATAGATAATGAATAGAAGTGAAAAAACTTTCAATTCCTACATGGAATTATTTTAACTTTAATAGCCTATATAAATGGCAACAAAAATTTTACTTTCAATTCCTACATGGAATTATTTTAACTAAAATTAAATCATGTGATAAACGGTTACCGGTTCTGCTTTCAATTCCTACATGGAATTATTTTAACTTTTTTGTTAAATCAGATATAAATATCGATAAATATTCTTTCAATTCCTACATGGAATTATTTTAACTTTTTAGTACGTGGAAAATAAACTATTTCATCGTACTTTCAATTCCTACATGGAATTATTTTAACCTGTTCAGGGACTGTTATTTTATGAATTGAATAAAAACCTTTCAATTCCTACATGGAATTATTTTAACCATTCACTGTTTATCAGACTATCATAATCCCGCCAGGCCTTTCAATTCCTACATGGAATTATTTTAACTTCCAGTGGGAAAAGTCGGTGTGTGGAACGCTGACTTCTTTCAATTCCTACATGGAATTATTTTAACGAACACAAATTATTAAACAGTATCTCAACAAATGATGCCTTTCAATTCCTACATGGAATTATTTTAACTTTTCAGTGCCCCCTCGACTGCGGAAAACAGTCAACTTTCAATTCCTACATGGAATTATTTTAACTCGAAGTTCAGGTCGAATATAGTGCCCGCAAGCTCCTTTCAATTCCTACATGGAATTATTTTAACATAAATATTATTATCACATTATTAATATAAATGTCCTTTCAATTCCTACATGGAATTATTTTAACCCTGTTCGGTCATCTGTTTGTCGCGTACAAATTAGCTCCTTTCAATTCCTACATGGAATTATTTTAACGTGAATATACAGTAAGTCCACCGTCAGGCAAACGCCTTTCAATTCCTACATGGAATTATTTTAACTGAAATGTAAAATCTGTGATTATGAAACTGAAAGTACTTTCAATTCCTACATGGAATTATTTTAACTTGTCGCATACAAATTAGCTCCGGAACGGGCAAAAATCTTTCAATTCCTACATGGAATTATTTTAACTTTTCCCTCAGGGAATGAGAAGACTGCGGCTCCGCTGACTTTCAATTCCTACATGGAATTATTTTAACTGCGCGTTTATACAATTATCTAATTCAGAAAGACATCTTTCAATTCCTACATGGAATTATTTTAACTTATTTACAACAACTGTTAATGCACCTGCACCTCCACCTTTCAATTCCTACATGGAATTATTTTAACGAATTTTATCATCATGTAAAAACAGTCCATATAACCTTTCAATTCCTACATGGAATTATTTTAACTTATACAGGCTTCAGATAATCATTAGAGGTAAAATACTTTCAATTCCTACATGGAATTATTTTAACAAATACTATTTCTACAAATGATAAAGGAATATCATACTTTCAATTCCTACATGGAATTATTTTAACTTTTTCCCAACGATGTAGTAGAGATAAAACTTTACAGCTTTCAATTCCTACATGGAATTATTTTAACTCTGTAAATCAGGACAATCTGTTAGTTTCAGGCGTGCTTTCAATTCCTACATGGAATTATTTTAACTTGTAATCGGAAAGATGGGTGTCTGGAACGGTGATATCTTTCAATTCCTACATGGAATTATTTTAACTTGATAATGACAGCCGAATATATTCAAACTGAATCAAGCTTTCAATTCCTACATGGAATTATTTTAACTATGAAATGTCAGATATGTGATTATGAATCTGAAAATACTTTCAATTCCTACATGGAATTATTTTAACCCCCCGAACCAGGTTCTCCAACCCTGGAAGATTATTCCTTTCAATTCCTACATGGAATTATTTTAACCAGGTGTGGTGGACGGTACTGCAATCGGCTCAACGATCTTTCAATTCCTACATGGAATTATTTTAACCAGTTATATAACTGTTTATGAAAATAAATATAACGCTTTCAATTCCTACATGGAATTATTTTAACGAGGAAGGGAATTGAGCGATATATGTGCCTGTTCCCCTTTCAATTCCTACATGGAATTATTTTAACTGAACAGTCCGATAAATTACTATTGATTGGTTATTCCTTTCAATTCCTACATGGAATTATTTTAACTGTGGAACTGATTCCGATATCGTTCTCTGTAAGTTCTTTCAATTCCTACATGGAATTATTTTAACGATAGTTCTCAGATTGTAAGAGGATATAAGGAAAAAAACTTTCAATTCCTACATGGAATTATTTTAACTTCGAGGTAAATTTGACATAATCGCTTGGAGAAAATCCTTTCAATTCCTACATGGAATTATTTTAACATTAGATTAGGATGAAAATCATAAAAATGCTTTTTTACTTTCAATTCCTACATGGAATTATTTTAACAGTGACATCTTTCTGAATTCCTGAGACGGCTGATTCAACTTTCAATTCCTACATGGAATTATTTTAACTAATCAGGTAAATGAGGTTGCCTTAAAATCTTACCGCTTTCAATTCCTACATGGAATTATTTTAACTACCTGGTCGGAAATAAAATAATAATATCAGGTACCCTTTCAATTCCTACATGGAATTATTTTAACTGAAAATCGATTTTGCGCGGCTGATTATTGTGTCGATCTTTCAATTCCTACATGGAATTATTTTAACATGCCCCGGGGACCGTGAAACCGTACATTCCTGAGAGCTTTCAATTCCTACATGGAATTATTTTAACATACAAAATGTCGGGAATTAGGTGTATTGCGGGTTTCTTTCAATTCCTACATGGAATTATTTTAACGTTTTATAATTGTTCAGGGATTATTATTGAGTGGATGCTTTCAATTCCTACATGGAATTATTTTAACTTATACAATTAATAGATCATCAGTAGAGGGAAAAGAAAACTTTCAATTCCTACATGGAATTATTTTAACTTATATATACCTGTTAGAATAAAACTGAGATTATTCCTTTCAATTCCTACATGGAATTATTTTAACTTGGAAAGTATCAGTGGGAATTAATACTTCTTATCGTCTTTCAATTCCTACATGGAATTATTTTAACATTCGGTCAGCACAAAGGACATTTTGAGATTATTCCTTTCAATTCCTACATGGAATTATTTTAACCGTAAAAGTCAGTTGATTGCAGCTTACTCATCGAATCTGCTTTCAATTCCTACATGGAATTATTTTAACAGAATTCATGAAATTCGTAAATCCGGTTGTAAGAGACTTTCAATTCCTACATGGAATTATTTTAACACGCACCAGGCTTGCCGACTTTCACCTGCTTGAAAAACTTTCAATTCCTACATGGAATTATTTTAACACATTTTCACGGTTCATCAGGGCATCCAGATTCCCGCTTTCAATTCCTACATGGAATTATTTTAACTAAAAGAGTATTTGTAACAGAAGCTGTTTCAATCGACTTTCAATTCCTACATGGAATTATTTTAACTACAAAGCATACATCCGTTACATCAACATATAATAACTTTCAATTCCTACATGGAATTATTTTAACGAGAGGGAAAGGCTAAATCAGATTGAGAAAAGTAACTTTCAATTCCTACATGGAATTATTTTAACATGGGAATCGTGTTTTTAATAATGGTACTGTTACTTGCTTTCAATTCCTACATGGAATTATTTTAACTAGTAGGATTAGTGATATCAATCATCAGTCTAAGTTTCTTTCAATTCCTACATGGAATTATTTTAACTTATATAATTAATAGATAATGAATAGAAGTGAAAAAACTTTCAATTCCTACATGGAATTATTTTAACTTTAATAGCCTATATAAATGGCAACAAAAATTTTACTTTCAATTCCTACATGGAATTATTTTAACTAAAATTAAATCATGTGATAAACGGTTACCGGTTCTGCTTTCAATTCCTACATGGAATTATTTTAACTTTTTTGTTAAATCAGATATAAATATCGATAAATATTCTTTCAATTCCTACATGGAATTATTTTAACTTTTTAGTACGTGGAAAATAAACTATTTCATCGTACTTTCAATTCCTACATGGAATTATTTTAACCTGTTCAGGGACTGTTATTTTATGAATTGAATAAAAACCTTTCAATTCCTACATGGAATTATTTTAACCATTCACTGTTTATCAGACTATCATAATCCCGCCAGGCCTTTCAATTCCTACATGGAATTATTTTAACTTCCAGTGGGAAAAGTCGGTGTGTGGAACGCTGACTTCTTTCAATTCCTACATGGAATTATTTTAACGAACACAAATTATTAAACAGTATCTCAACAAATGATGCCT
The DNA here is from genome assembly GCA_021806235.1 of Thermoplasmata archaeon. Lineage (GTDB taxonomy): Archaea > Thermoplasmatota > Thermoplasmata > Thermoplasmatales > Thermoplasmataceae > Ferroplasma. The sequence goes on from JAJZXU010000012.1 coordinate 51,272, forward strand.
TTCAATTCCTACATGGAATTATTTTAACTTTTCAGTGCCCCCTCGACTGCGGAAAACAGTCAACTTTCAATTCCTACATGGAATTATTTTAACTCGAAGTTCAGGTCGAATATAGTGCCCGCAAGCTCCTTTCAATTCCTACATGGAATTATTTTAACATAAATATTATTATCACATTATTAATATAAATGTCCTTTCAATTCCTACATGGAATTATTTTAACCCTGTTCGGTCATCTGTTTGTCGCGTACAAATTAGCTCCTTTCAATTCCTACATGGAATTATTTTAACGTGAATATACAGTAAGTCCACCGTCAGGCAAACGCCTTTCAATTCCTACATGGAATTATTTTAACATGCCTTTGAATTTCCATTCGGATATATAGATATCTGCTTTCAATTCCTACATGGAATTATTTTAACGTGTGGCAATACTGGCAGGCCAGGAGGCTGTGGACAAACTTTCAATTCCTACATGGAATTATTTTAACAAATGGTGACCCGCGTGGAAACGCGTACAACCTTCCTTTCAATTCCTACATGGAATTATTTTAACATTATGAGATATATTATTTGAAAGGTGATAATTAACTTTCAATTCCTACATGGAATTATTTTAACCAGAATATTGAAATCGTAAAAAAAGGTGAATAAAAACTTTCAATTCCTACATGGAATTATTTTAACTCAGATGGCATCTGATATTAGCGGTTTAAAAAATACTTTCAATTCCTACATGGAATTATTTTAACTATAAAGTAGTGTAATAAATGATCCTACATGCTTTCCGCCTTTCAATTCCTACATGGAATTATTTTAACTGAATTTCCTAAACCTGTTAATCCCGTTGTGAGGCCTTTCAATTCCTACATGGAATTATTTTAACAATTTTAAAAAATTTTAAAAAAATTCAAATAAATAACTTTCAATTCCTACATGGAATTATTTTAACTTGTTCTTTCCTGTTCTTTCCTCATCTGCCTATATTTCCTTTCAATTCCTACATGGAATTATTTTAACTTCTTTTACTATTATCTGACCACTTTTATTTTTATACTTTCAATTCCTACATGGAATTATTTTAACCATAAGTGTCCCTCTAAAACGCTCACATGGTGTGTCTTTCAATTCCTACATGGAATTATTTTAACTAGAAAAGATGACGAATATATGAGTTTATTACTGACCTTTCAATTCCTACATGGAATTATTTTAACTATCGACTTATCAACAACGCTTGCCGTCGATGTAGCGGCCTTTCAATTCCTACATGGAATTATTTTAACATGTTTTACCGGCAGTAAAAAAATTTTATGAATCGCTTTCAATTCCTACATGGAATTATTTTAACATAGAACTAATTCCATACATATCGCTGATTTTATTCTTTCAATTCCTACATGGAATTATTTTAACTTTCAGTTCTGTATATTCAGGTAAATCTAATTTCTGAATCTTTCAATTCCTACATGGAATTATTTTAACCTATGTATATTCAAATGAAGTATTAGAACTGTATGTCTTTCAATTCCTACATGGAATTATTTTAACAAGACCACAATAGCCTATATCCTAAAATCTTGCATCTTTCAATTCCTACATGGAATTATTTTAACGAGTATAAACCTATTGCAGGACGCATTTTTAGCAGCTTTCAATTCCTACATGGAATTATTTTAACGGGATAAAATTTTTATCAGGGGGGTACAGCTCAGTGCTTTCAATTCCTACATGGAATTATTTTAACTTATGGCTGATCTGAGAAGCCGGAATACTGTCTAAACTTTCAATTCCTACATGGAATTATTTTAACTTTCATGCAGGATTTTCAGAATATCGCAAAAAATCCTTTCAATTCCTACATGGAATTATTTTAACCAGATTTGGAACGAAAAACGTGAAGGTGTTATAAAACTTTCAATTCCTACATGGAATTATTTTAACTTTTTTTATGATCAAAAATACTTACATTGTTAGAAGACTTTCAATTCCTACATGGAATTATTTTAACTAAGGATATCCTTCTCAGAGGCAGGCACCTGTTTATCTTTCAATTCCTACATGGAATTATTTTAACTGAGCCAGATTACAAGCGGTTCTCCAACGGGCACAACTTTCAATTCCTACATGGAATTATTTTAACCTGATAGCGGTCTACGTATTTTAAGGTGAGAAAATGTCACTTTCAATTCCTACATGGAATTATTTTAACGCATACAGTTCAAGGGATTTGTATGCCGCGTCGATCTTTCAATTCCTACATGGAATTATTTTAACCTGCCAGGGACTGTTATTTTATGAATTGAATAAAATTCTTTCAATTCCTACATGGAATTATTTTAACTGTCAGAAAAACCTTTAATAATGATCCTGATCCTGCTTTCAATTCCTACATGGAATTATTTTAACGATTTTCTCAGTTTTTCTGTCAGCTATTCTGAGATCCTTTCAATTCCTACATGGAATTATTTTAACAATAATAGCAATTCTAACAGATAAGTCTCAGGAAACTCCTTTCAATTCCTACATGGAATTATTTTAACTATCCATAAATTTCAGAATCATATAGATGAACTTCTCTTTCAATTCCTACATGGAATTATTTTAACTATTTATGGTTGTCCCCCATGCATTATCTACATTTATCTTTCAATTCCTACATGGAATTATTTTAACTTGACGGTCCGCGTATCGACATACAGCAATCGAATTTCTTTCAATTCCTACATGGAATTATTTTAACTAGAAATAACATTAGAACCACTGAGCGAGTTTACAACCTTTCAATTCCTACATGGAATTATTTTAACCACAGGAATCGTCCTGATAGCGGTCTATGTGTTCTGCTTTCAATTCCTACATGGAATTATTTTAACTGGTCAGGTGTATCAGGCTGGGTCGGAAAGTATCAGCTTTCAATTCCTACATGGAATTATTTTAACTTTTGACTGTAACGGATAATTAAAGTCGAAATATATCTTTCAATTCCTACATGGAATTATTTTAACTTTTTATTAAATATAACCAATAATTTTTTAGTACGCTTTCAATTCCTACATGGAATTATTTTAACCCGGATAATAATCAGATAGTTGAAAGGCAGGAATCTTTCAATTCCTACATGGAATTATTTTAACTAATGAATTCTGATACAACCCTGAGAAGTGATTATCTTTCAATTCCTACATGGAATTATTTTAACGAAGTTCAATCAAAAAACACTTTTACAGTTATCATGCTTTCAATTCCTACATGGAATTATTTTAACTATTCGACCTGAACTTCGACCTGATCGTAATGATTCCTTTCAATTCCTACATGGAATTATTTTAACTAGTCATGGAGTACTTGAGTACAGTCTCCGCGTAGAGACCTTTCAATTCCTACATGGAATTATTTTAACTATATGATTAAAATGTCATCGAATAAAAACATAATACTTTCAATTCCTACATGGAATTATTTTAACGATTTCTATCTGTATTCGAATGAGGTGTTAGGATTCTTTCAATTCCTACATGGAATTATTTTAACCCATTTTACAATATTAAGAATAACATTGCAATTAACTATATTAATTTTTAAATTTTAAAAATGTTTTAATTTTAAAAATTTTTAAAAAAATATCTATTATATAAAAAACTTTCTATTATTTTTCAGCCCATGTATTTAAATAAATACAAAAGTTGGGCATTCCAGATTTATATTATGTTAGAAAATTCTTTTTTTGGTTTTCCAATAATGTACGAATCCAAATATTTATCTGAATCCATAGAATAAATTTTAATAAAATCATATTCTGGATCTGTATGTTTATTTATAAATGCTTTTATTCTAATCAATTGCGATTCTGTTATTTCGCCTTCAAATACTGAATTTTGCACCCAGTTTACAAATCTTTTAAGAAATTTCCTTATCGTATTTATCCTATATACATTTATATCATAAACTATTATAACATACATTTTACCACCATATGATAAAGGGTTTATATGTATTTATACCAAGTAAGTGTTTTTCAAGTTTATATATCTCTAATCTTATTAACTCCTGATAGCTTACATTCTTTTTTAAACTTCTGTGTAATATGTGTTCATTTAATTTTTGCTCATAATATGTTAAATAAAGTTTCTTTCCCTTTTCATTCAAAAAAGTTTTTCCCAAATCAGAATCGAAATGTGTTTCATTAATTATTTTTTTATTTACCAAAAATAAAAATAATCTATGTGATATAATTGGTTTAAATATTTCAGATATATCAAGGGAAAGTGAAAACCGTCTCTCTGATGGTTCATGCAAAAATGATATTGTGGGATTTAGGTGTGTATTATATATTTCTGTGAGAACGGAAGCATAAACCAAACTATTGCCAAAAGAGATCAATGAATTTGAAATATTTGTTGGTGGCCTTCTTTCCCTTTTTATGATTTTATATTTATCATCTAAAATTGAATCTAATGCATTAAAATATGCATTATGTCCTCTTCCTTCTACCCCCATTAATTCACTAATTGACTTTGACGCTTCTATATTATTTATTTCTTTTTTTATTAGTTCCATATTCTTATATATAGAATCATTTTTATATGAAGATAAAATTCTATTAAAGTTATGCAATGCACCGGAAACAAAGGATCGTGCAATTTCCATTCTTAGGTCTAAATTTATATAGTATTTTGTCTGCCTTATAATTATATCGCCCGATACGTCTTTTTCCTTTGGCCATAATGTCGCCTCATAGTTCCCATAATAACCAAAAAAATGTACTGGAATTCCAAATTTGGAAATGCTAGATATAAATCCTGATGATAATGATAGAGGCTTGTGCGCATATATTGCCCTTACATTTTCTATTGGTATTGCATTTTTTCCGCTAGAATTTTTTATTATTATCGTTCCGCCATCGATATTTATATCACCTTCATGTATTATATGGTAATCTGTTTTCATTTTTAACACCAGCAGAAATCAAAATATGCACATGATTTGCAGTAGTTTTTATGTTCCGGCAGTGGCATTTTATTATTAACCACCTTATTTATGCCATTAAGTATATCATTAATCATGTTCTTGCCATCGTCATCTAAATATATTTTCTTATGCCTGTTTGTTTCCGGATAATCTAAGAAACCTATTGCATTAATTCCAAGGCTATCAAAATTAGATAAATAATATAATACTTGGGCAATATGTGCTTTTTCAAGTTTGTTTGATTTCTTTATTTCGTGCACTTCCAATGTATTATCTTTGCGTATAAAATCCAATTTTATATTTAGAAAATCCACCTCTTTTTTTTCATTTTTATATGTGTTTTTATGTATCTCTTTTCCAATTTTTACATTTTCATTCCCGGATTCCATATATATGTGATGATAAAATAACCACAGTTTTGTTTTACATACTACATAATACGAGACCTCCACCCCAGTAAACATTTCATTTCTATCTGAAAGCATTATTTATATAATATTTCCATCAATATTAATTTTTTCATAGTTTACACCACAGGAACTATTATAATCAAAATCAAAATAATACATATTGTTATTGTCATTAAAATTTTTTATATGGGCTTTTGTTTTATAGGTGTACGGAATATTTACAGAATAGGATAAATATTTTCTCCAACCGTCATAATATGATTTTTGAAATTCATTGTAAATATCATTATAATATTTAGATGGTATGGCAAGTATTTTCGGGTAGTCTGAACATCTTATTAAATTATGCCTATCCGCAATAAGTTCTGAAATATTTAATTTATAAACACTTTTAACTTTATTCCTTATATCATTTAAGTAACTTTCTACTTCATTATATTTTTTTTCAAGTGCATCTCTATAATCATCATTATATGTATAATTAATAATATCTTTTGCTTCCTTATTGCTTATATATTTATAATTTTTAAAAAAATTGTATGAAGCTTCGACATATTTTTTGTCGTATATATATTCTGAGTTCTCTTCCCATTTGTATATGTATATCTGTGCATTTTCCTTTTTTCCATATCTATTTACCCTGCCAAACCTCTGTATTAATGAGTCTGGTGGTGCAGATTCTGTTATCAATGCATCATAATCTATGTCAAGACTTACTTCTGCAATCTGAGTGCATACAGCTATTATTTTTTTACTATTTGATATTTCACTCATTTTATCCTGCCTATCTTTATATATAAATTGACTGTGGAAAAGCACAATTTCTATGCCGTTTATTCCATCTTGCGCCATTTGAAATATTTTTTTTGCTGTTCCTATTGTGTTTACTATAATAAGTATTTTATCAAACGACTTTATTAATTCCTTTAATTTGGAAATACATAATAAAATATTTTCACCCATAACTGTAATTTTACTTTTATATTTATGCACAAAATCAAATTTTTTATAAGAAAATTTAACCCCTGATTTTTGCTTTATAAAATCTATGAGTGATTCTGGAATTGTAGCACTCATAATTAATATATTACTGTTAAATTTAGAAATTTCACTTATAAATTTTACGATGTGTGAGGTTGTCCTATAATCATATGCGTGTATTTCATCAAATATGATGCCAGAAATATATGAGTTAAATAATATACTATCCCATCTATTTATGTTATATAGTGAATACAGTATTTGATCAACGGTTGAAACCATTACAGGCATAAAAAATGTTTTTGAATAAAGTTTCGAAAAATCATCATTTTTACCTGGATCACTAGGATCCATAATTAAATCAGATGTGCTATGTAAAATGCCAACACTATTAAATATTTTTTTTAGCCTGAAATAAACTTCATTGCTCGTATTCATTGTTGGGAGTATATAAAATATCTTATTGCTATTATTTTTTGCCCATAACAGTGAGGCTTCTGTTTTACCACTTCCAGTTGTACTTTCAATAATCGTACTCCCCTTAACTGTTTTTGTATATTCCTGCAGGGCATTAAGGCCCTTAAAATTTTCCTTGGATTTTAAATATTCATAAATCTTATTACCATAATTTATAAAAAAATTAATTTTGTTTCCTGAACTGGATGACCAGTCACAGAAATGCAAAATGTTTTCCATCAGTGCATATATTATTCTAAGTTGTTCCCTGTCATTTTTATTTAAATTTTCGATGCTATGATGAATGTTTTTTATTATAAAACTATTGTAATCTTTTGGTTCTACATTTTTGTTAAAATATATTTTTTTATTTAAAACACTGTTTATTTTATTTTCTGTAAATTTAATAAAATCAGTATCATCGCATAGATTTAAATTTGACAGATTTGAGTTTTTTTTAAATAAATTGCTGCCAAGCATTGAATGATGCGATAATGCACACAGTGATGCCATGTTTATATTAAATATTGGATTATTATAATTATAGTATAATTTAATAGCCGATATTAGTGCATGGGGCAACGCCTTTTTATTTATATCTTCATTCATTTTTTCCTGAAATGACAGGTCATGTTTTCCATAATCATGGAATAAAACAGAGATAAAACTATTTTCCCAGAAAATTTCTGGATTTACATTAATATTTTTTATGCCATTATCTATGATATTATCAATTTTATCTTTTAATATATTATAGTTATATATACACTGTTCAGTATGTTCTGTTAATGCCTGTTTATTTGATTTTGCTATTATTTTATCGCAGTATGACATCCAGATCTCCATCATTTATAGCAGTGAATTCCTTATTTATGTTAATTGAAATTTTGATATCCCCTATAAACGTTATATCATAAAAATTAATAGGTACTCTATAATCTTTTTCTAAAGAAAATGCTGATGGCACATGGTAATTCGTAAATGGTGTTATGTTCCCATTATTTACATCTTCTATATCGAAATCATCTATTTTAAACGGAATAACAGTATTTGATATTGTTATTTTTCCATTTTTGAGCAATTCTTTATTTATTATTTCAACATTTTTTATATTTATAATTTCTGATGCTTTCCCAAGATATAATGCAAAAACAGGATTTTTTAAATACTCATAAATTTTATGCAATAATTTATTTTCTGTATAAACATATATAATATAATTGTTTTCATAATTCATTTGTCTCTGTAACTGGCTTATTTCCGGGTATTTTTCTCCCTTAAACTTATATAATGTAATAAGATCATAGTATCTTGACAGTGTTTTACCTGTTATTCCAACCATTATATTACTGTACATATAATGTATATAGCTACTTGACCTTTCGATCCCCATCGCAGCGGCCATCATTCCTATTATATGTGTTTTCATTGGTAATGGAAATGTATCATGCACTGTCATGTGTAATGGAATCCTAAAAGAATTTGAAAGCCCATGAGCGTTAATCTTTATTAATTCTGCCATTAATATTACCTATTTCCATATTATCTATATCGCTGTATATTTTATCAAATGCATCACTTACATCTCCGGAATAATAATCCAATTCCCTTAGTTTATCAATATTATTAATAAATGAATCTACCCCAATTATCCTACTTTTTTTAATCTCGTTTGATGATTTTATGCCATCTTTTAATAAGTCTATATTTATATTGTAATCTTCATCAATAGATATATAATCTAGAAGGCTTGGTTTTTTAATAATCTGTGATTGATATATAAAAAATTTCGGAGATGCATCTGATAAAAGCCTGCTCTGTTTTCCACCACCCCATAGATACTGATAGCTTCTAACAACTGCTTTTATTCTATCTCTCCTCTGGACAATATCAAGTTCCCTGTCATCAAAGATACCCACACGATCTGCTTCAATTAAAATTGTATATGTATACCAGTTTGCCGACATTTCCGTTTCATAGAATCTATTTGGTTTATTTATTTCATTATTGTTTTGAAGTCCTAAATCCCTTTCAAAATTGTATGGGAAGAGTGAAATTGCCGGTGATACGCGAACTGGGCTAATTCTAGATATTGCAGTATTTCCCTTGCCACCTGTTTTCATATAGCCATACACATCGTCATCTATATATTTATATGGATCACATTCCGTTGGTATTGGCTGTTTGTCATTTTTAATTTCTTCTGGTTTTTTGTTTGAAATTGCATAGCCAAACGATTTTAGCTGGTTTCTGCTCATTCTTCTTAATGCTTGGCCACTTATATACGATCGCATAGACGAATCGGGTAGCCTGATTTTTTTTATCGTTGAAATAATATCCTCATTCCAGCCACTGTTCAAATTGCCATCAATTTTAATTAAACTACTCAATGTTATACAATTTATTTTATCATTCATTTTTAACACCTATATTTTCATTTTTTTTATTTTCATTTTTAAAAAATTCTTGGTGTGCAAATATGGATATAAGAGACTTTATATCCTGCCAATTACTGTTATTAATATTTTTTAGGAAATCAATGTTTATAAATAAATCCTTTATTTTAAATGTTGCCCCGTCAAAGAAATTAAGAAGTTGTGTTGTACTTGTGCATTCTCTTAATGAATAAAGCATATCTTTGTCTGCGGGATTATCCTCGTCTCCTCTACAATATTTCCCTATTGAAACACCTATACCATAGCATTTTTTAATTAAATTTTCATCCATTTTTATCGCCTCCTTATTATATATTATTAAAAATTTATTTAAATCTTTCTTATATTTATCCACATTTTGCTTTATATTTTCATAGTAGAACTCTTCTACCGCTCTATTTACGTCCTCAAAAAATATTATCCTTCTGGATATCTCGTTTTTATAATAATCTACCGTTGAACTGTTAATATATATATTAAATTTGTTTAAAAATTGCGGTAATATAATACTTTCTTTATTAAATTGATTTATTAAATTAAATAATTGATACGTATCACTATAAGTGTAAACATTTGTTATTAGGTTCTTCTTCGCATGACCCAAAAACCACGATGTATTTATAATTGATTTCTTAAGCCCTTCTGGTGTATCATTATCAATATCTAATTTTAGGTCATTGTTTAATTTGTCATTTAAATAATAAATCAATTCAATAAATGGCTGGAATGTGCCTGAAGCTTTTATCTTGCTGAAGTTTGTGTAATCGCTTATAGCGGCCGTACCTGTAATGCTTGTTATATAATTCCATATATTGTTTTTATTTGAATTAATAACAGGGAAAGAGAAAAAAATTTCACTATCTGTAATTACAAACGGCATATACCTGTAAACAACAAAACATGATAATGCACATGCTATACATATATTAAGGCTTCTTTGCATGTTGCTATTAAAATTTCTATACTTGGTTAAGCTTGCAGTAAATGGATAATAGTTTTTGTTTATTTTGTCGGTTTCCAAGCATTGATCGCAAAAATCACATTTATTTTTATTTTTAAATTTTGATAAATTCATAAGGGGAAATTCTGTTTGCTGCCTATATATTCTTGCATCTTTATTTAGTTTTTTTAATTTTTCATCATATTCTGTCTTTTGATCATTGTCCAAACTATTAATATCGATCTTTACCCTTTTGCTTGCGCCAATAGGTGTTGGGTAAACACCTTTGATAAAAAAATTCATCAGTGCTGAAAGGCTTAATCTGTCTATTAATTCCAGTTTATTATCGTTATTTAACAGAAAATCTTTATTTTTTCTCCTTATATAATTATTTTCAAGTCTATTTACAATACATTGAAAAAATTTTTTTAAATCATCATAATTTTCATATGAAAACGATAATTCATTATTGTTACAATATACATTAAAGCTTTTCGGATCAATAGTTTCGTCGTCTATATATTTAAAAATAAGTAGGGAACCATTATATATAAGTGGATCGGTTGATTTTCCAAAATAAATTTTATTCATTAGTAACGCCCTCCAGAAGGCCAAAACCAAATTTTAATTTTGACCCTATACCAATATCATTGATAAATTCCTTTACCTTCGAGTTTGTATTAAGTTCTAATTTTCCAGCAGTGCATAAATATCTCTGATTTTTAATTTTAATATATTTAGAATAAAAATCTTTTGAGTTTAAATTTACATTTATATAATCAACAGAATCTCCAGTGAAAAATTCATATCTGCTTTTTATACTTTTTATTAATGTATCTTTCCATAGTTCTATATCAGCTTCTGTACTTTTATTATCTATATAAACATATTGGTATTTATCTTTAAAAAGCTGATTTTTTAATTTTAATATTATTGGGCTAACTGTCTGAAACCTGTTTATGTTTTCAAGATTTTGCTCATAAATCCTCATATTTACAACTGAATATTTTGTATATGTTTTATTGTTTGTTATTGAAATCAATGGCTTTTTTAAAAATCCCTTAATAGACTTTAATATAAATTCTTTATCTGGAGACGATATGAAAAGTATTCCGCGTTTTATATATAAATTATTATTTTTTATATATGAATGACCCAGTATATTGCTAAAATTAAATATATGGTGAGGATCATCATGAAACTCTTTTGAAAGTGCCCGGTCCACATTTTCTAAATTTTCCAATATAATGCCCCTAAGTGATTCATTATAATTAAATCCTAGGGGTGAATTTGAAAAATTATATAGATTAAGCTCCAGTCTCATTATAAAATATAATGTTAAAGTTATATTTAAATTTATAGTATGTTTCGGCTTTGGGACAAAATTATTTTGCTGATATCTCCCTGTAATCCCTTATGAGTTTGGGATTCGTACGTTTCAGGTAACTGTACTGCCGCAGATTGTGCATATTGATCTTCAGCGTTTCCTCTGTCTTC
>JAJZXU010000006.1 GCA_021806235.1 Thermoplasmata archaeon
ATGATACTGCAATAGGCCTGAAAACAATTGCATACAATCTCATGATAATATCAAACAGGGAACTGGGAGAAAAACCAAGGGAGATAATGAAAATCGTCAATTGTTAAAATGTGAGACGCCCTATTATGTAAAAATAAATTAAAATTTATTTAGATGCTGTATAAGTTTCCACATTCTGTTCAAGTGATTTATTTTTCGTTTCAGGTGCTAAAAATATAACTACAAATAAACCTAAAACTGAAAAGGCGGCAAATATTGATAAGGATTTAAAAATTGGAAATAAAGGAAATAAAACTATACCCATTATTGCACCCACCCTTGAAACGGATGTTGCAAGCCCCTGGACGCTCGACCTTATTGAGGTGTCGAATATTTCTGTTGGATAGAATAATGTTACAGCACCTACCCATTGCTCAAAGAGAACAAATAGGAAATAAAATGGAACTGCATATAATCCTGTTATTTTTATTATTGACCCTAGAATTAAAAGCACCGACATAATAAAAAATCCACCTATAATTAAAAACCTTCTTCCAAGCTTATCTGCCAAAGGCAAAGCAATTAAGTACCCTGAAATGCCACCTACTGATATTAACATGCTAATTTCAGCTATTTGCCTGAACTGGTCCTTGAATCCCAGTGCACTGAAAATAACTGGATAATAAAATCCTAATCCGTATGCCGCAACATCAAAGACAAACCATGCAAGCAAAACAAATATTAGCATTGTATAGAATTTAGGGGATTTCTTATTATATTTATTATAATTTTTCTCCTTTGATAAGAGCCACCTCGGGGATTCGGGTATTTTAAACCTCAATAATATTACAGGTATAGCTATTAAACCTCCAATTATAAACGTATACCTCCAGAAATATGCATTAACCACAAATATATAATTAACAAAAGACGAAACGAACGCACCTAACCAGTACATGCCTACCATTGAAATTAATAATTTGCCCCTTGATTTTTTAGGGGAAAACTCTGCCATCATTGTTGAACTTATAGGGTAATCACCGCCAATGCCTATTCCCATTAAAAATCTGGACAAGAACAATTCAATAAAATTATTTGATAAGCCAGCTGTTATGGCAAAAACAACGAAGAATATAAGGTCCAGTCCGAAAATCTTCTTTCTTCCTATTCTGTCGGATAATAATCCAAGTACAGGCGCTCCGATAAGCATTCCAACAAAGGATGAAATATCAACAAGTATATATTCCATTTTTGTGAAATCCAATTGTGCAGGTATAACCAGTATGGCCATTGTTATTATTGACAGATCATATCCATCCAGGAATATGCCCATAGAGGACAATGTAAATAACTTCTTCTGTTGAAACCCTATCTTTCCGGTATCCAGTTTATTAAAATTATCCATATAACCACCTTTTACACTTAAAGAATCCATATCAGGGTTCAAAATACAGAAATTACTTAATTCTAAGCTATTATTGTAAATATTTATTTAAATTTTTTTACTGGCTGTAGTAATATTTATTATTTGCATGTATAGATCTCATGATATCAATAAGTCAAAAAAATAATCTGGAATATATAAATACAAATGTACTGGACATTGAGAATTTAATGGCAAATATAAAAATAATAGAACGGTTAATTGGAGATGTAATGAATGCAAATACAATATACAATCACCCGGCAAAATAATCAAACTCCACAGGTCATAAAATTTATATGCAAATAAATATTTATATACCAATGGCAAAAATAGTCAGCAATTTTAAATACGCCATATTCCTGATTGCTAGTGGCTTATTTGTAGGGGTTTTTACTTTCCTGATCCTATCCCTGCCTGGAATATATCGTGACACAGTATCGGTGTTTATTTTGCCTCCGGCTATTGCAGCGTTATTTACGTTAATCAGCTTCACGTCGGCTAGAAAATTAAGGGTGAGTGGCAAAAGACTGGCCAGGATGCTGGGTCTTTTCTTTATAATGGCCTATATATTTATTGAGTCCATTTTTGTCATTATTACTTTCCATACAATAGAGGCATTGTTACTACTAATACCTGCAGACCTTGTACTAATGTCCATTCCTCTTTTTATCATCTTTAGCAGGGGCAAGAAACAGGAAGGATTAGAATTCAATAGTAATTTAACCTCAAGGTTGCAGTCCCTGGTTGGAACCAATGCACCTGAAGTGTATACAAAAGCAAGTGTTGGCCTTATGTTTGGTGGAAGTACTGATGATGAACCATGGAAAATTATCATCTATAAACACGCTTTGGAAGGCTTAAATGATGAAGAACTGGATATGCTAATGCTGGAAATATACTACAAAAAATTATTAAAAACTGGGAGGAAAACAGTAAACTTTGCATTCTCTATTGTTACATTTTTATTCGACGCTTATATTGCTTTATATGTAGTGGACATGAACGTTGCTCCGGTATACACTCCATATTTTATCGGGGCAGAATTAGGACTTTTTATAGTGATTCTTTTGATTCCCTTAATATTTTCACATGTAGCCATGAAAGGAAATATAGCCGTAGATAAGCAAATACTTTCACATAACGGCAACAGGATGGCCCTGATTTCACTTATTAATAAAGAGAATGATCGTGAACCCGCAGCAATGATGACACAGAGGCAGTATAACCGCTTTAAAGACAAACAGAAAATGAATGCTAAAAAGCGTATAGAAAACCTTGATAATATAGATTAATTACCATATATTTGTTTTTAGTTTTTTC
>JAJZXU010000037.1 GCA_021806235.1 Thermoplasmata archaeon
ATAGGAGGGGTTATGAAACTTGATGAAATTGTAAGAAGGTAGTGTACCCACAGCACTGAAACGAAAGAAAGCCATGAAATGCCTACTCTGTAATCAACAAAAATAAAATTGATGTAAAGTCACGATATATTAATTATTATTGAATAATTAAAATATTTCCTTTTAATCCATTTTCTGGGATAGTTTTGCGATGCCTGGTGACCCCATTATCAGGAAATGTTATTTGCCTGTATAATGTTTACAGCACCTATTTGTGAACATTACATTAATACCGTTCTCTTCAATTGTTGCGAAATGGGATTCCGGGCTCTAGGTGTTGATTAATATGATAACTATATATTATCAGTTACTTCATTTTCCTTCATTTCGCGCTTACAGTATATACATTTCACCACCAGTGGTTTCTTTGATATTATACTGAACTCTGATTTAACGGGTTCACCGGAATTTGTTATACAGTTCTGATTCGTACATTTTAATATGCCTTTTATTTTACCGGGCATATCGACACTGAATTTTTCGATTATTACATAATTTTTTATTATGCTTATTGTTGCTGATGGTGCGAGTAACGATATTTTATCGAGCTCTATTTTTTCCAGAAATCTATTCTCAATTTTAATGACGTCCTTATATCCTATCTTATTGCTTAAAACCCTTATGCCTATACTTATAGAGTTATTTTCGTATATGTTAAGGATATCTAAAACTTTTAAGGCCTTTCCTGCTGGTATATGATCTATAACTGTTCCTTCCTTTATTTTAGATATTTTTAATGTTTTTTCCATTTTAATCACCCGCTATCATTGATATTAAGGCCATTCTTACGGGTATTCCATATGATGCCTGTTTAAAATATTTTGCCTTATCTGTACTGTCAACTTCTGGGCTTATTTCATCAACTCTGGGCAATGGATGCATTATTATTGAGTTATTCTTCATTTTTTCTGTCTCTTTAGCTGTGATTCTATATGACCCTATTAATTTTGAATACTCATTCTTATCTGTGAATCTTTCTTTTTGCAGTCTCGTTACATACAGTACATCAGTATCATTTATATATTTTTCAAGACTGTCAGAAATTGTTATGTTAAGTTTGTTTTTTAATTCATTATAGACATAATCAGATAATCTTAGGTTTTCAGGTGAAATGAGGGTTACATCTACATTATAACGTGTCAACGCCATTAATAACGAATGAACGGTTCGCCCGTATTTTAAATCACCCATTATTGTTATTTTTTTGTTATTTATTTCTCCCAGTTCTTTTTTAATTGTATACAGGTCCACAAGTGTCTGCGTTGGATGCTCCCCGGATCCGTCGCCTGCATTTATTACAGGCTTTGATGAAAATTTTGATGCCAGAAAAGCAGCACCTTCAAGGGGATGCCTTATAACTATTATATCAGAGTATGACTCTATTATTCTTATGGTATCGGCCAGTGTCTCACCCTTTGACACTGATGATGTTTTTGAATCAGCCATACTTATTGTTGATCCACCAAGCCGCTGCATTGCAGATTCAAATGATAATCTTGTTCTTGTACTTGGTTCGTAAAATAATGTTGCCAGTATCTTTGATCCCATTGTATCAAGTTTTTTTGAACTGTTTATGTAATCAAGCATCTTATCGGCTTCTAAAAATACGTTATTTAAATCATCATCAGATAAATCCGATATTGAAACCAAACTTTTATTTTTTAACATTTAAAGTTAATTATATACCATTTCATTAACTTTTTTATTTCAAATGGTATTTAAAAACTGATGCCCCTATTTTGCATTTATCCTTATGGTTTAAATGATAAAATGCTGTAATCATAAGAATAAAAAATGATATATAAAAAGTTGTTATTTACATATTATGTATGATCTTAAGGAACTTGTAAAAAAATATTATGAAGCGGTTGATAAAGATGACCTTGATGCTTTATTTTCAGTATTTGCAGATGATATAATATATGAACGGCCTGGATACGAACCTTTAAGGGGGAGCAGGGATTTTCAAAATTTTTATAAAAGTAATAGAATAATAAAGGAGGGGCACCATACATTGACAAACATAATAGTAAAAGATCCCTATGTTATAGTTGAGGGCGAGTTTAACGGCATATTAAAAAATGGTAATAAATCATATACAAAATTCGTTGATGTGTATACATTTAAAGATGGAAAAGCATGTAGAAGGCATACATATTTTGATGGCCAGAACGTGTGACACCTGCCTATAGCTAAAACATGTAGGGTTCCCATCTCACATTGTTAAACTTAAAATATGAGTTTATTCATTGTTTTAAACAACCTTATTAAATCAAGGGCCCATAAGTTTATAAGATATTCTTTAGGATATGAATAAAAACCATAGGGATGCAGGACCCGGGAGTAATCTGCATATAATTTACCTATACTCCTTGTATCCGTATTATTATAAAATCCCAGAATACCTATTATTGCACCCGCCTTTGGCAATGCAATAACGAATCTTGTTGCCTTTTTGTCGCATTTAGAGCATTTTTCATTTATTTTTACATCTGTTTCTTTCTCTATTTCAGGTATATCCATAGAATATTTTACAAACTTTTTGAATGCAGGCCGCATAATGGCATACCCGTTGTATAAACAGAGATATTATTCACATCAAAATTTTTACCGTAGTAATGGTTTAATTTTCCAACAAACTGTGATGATCCATATAAAACAAATTTACTGTTTATTAATTCATGCCATTCTTTTCTTTCCAGGGCCATTTCATATGGATTATTATCTATATTCATACATGAGATGATTTTTAATAGCGATAGCCTTTCCAGAAAAAATCTATTGTTTCCAAATGCCGCACTTACCAATCCATTTTTAGCACAGAAATATGCACTCTGCAATGCCCTTACTGCACATTTTTTTACCGGAATATTAAATTTATTATTTATAAGGGAGATCTCATCATTAACCAAATTATATATGATATCGCTATAATTATCGACTATTATTTCATTTTTGATCAGGTAATCTAATAGTGATTTGCTTTTAAATTTTTTTATGTATTTATCGTATTTTTTCTCCTCGATCATATTACATTATAAAACCCTGCAATTTAAATTTTTTAAATCATAATTATTAATGCGATTATAAATATATAATAAAAATTAATAATACATAATGAATTATGTTTTATGGATTCGGATATTCATAATTTCCATAGAATAACAATTGAAGATCGGAGAAAAATAATAGAAAAATTTTCAGATTTAAATGAAGAGGATATAAAATTAATGGATAGTTACGTTGATAAAAATTCATTTGATATGATAGAAAATGTATACACACTGATGAGTTTTCCGGTGGGCATAGCAACAAATTTTAAGGTAAACGGTAAGGATTATTTAATACCGATGAGCATTGAGGAGCCATCCGTTATAGCTGCATGCTCAAATGGTGCAAGATATGCAAGAATTTTGGGTGGTTTTTATGCATATTCCACAGAATCAATAATGCGCGGTGAAATGGAAATATATGATATACCGGATATACAGCTGGCTATCGTTAAAATAATGGAAGAAAAAAATAAAATTATTGAAATGGCCAACACAAGGTCAAAAACATTATCAGACCTAAATGCAGGGGCAATTGACATAGAGATTAAAATAATTAATGATGAAATAATTTTAAATTTAATAATAAATGTTAAGGATGCAATGGGAGCAAATGTTATAAACACAATGCTTGAATATATATCACCCTATATAGAGGAAATAACAAACAGTAAAACAAATTTGCGTATAATGAGCAATTTAACAACAGAAAGGATAACATATGCATATGCAAAATTTGATAAAAATGCTATTGGAGAAAATATAGTAGATAGAATAATAATGGCAAATAACTTTGCAAAAAATGATATTTACCGCGCAACAACGCATAATAAGGGAATAATGAATGGGATAGACGCTGTTTTACTGGCTACATTAAATGATTTCAGAGCTGAGGAAGCAAATGCACATGCATATGCTTCGATAAATGGTTATAAACCCTTGACTGAATATAAAAAGGACAATAACGGTAATTTAATAGGGTCAATAAAAATACCGGTAGCAGTAGGTACTGTTGGTGGATCAACAAAAACATCCAGAAAGGCACAGTTAAACATGAAAATACTCGGAATAAAAAATTCAAATGAATTTGCAAATATTTTAGCCTGCGTTGGACTGGCGCAGAATTTTGCCGCTTTAAGGGCACTGGCAAATGAGGGCATACAGAAAGGGCACATGAAGCTACATGCAAGAAACATAGCAATATCAGCAGGGGCTAAGGATGATGCAGTAGATAAAATAGTTAACATAATGCTTGGGGAGAACAATATAAGCTACTCGAGAGCTCTGGAATTGTTAAAGGGTGATAAAAATGGAGGATTATGATGAATATATAACAAACGGTGATAAATTTATAAATAAGGAAAAGTACATGGATGCTATAAGAGAATATTCAAAAGCGTATGAATTAATGAAAGAGGATAACGATGAAAGGGCAGAATTATGCTATAAATTATCCCAATCATATTTTTCATTAGATCATAAAAGCCTTGAAAATCCAATAAAATATGGTGAAGAATCATTAAATATCCATGAAAAGTTGAATGAGGATGATATGAAGGTCATGGATCTAATGAACCTTGGTTATATCTATCTTAATTCCGGTAAAAGAGATGATGCACTGAAACATTTCAATGATGCCATTGATTTATCAGCAGAAATTAAAGATGTACAGTTAATAGCACTGACAAATAATGCAAAGGCAGAGGCATTATCGACACTAAAATCAAAATATAAGGATGCATTAAAAATATATGATGAGGTTATAGGGATAACTGAAAAATCAAACGACTGGGAAAATTATTTTGAGGCTATGTATGGTAAAATAAATATACTGAGAGATATAGATATAAATGAAGCATTTGAACTCGGAAAAAAATCACTTGATATAATAGATGAAATAATGGATAAAATAAAAACAAAAAAAGAAAAGAAAGAGTTCAAGGATAACCTTGGTTATATCTATGATATAGCATCTGATATTGCAATGGAACTTGAAAATATAGATGAGGCTATGAAAATAGCTGCAAGGTCTAAGGAATAAAAATGGAAAGGAAGTATGTAAATACAGTATATGGAAAATTATCATATCTTATAAGGGATGGAAATTATCCTGTAATATTCTTACACGGTTTTGGTGGAACAGGCAATACATGGCTAAGATTAGAACCATACCTGAGGAAGGATATAATGCCAGTATTTATTGATTTATTGGGCCATGGCCATTCAGATAAGCCAGATATAGAGTATAGAATAGACCAGCAGTGTAAATCAGTAATGGATCTTGCCAGTGAATTAAAAATAAAAAACCTTTCTCTGGTGGGCAACTCATATGGTGGATGGATTTCTTTGAAATTATCATCCAATTATATAAATCCAGATAATCTGTTTTTAATAGATTCAGCAGGAATATCTCCCGCATTGAGCAATGAAAGCAAAGAAAAAATGGATGAAGTTATATCCTCAATTTTAAAGGTAAGGAATTATAAAAATAAGGATGCATTATATAAAATCATGGAAAATAATAGCAGGGATTCTGAAAAAATTACCGATGAAGAATTAAAAAGAATAAAATCAAAAACCTATATTATATGGGGTAAAGATGATAAAACCATAGATATAGAATATGGCACAATTTTAAATCAAAAAATAAAGAGTGAGTTCATTCAGATAGATAATGCCGGACATACTCCATTTATAAGTTATCCGGAAAAAATAGCCGAAATAATAAATAAGGCAGTTAAACCCTGAAACCTGTTTTATTTTCCCTTTTAATGCTGGATATGGCATCATATATTTTTAATGATAATTGACCCTTGTCGTATCCATTTAACTCTTCTCTTTTACCGTGCTCTACCAGTGTATAATTATTTACTGTTTCCCCAAATGGATGGTCATAGTTATTCAGTACTACAAGATCAGGATCGGATTTTTTAAATTTGTTCTCATCATAATCATTTTCCTTTTCCAAGTTGAATAATACCATTATAGAACCTGGAGACATATCCCTTATGCGATCCCTGACTTTTGGCCTTATCTTCAATTCTAGAACCTGATCAGAATTGCTTTTTAATTTTTCCTTACTTTCGTTTAAATCAAAGTCCATTAACGCCATTGGCATTATTATATAATCGTATTTGTTTATGCCCAGATATGTATTAATTTCTATGATAATTTCCCTTAGATTATATTTTTTCATATATGTTGCATATGATGGTATACTGTATTCTGAATTGCCAATGTATGTTATCATATTTGCACCAAGTCTGAATGCATTTCTTGTTAACCAGTAACCCGTATAACCGGAAGAATTATTTGATAATGTTCTTACAGGGTCTATATGCAATTCGCTTCTCCCAGATATTATCAAAACGTTTTTATCTCTTAATTTATCACCATAAATTGACCTGCAGAGATAATCTATTATCCTGTCATTATCGGCTATTTTTGCCTTTGTATCATCATACTCTGGTTCCACAATCAACACACCTAATTCCTTTAGTTTCTGTATGTTTTCCAGATTTATTTTATTATTCATCATATCCTTATGCATTGTGGGAACTACAACAACGGGATTTCCATGGCCATATGCAAACGAGAAAAATAATGATGGTATACTGTCCGATATGCCACTTGCCATCTTGCCTATTGTATTGTATGATGCTGGGGCTATTAACAGTATTGTATTTTCATCAAATAATGAGATATGTTCTATACTACCTGTAATTTTTGTAATGGCATCATGGCCTGAAGCCCATTTCATAACATCGGGGCCTATTAATTTTGATGCTGTTTCACTCATGCCAGAAACTACATCAGCACCCTCCCTTTTAATATCCCGTATTAAATCGGGAATTCTGTATATCGATATGCTTGCTGAACTTGCTATGACAACTTTTTTACCTGAAAGCATATTTTCAAAATGTGGTTCTATGTAATTCATACATTAATATTTCTTTATTATTTAAATCCTTTATTAATTTTGCACCAGCTATATATTTAACGTGTTTTTTTAACTCTATGAATGAAAAGTCTCTCTGGCATGCAATAAGCCCGGAAATCACCCGGGGTCTTTATTTTCCAGGTAAGATTCTGTTAAAACCCGGGTTCAGTATGGCAATTATTGTTAATGCATATCACGGGGCAACCTTTGATCCCGTTCTCCATAGAAACCCACACACGGTGACCGTGTACAGAATTCTATTTATTGTTTTTTCTATTATATCTTGTCAGCCATGCACTTTTATCACCTCTTTCAAACTTAATTGTGCATGACCCTTTTAATTTTATAGCAAATTCAATACACTATAAAAATATTCTTTTTTATTCTATAAACATTTATTTTATTCATTATAAAATAGAAAAGATTTTAAATTAATAATGCATTAATTAGCTATGGAAGCTAATTCAGAGCATATAATGAAAACTGCAGATATGCTTAAAATATTGGGTTTATCATCATATGAGGCGCAGGCATTTGCCGCCCTTGTTTACCATGGTGTAGCAAATGCAGATACCATTGCGGATACTGCTGGCATACCCCGAACCTCAGCATATAAGGTTATGGAGTCACTTGTTAACAGGGGATTCGCAAGAGAGACCGAGGGCAGGCCAAGAATGTTTAAACCCGAGGAAATGTCTACTATTAGGGAAAATTTCATAAATGACGTTAATAAATTATTTGATGAACTGAGAGAGCTGCAGGATGTATTACCATCCAAGGGTGATCCGCAACTGGTTTTCACAATTTATGGCAGATCTAAGGTCATGAAAAAAATGGCTGAAATGTTTGATTTAACAGAAAAGGAAATAATGATAGCAACACCAAAAATTAGGGAAATAAGAACAGAATTAAAGAAAAATATAGAAAATGCCCTGAAAAGAGGTGTTAAAGTTATTTTTATTACGCCCCCAAACAAAAGGGTGCCACAGAATACAGAGGTATATAGAAAGGACGGATTAATAGCCACGGATGTTACCAGTGATGATTCCAGGGCACTGCTTGCCGGAGCAGATCTGGATGCCTGTGGATATACAGACAATCCTGTACTATCATTGCATGTATTACAATTTATTCATATGATGATCAACAATGATGAAATTAAGATGTAAATTCGAGAAAAACAATAAAATTATAGGTGGCCATATATCCATAGCAGGGAGCATAGCAAAGTCCCCGGAAAGGGCAAATAATTTTCAATTCAACACATTCCAGATATTTGTTAAAAGCAATATGCAATGGAATTACAGAAAAATAAGTGAGAATGAACAAATCGAATTTAAGGAAAATGTAAAAAAATACGGTATGAAAAATACTGTTGCACATGCAACATATTTAATAAATCTGGGCACAGATAATAAATTATTGCTTGATAAATCTATTGAGGATTTAAAATATGAAATAGAGGCATGCAATGAACTGGGAATAAATTATCTTATTTTACATCCTGGTTCCAGCGACAATAGAAAAAATTCAACGAAAAAGATTATGGAAATTATAAATAATTTTGATACAGAAAATGTTAAATTATTGATAGAAAATTCATCGGGAAAGGGCAATACACTGCCATCAACAATAGAAGAAATGGAATATATGATTGATTTATCAGATAATAAAACAGGTATATGTTTGGATACATGCCACTTTTTTGCATATGGTTATGACATCAAAAATAACTATGATAATGTAATTTCTAATTTAAAATCCCATAATTTAATTAAAAAAATAGATGTAATACATTTAAATGACTCAATGTTTGATTTAAATTCAAAAAAGGACAGGCACGAAAATATAGGTAAAGGCTTTATAGGCTTAAAGGGATTTTATAACATAATAAACGACACTAGTTTTAATAATATTCCATTAATAATGGAAACTCCTGAAGGTGATAAAAACTACAGTGAAAATTTAAATAAAATTATAGATCTAATGGTGAATAATGTATGATAATCAATGAATTTAAACCTTATATGTTCAACGGAAATATTGAGAGTTTTGTATCACCTCCATTTGACACTATCAGATGGGAGCAGGAATATAATTTAAGGTCAAAAAATGAGAATATAATTAATTTAACAATACCTGATAAAATAACTGGAATGAAGGGGTCAAAAACAATATTAAACAGATGGTTAAATGAAAATATTATAAATTTACACAGTAAAGACATTATAATAATATTGAAACAATCATTTTATTATAATAAGGAAATGTTAACCCGCTATGGAATTATATCACTCGTAGAAATAAATAATGATATAAAACCGCATGAAAACACCTTTGAAAAGCAGGTTTATGAGAGGAAAAGTATAA
Source organism: Thermoplasmata archaeon (assembly GCA_021806235.1). Lineage (GTDB taxonomy): Archaea > Thermoplasmatota > Thermoplasmata > Thermoplasmatales > Thermoplasmataceae > Ferroplasma. The sequence goes on from JAJZXU010000037.1 coordinate 9,400, forward strand.
TGAGCAACTTAAACTCACAGCTTGAACCAATTTTTATAGTTGTGCCGGACAATAATTTTGATAAACTCATAAAGAGGGAAGTTCACACGCTTGAAGAACAATATAAATTTGAAGAACCATCAGGCGTTATAAACTATGTGTATCTGCTGGATGATACTGAAAAGATTAATAAAATAAAGGAATCATTAAAAAATATAACTGGCATTGTTGCTGATGGCCACCATAGATTAAAAGCAATAACAGAATTATACGATGAGACGGGGAATGGTTTCTGGAAATTTGCTATGTCCTATGTAACATCTATGTACAGTAATGGTTTGATGATTGGTGGAGTTCATAGACTGGTATATGGCATTAATTTTGAAGCAAACATTAATAAAATTAAGAATTTCTTTGACATAAAGATTACAAAAAATATAGAAAATGAGGAAAATATTTACATATATAGCAATAATAAATTCTATGAAATGCTTCCAAAGGAGTATATATTAAGAGAGAAATTTGATAATTTAAACGCCCTGTCAACTGAGATAATAAACAAAATACTTTTTGAGGAAGCCTTATCAATGGAAGAAAAGGAGATGGGCGAGAAGGTAAGATACATTTACAATTATACTGATGCAATAAACACTGTGGACCTCCATGAGTGTGATTTTACAGTACTTATACCGTCATGGCAGAAGGAGCGTTTTTTAAAATTAATACTTGAAAATAAGATATTGCCACAGAAATCAACATATTTTTATCCAAAAATTCCATCAGGTATAGCAGTATACATAAAGCCATCGTAGCTCAGTCGGTAGAGTGGCTGATTCGTAATCAGCAGGTCGGGGGTTCAATTCCCCCCGGTGGCTTCCTAACATTAACGGTAAAACTTCCTTTATTTTTCTATTTATTTACATGCTGGTTTGTTTATAAGATAAAATAATTATCATATTAATTTTTATTTAAATTCCTTAACAAAAATTATAGTGTTGTTATTCAAAATTATTGCAAGTTCATGGCTGTTCGCATCATCATTAAAACTTATATGGGACGTCCAGTTTTTTGTATATTTATCATATTTTATTTCCCTTATTTTTATATCATATACATTATTATAATGTTTATTAATATAATCTTTTATATAATGTACTGCATCAGTTTTCTGCACATATAGTGAGTGAATATTATTATAAATCATTTTTGACATGGGTCAAATCAGACAATAAATAATATGAGAATTAAAAATATTATTATTGAAAAATAGGCAAATTTAAGGGCATAAAACTCAATAATACCGAATTAACGGATTTAATTTATTATTCCGGATTAAAAAGTGGACAGCAAAAATTGGATTTACAGAGAATAATTTAAATATTATGCATGAATAAATATAAACAGGGATGGTATATGACAGTATACCGGTGGTGAACAGATGAATATAGATGATTGCCCATTTACTGAGGCTCTGAAAACTATAAATGGCAAGTATGAGCCATTGATAATAAGATTGCTTTTTATGGATAATATGAGATACAACGATCTTTTAAGGGAAATAGATGATATAACACCCAGAGCGCTTTCTTCATCACTTAAAAGGTTATTGAAGAATAATATAATAGAGAGAAACTATAAAGAAAACAAATTTGTATACAGATTAACCGACAAGGGATTAAAATTAAAGGATTCGATAAATGACCTTGAAAACTGGCATAATAAGAATAAATAAATATATTAATAAAAATTAATAATAAGAATTAAATAGTAATTTTTTAATTAACCTCCTATGTTTAAAAGAAAATATTATGATAACGATTCCATAAACAAACTCATGGAGATGTCAAAAATAATTATATTGGTCTCAGTTGGGCTTACAATCATAACCTCACTGATTGTTTCGCTGTATGAATTATTCTCTGGTGCTATTATTGAAAAAATGGCTATTATATTTATAATTATTTTTGATGCAATTTATATTCTGAATGATTTTATATTTTACAGTAATGATAAGTTTAATATAACGGATAAATTAATATTTTATTCATTAATAATGTTTTTTACTGCATTTATATCCGAAATATTGTTCGACCTTTATTTAAAAATAAACCTTTTTGGTGGAATAATTGGAATAATTGGTATATTCTTCGGTTTCCTTTATTTTTACTTTAAGAAAGATGAATTGATATCGAGATTAATGGTAATTGTATCTGCCATATTGATATACATATCGCTTAAAAACTATCCGGTATCACCATTTTATTTTATATTCGGTACATCATACTTTAACTCAAATTTATGGGCACAGGCATTTATAATATTTGAACTGTTTTTATTACTTGCATTTATGTTTAATAGCAGTAATATCATAAATGATTTTCTTGTTAGCTCTGGAAAAGCCATAGCGATGCTGATATTCGGCATTGGATATCTAATAACAGGTTCCCTGCTTATCACCACTGATTTAAGAGGCATGCCCGCTTATATTTCTTTGCCGGGAAACATATTATTGATAATTTCAGGTATAATATCACTGATAGCCGGTATACTGATAGTTATATTATCCATAATGAGCTTTTATTATGATGTGATAAAGCCAAGAACATATAGATTTATAGGATAAAATTATATTTAATTAAGTTATTTATAATTATGATATTTGAAGACCTGAGAGCTTATCTTAATTTTCTGGAAAAAAATGGGGAACTTATTCATGTAACAGACGAAGTAGATCCGGATTTAGAGTTAACATATATTTTAAGTGAGGAGGAAAGAATAGGGAAGAAAAGGGCGATGATTTTTGATAATGTTAAGGGTTATAATATGCCAGTTGCTGGAAATATGTTTTCAACGGACAAACGTTTAGAATACATTTTAGGTGATACACCATACAATATAGGTTTAAAATTAAAAAATCTTGTAAGGATACCGGATGATACCGAATCCATGATATCACGTGGACTGGAAATGATGAGGGAGTTATCCGGCATAAAGCCCAAGGTATACCCGAGAAAGGACTCAGAATTTAATGTTCTTGAACCTGATTTATCAAAATATCCAATTACAAGAAACTGGCCCGGGGATGGTGGCAGATATATAACAATGCCCCTTGTAATAACAAAGGACCCTGATATGGGAAGCAGAAATGTCGGAACCTATAGAATGCAGGTTTATGATAATGAAACAACTGGAATGCACTGGCAAATACATAAGGGTGGTGCGGAGCATTTCAGCGGGTATAAAAATGAAAATAAAAAAATGGAGGTTGCAGTTGCAATAGGTGTAGATCCTTTAACATTTTTCTCTTCAATAGCTCCCCTGCCTAACGGCATTGATGAATTCTCCTTCCGCGGATTAATAGCAAAGAAACATTTAGAGTTGATAAAGGGTGAAACTGTTAATTTAGAATATCCCAGAAACGCAGAAATAATTTTAGAAGGTTATATAGACCCTGCTGAAACAAGGAAAGAAGGTCCTTTTGGAGACCATACGGGTTATTACTCACTGGAAGAAGAATTTCCAGTATTCCATATTAAAAAGGTAATACAGAAAAAAAATCCAGTATATTCAACAACTATTGTCGGTAAATTATGGAATGAGGATGTCAGAATATCAAAAGCCCTTGAAAGGATGTTTTTGCCCCTGGTGCAGATCCAGATACCGGAAATAGTGGATATGAATATCCCTGAGGAGACGGTTACAACAAATATGATTGTTGTTTCCATTAAAAAAATATACCCGGGGCAGGCAAAAAAGGTGATGTTTGCAATATGGGGTACCGGGCAGATGGCACTTACAAAAATTGTTGTTGTGGTGGATGATGATATAAATGTACATGACATGAAACAGGTTATGTGGGCAATGACAACAAGAATAGACCCGGAAAGTGATGTTACAGTAATACCTGGAACACCAACAGATAGTCTGGATCATGCAGCAAGGTTATTCAATTATGGTTCAAAAATGGGAATAGATGCAACAAGGAAATCAAAAGGGGAAAATTATAATAGGGAATGGCCAGATACCCTGAAAATGGATCCAGATATTGAAAAGAGGGTTGATGAAATAATAAATCACATGGAATAATAAATGATTATATTATTCTCTTAAATTTTAATGCAATAAAATTATTTTTAATATCTATCGTTTTTTCAAAACCATCGAAATTTAGTGATTCCGCATAGTTTTTCGATAATGAGTGCTTTTTCTGTGGTGTTATTGATGTGTAATAATCATTTAAAAATTCTACTATAATTAAATTACCATTCAAATTTAATTTTTTTAATATAATTTCAAAACCCTTTTCCTTTTCCTTCCAGTGGTGTAATGATAAACTTGTAAAAATTAAATCAAAATTATTGTCAAATGGTATATTCCTGCTGCTTCCCATAGAGCAGGTTGCATCAATACCCGCCTTTTCGAAATTATTTTTTTCCTTTTCTACCATATATTTTGATGGGTCTATAGCATATATTTTAGCCTTAGGAAACTTTTTAGCAACCATTATGGTTAATTTACCCGGGCCTGCACCTATATCCAGTACAGTTTCAGGGTTTAAACTGTCCATTTCATTTAATGTAAAGTTGTATAATTTTTTCAGCATTCTCCATGCAATAACATTATAAAATGATGTTGTAAACCTTCCAAACCTCTCTTCGCCTTCTATATAATAGTCATCCATAACACTACATTAGACGTTTCCTAATAACCCTTCCTTTTTTACCCAACCAGGCATAAAATTTCTTTAACAGGGTTTTTTTGTTAAAAAATGATGTAATTACTTTTAATTTTACCTAATTTTTTATATTTTTATCTATA